>NZ_CALWUN010000004.1 GCF_944384735.1 uncultured Agathobaculum sp. | reverse complement strand
AGTGGCTCACTTTTTTATGAGCGTTGCTGGCTCAAAAATTCATGAGCGCCTGGCTCACTTTTTCATTGACATTTACAATATGCCCTGCATGGCCTTTCTTTATTTTTCATGGCGGTGGACAAGTCTGTAAAAGCATCTGCTCCCCAAATACCTATAATTCGTTGATCGTTTCGGTGACCGAGATGCGCCGCATGCGCTTGGCCGGGGCGTAAACCGCCAGCACGGTCGCGCCGAGCACAAACAACAAAATGACTACAAGAGCGGCAAACGGCATTGTCCAAGTGAAATAGGGGAAGTGCGCGGTCACCAGCCGGTCATACAGCAACCTGTGCAGCGGCAGACCAGCGGCGCAGCCGAGGATGCAGCCGGTGAGCGCATAGGTCGCGGCTTCGGCCGCGATCATGCGGGTGAGCTGCCGCCCGTCCATGCCGACCGCGCGCATCGCGCCGTATTGTCGCGTGCGGGCGGAAACGCTCATCGAAATGCTGTTGATGATGTTCAGCACGGTGATCAGCGCGATGATGACGAGAAACCCGTAAATGAACAGGCTGAATGCGTAAAACGTGCTGCGGTCGCCCTCGTCCCGCCGGTCGATGAAGGTATAGTCATCACCGGCAAGGCTTTGGATGGCTGCGACCTGCGCGTCGGTCGTCTCTTTGCCCACCTGCACGTCGATGATCGCATAGTCCTGCATGCCGGTCAGCCGGGTAAAGGTCGGCTCGGAGCAGATCAAGATGACCTCGCCGTCTGTGCGTCCGCTGTTGGAAAACGGGCTGTATTTCAGCATACCGGCGATTTGCAAGGTGGTACCGCCGATGGAAACCGTGTCGCCCGTGTCCAGCGGCACGGCCTCGTCCCAGATGGCGAGCACCGAACCGTTGTCGCCGTACACGTTGGACAGGTCGCTGCCCGGACGCAGCATGTCGTCGTCCGCCAGCCAGCCAAGCTGCAGATCGTCGTAGGAGATCAGATCGACGGTCGTTTCGTCCGTTTCTGCGGAAAAAGCCGCGGGAACGTCCGGCTGGTACATCCGGCCGAAGGCGTGCTTCACGCCCGGCATCGTCTGTATTTCGGCGACCAGCGCATGGCAGACGGTGTTGGTGTTATCCTCGCTGGCGATGCTCAGGTTGGGGGCGGACAGCGACGCGGGCAGCAGGCAGCCTAGCAGCTCGACGAGCACGGAAAAGCACAGGAATAGAACAATGCTGAGCGCAAAAGAGCCGGACAGCAGCACGAGATTTTTGCGGGCGGCGGCCGCGTGCGAAACGCCGAGCGAGCACTCGATGGGCAGCAGACGGGTGTGCAGGTGGTGCGGCCGGGTCGGGCGCAGGCTGTCGTTGCCGGACACCGCCGCCATCGGGGAGACCCGCGCAGCGCGTTTGGCGGGCGCCTGCGCCGCGAGCCAGACGGTCAGCAGGCCGAGCAGCGCGCCGCTGACCATGCCGACCGCGCTGACGCCAAAGACCGGAATGTCGCGGAACTCCCCGCTGACCAGATACCGCAGCACGGCGTTCAGTCCCCAAGCGAGACAGGTGCCGAGCAGCACGCCGAGCGGGATGGCGGTTTTGCACCAGTTCAGCGCCTCCAGCCGCACAAAGCGGACGACCTGCTGCTTGCTCATGCCGATGCAGCGCATCATGCCAAAGAACTGCGTGCGCTGGGCGACCGTGCTGTTCAGGCTGCCCGAGATCATCAGCACGCCCGCGAGCAGGATGAGCAGAAACAGGATGAACACCAGCGGGTACACGTTTTTGATCATCGTGTTGTTGCTCAGCCCGGCCAGCCCCATCAGGATAAAGTTCTGCTCAATATCGGCGTCGGTCAGGCCGTATTGCGTCCCGATCTCGCGGATGGCTTTTCCTATATTGGCATGGCTGTCAAATTGGACATAGAACACCGGGCTGCCGGTCTCGCCGTTAGCCGACAGGATCTGGCGGAATGCCGTGATGCTCATGAAAACGCCGATCTGATCGTCGTCCACCAGCAGGGCGGTCGTCTCGCCGGTGCCGTTATTGGAGGCGAACTGGCTGTCGTCGCTGCGGAATCCGGTCACGCGGAAGGAATAGCTTCCAGCAGGCGTGTCCAACGTGATCGTGTCGCCAGCGGCAACGCCGAGCAGCGATTGGGCGTTCGGCGTCAAAATCGCTTCGTCATCCGTCGCGACGCTGGAACCGGCGGGGAAGTAGCGCATGATGTTCGTGCGGAACGCCTCATCGATGCCGCAGAGTACGGCCTGTTTGCCGCCGATTTGATACGGGCTGTCTTTGTCCAGTGCGGTCACGTCATACCACGACGCGGCGGCGACGTCGTCGCGCGCGGCAATGGCGGACGCTTCGCTTTCGGTCAAATCATGAATTTGAATGTGCCAATTGCCGTGGACTTCCTTGGCGTGCATGGTTTCGCTGCGGATCAGCATGTCCGCCATGCTGAAAATGGCCGTGACCAGAAACACCGCGAACAGGATGCAGAGCAGCGTCATGTGGTTTTGCCGCCGGTGTACTTTGGCGGAAATCGGGATCAGGCTCAGGTAGCTCCTCACGCGCGGCACCTCCCGAAGTCGGTCAGTCTGCCGTCGGACACCTGCAAAATGCGGTCGGCGGTCTGGGAGATCGCGCGGCTGTGGGTGATCATCAAAATGGTCTGTTCGTACCGGCGGGACGCCTCTTTGAGCAGGGCAATGACCTCGCTCGTGTTCTGCGTATCCAGATTGCCGGTCGGCTCGTCGGCCAGAATGAGCGCCGGGCGGGTGATGAGCGCGCGCCCGATGGCGACGCGCTGTTGCTGCCCGCCGGACAGCTGGCTCGGCAAATGGTGGCGGCGCTCACGCAGGCCGAGCACCGTCAGCAACTCCTCCAGATAGGATTTGTTCGGCTTCTGGTAATCGAGCAGCACCGGAAAGACGATGTTCTGTTCGACGGTCAGCTCGGGGATGAGGTTAAAACTCTGGAAAATGAAGCCGATATTGCGGCGGCGGAACACGGTCAGATTTCGTTCCTTCATCGAGAAAATGTCCTTGCCGTCGATTCGCACCCGGCCGCTGGTTGGCGTGTCGAGCGCGCCGATCAAGTTGAGCAGCGTTGATTTGCCCGAGCCGGATTCCCCGACCACAGCGACAAATTCGCCTTTCGGAACGGAAAACGTCGCGTGCCGCAAGGCGTGCACGGCGGTCTCGCCGCTGCCGTAGGTTTTGCATAAGTTCTGGACTTCCAGTAAATCCATGTTGGGTTGGCACCTTCTTTCTGTTGCGATAGGAAAAGGGTACCACGGGAACCCTACGATTACATGACTTGCAGCCTACAATATTGTAGGAATCAGGAGGTTGGTCGTAAAAACCGTGCCGCCGCCTAAAATGCTGTCCACTTCGATCGTGCCGCCATGTGCTTCGATGATCGCTTTGGCAAGCGGCAGCCCCAAGCCGACGCCCTGTGTATGCTGAGAAAAGCGGCTGCGGTAAAACCGTTTGAAGATATGCGGCAAGTCCTCCGGATGGATGCCGCTGCCATTGTCCCGCACCGTGATCTGGACGATCGACGCAAAGGCGTGCCAAGAAACCGCGACCGTGTCGCCTGTCTCGGTGTGGTCGAGCGCGTTTTTAATCAGATTGCTGATGGCTTCGCTCAGCCAGTGCGCATCGCAGCACAGGGAGATAGCGTCGTCGCCGGAGCAGGACAGCAGGGTATCCTGCTGCCGCGCCTGTACAGCAAAGCGCCGCCCGACTCCTGCCATCAGGTCGGACAGGTTATGTTCGGATTTGTCCAGCACGAGCGTACCCGCATCCAGCTTGGTGATGGTCAGCAGGTTTTGCACCAGCATCTGGATGCGGTCAAGCTCCTGCTCGGACAGGGCGGTAAATTCCCGGACGGTTTCCGGGTCGGCCGGCTGCTGCAAAATGCCGTTGTAGATATGGAGTGCTGCCAGCGGGGTCTTGAGCTGGTGCGAGATGTCGGACAGCGTTTCCTTCATAGACTGTTTGGCGCGGCCTTCGTTTTCGGCGTGCGCGTTCAGGATGGCGGCCAGCGAGTTGACCTCGTGGAACAGGCGGTTGAGTTCACCCTCGTCGTCACACTCGATGCGCGCGGCGGGGTCGCCCGCGAGAAACGCGTGCAGCTGTTCGATCGCGCGCGCCATGGTCTGGTGCTGCCTGCGGAAATAGCGGTACATGGCGGTCAGAATCACAAGCCCCATGCAGGCGAACGCCGCCGGAAGATACCGCGCGGCGTACTCGCCGCCTGCCGCGAGCAGCACGGCGGACAGCAGGGCAAACCCGACCGTCAGGGTCAGGACAAGGCAAAACAGGCGTTTGATGTGCCGGTCAGCCAGCATGTTCATGGCGCACCTCATTTCGCAGCATTCCATTTATAGCCCATGCGGCGCACCGTGACGATGCGCTTGGGGCTGCTGGGGTCGTCCTCGATCTTGGCGCGCAGACGGCGGATATAGACGGTCAGCGTGCTGCTGTCGATATAGTTTTGTTCGCAGTCCCATAGTCTGCCCAGAATCTGCTCAGGTGACAGCACAAGGTTCGGGTGCTCCAGAAATAAGCACAGCAATTTGTATTCGCTGGCGGTGAGTTCGACTGGCATGCCATCCTTGATGACTTCGCGCGTCAGCTGATGCACAGTGATACCACCCGATTGGAGCGTGTCATCCGACTGACGGAAGTCTCCACTGCGACGCAGCAGGGCGTTGACGCGCGACAGGAAGATCGCCAGCTTGAACGGCTTGGTGATATAATCGTCGCCGCCGATATCCAGCCCCATGATGACGTCGGTCTCCTCGTCCGCCGCGGTCAGAAACAAAATGGGTACTTTGGAGCCTTGGCGGAACCGGCGGCAAAGGTCAAAGCCCGAGCCGTCGGGCAGGGTCACGTCCAAAATCACAAGGTCATAGCCGCCTGCCTGCCAGAGCGTTTTGGCTTCCAGACAGGTGCGGGCGCCAACGACTTCATAGCCCTGCTGCCGCAGGGCGAAGGACAGACCGTGGATCAGGCTCAGGTCGTCCTCAACAAAAAAGATACGCTTCATGGGCGTTCACCGTCCTTGCAGTGGGATTGCGCTTACAGTTTTCTATTATAGGACTTTATGCACAGATTACAAGTGGTGCATTCGGCCAAAACAACGCAGCCGCCGGGAGATGCCCGGCGGCTGGTGGGGGAGCGATATACGGAAGCGAAATCAGATGCCCAGCCTGCGGCAGACAGTGCGGTGGGTCAGCCGGTAAACGCCGTATAATATCGCGGATACGGCGAAGATCAGCAGCAGGCAGCTGCCCAACCCCGCCAATTCGCCCATGGTCAGGCGGTTGTCGTTAAAGAACATGATCATGGCGTAAAAGGCGTAAATCAGGGCGGTGCCGGTCACCATGGGCACCAGAAACACCCGTCGTACCTGACTGCGGACGGAGCGGAACAGATATGCCCGCGGCGCCCCCAGATGGCGCAGGTCGTCATAGACCTGCCGGTTTGTGATAGCGATGGTCAGGCAGCGGGTGAACGCAATGACGATCACAGCGGCAAAGCAGACGATCGCGATAAAGACGAACAGCATCAGGAATACGGCCGTGGTCTTGACAAAATCCGCCTTGTCCAACACCCGGAATTGGGGCATGTACTGCCAGTAGAGCCGGAAGTTAGAGCTGTCCCGCTGGTCGTAGTCGATCGGGGTGAAGTCATACGCTTCGCAGGTCTCCGGGTCGAGAAAATATTCCCCGGTTTCGGCAATTGCAATCTCCCGCGCAACGGGATCGTAGCTGTCGTATAGCGCGACCTCCGGGCCGGAGCGGTCGACGATCTCATAAAAGAGAGCCTTGGCAAAGTTGTAGGTCTGCGCGTCGTTCTCCACGTTGAAGAACACCATCTGCTCGCGCCAGTCATCGGGGAGACGGTCGGTCATGGCCGCGTAGTCAGCGTCATCGACCACATAGCGGCCAAAGAGCAGGTCGTTTCGCAGGTCGTCCACCATGGTCACCGGAAAGCGCTCCCCGGTGATGGGGTTGGTGACCAAGGTGACGAACCCGCCGAACACGCCCTGACCGTCGCCGCTGGCGTCCATGATGGCGGCGATTTGTCCGGGCTGTAAATCCAGGCTTTCCCCGGTGAGGGTGTTGTAGGCGGACTCGGAGAGAAAAAGTTCGGACTTGGCCTGCGCATAGTAAACGCTTTCCCAAGTTGTGCCCAGCGTCCCGTCAGTCTCCACATGCCGGTCTCCGTCCACGGCCAGCCTGGCCATGGGGGCCTGCGTCCAAGAGGTGATCGTGACACCATATTCCTCGGCCAATGCGTGCACCTCGTCCTGCTGTGGGATATCCTGATCGGCGCGAAAGTGATAGGCATAGTCCACCGGCCGGGCATCATAGCCCAGCATGGCGCCGGTGCCCAGCATGGGGGTGTAAAACGAGGCAAAGTAAGCCCCGGCGATCAGCACCGTCATCACCAGCATATTCCGCACGGTCTGCCGCCCCTGAAAGCGCATCAGGGAGACAGCGATGATGTCCTTGTATTTGCGCCGTTTACTGCCCCAGCCGTTGGCGACCGTGTGCAGCAAAATCATATACAATCCCACCAGCGCAGGCAGATAAAAAACGGCAGACAGCCCCTCCGGGGCATACCAGTGGAGACCGCGGACGAACACAGATGGGGCGATGTAGCCACAGAAGCCGCCCATGACCAGCAAGGCGATGCCCACCCAGCCGTACCATCGTTTGACCGCGCGGATGGGCTCGGAGCGGTGGGACTCCGAAATCACGTCAATGATATTGGTTTTGCGGATGGAGCGGCCGCCCAGCAGGAAGAGCATAGCGGTGACATAGGCGGCAAAAGTCAGTGCATAGGTGTAGGCGGCGGGGTCAAAGGTGAGGGACATTTCCTGCGTATCCACCACCAGCGCGCGGAAGATCTGCCACAGCGCCCAAGCCAGAGGGCCGCCCAAGATCGCACCGGCGGCGCAGGCCCCCAAGGAAATGACAGCCAGTTCCCGGCGCAGTTCCTGTTTCAGCTGTCTGCGGGCAGCACCCAAGGCGAGGAACACGCCGGTCTCCCGGGACTTTTGCCGGAAAAACAGTCCGGCGGCGTAGGTGGTGAACACCGCGCAGCCGATGACGGCCAGAACAAAAATCATCATCACCTGCTTGCGGCTGTCGCCGCCCTCGGGCAGTACAGCGAGGATGGTGGGTGAGCGCATCATGCACACATAGGCGGTGATCAGCAGCACGGAGAAAAAGCAGCAGCCGCTCAGCAGGGCGTATTGTCCTCTGTTTTTCCGCCGCAGGGCGGCATAGATTTGGGGAAAAGTTCGCATCGTCTCACTCCTTACCCATTTCGCGGATGGCGTCCAACAGTTGATCCTGAAAGGCACTCCGGCTTTGCGTACCCTTGGTCAGCGTCTGCCACACCACGCCGTCGCGCAGGATGACGACCTGATCGCAGAAGGACGCGGCAAACGAATCGTGCGTCACCATAAAGATGGTCGCGCCCAGCGCGGCTTTGGCCTGCTCAAAGGAGCGGATGACCGCGCGGGAGGATTTGGAGTCCAGATTGCCGGTCGGCTCGTCGGCCAGAATGAGCAGCGGGTGGTTGATCAGCGCGCGCGCCACGGCCGTGCGTTGCTTTTCGCCGCCGGAGATCTCCGCCGGGTATTTGTTCCGGATGGCGGCAATGCCGAACACATCGCAAAGCTGGTCGGCGCGGGTTTCGGTTGTCGCGGAAACCGCGCCGCCGATGATGGCGGGCAGCAGGATATTTTCCCGTACGGTCAGCCCGTCGAGCAGCAGGAAATCCTGAAACACGAAGCCTAGCTTATGGTTGCGTACCGCAGCTATCGCGTCCTCGTCCAGTCGGGCAAGCTCGGTGCCGCCCAGCAGGATACTGCCGTGGTCTGAGGGGATATAGCAGGAGATGCAGTTGAGCAGCGTGGTTTTGCCCGAGCCGGACGGCCCCATCACGGCGACAAATGCGCCTTCGTCCACCGTGAGGGACACCCCTTTGAGCACTTCATAGGTGGTATTGCCCACCTGATAGGATTTGTGTAAGTCTTTGACGGTCAGCATGGCGACCCCTTCCTTTCTGTGTTGGCAAAGCGTCGGACGGCTGTCCGGCCTTTCTGCTTTCAGCGTACCGCGCGGGCAGACAGCGGGCAACCAACCCAGTCATTCTCTGCGCCAAAACGGGAAAGTTTGGGGGTGTATCGTGCCGTCTTGTCATAATCGGCGGCTTTGCTGTCAAGTTTGGTTTGCTGAAACCGGGCAGCCGTGGTAGAATAGCCCCAGCGGCCATAACGGCACAGAAAAAGCCCCGTCTTTCGGCGGGCCAGAGGGAATGGGGGAAACGGGATGCTGCGAATTGGCATCTGCGATGATGTATATGATGCACGCATGGCGCTTCAGTCCGCGCTTGAGCGGGTGTTGGAGCCGCGGCGGAGCGAGGCGCAGTTTTTTGCGTTTTCCTCCGGAGAAGGGCTGCTGCAATGGCTGGAGCGGCACGCCGGAGAGCTCGATCTGGTGTTTCTGGATATGGAGATGGGGCAGCTGGACGGCATGGAGACCGCCCGGCGGCTGCGCGCGGCCGACCCGGATCTGCAGCTGGTGTTTGTCACCGGTTACGCCGAGCATGTGTTCGATGGGTACAGCGTCGGCGCGCTGGGCTATCTGCTCAAGCCGCCCAAGCCGGAGCAGCTTGAAGAGATCATCACCCGGGCGCAGGCGGCGCTGTGCCGGGGCATGGAACACACCTTTGTTTGCCGCAGCGGCGATACGCACTACCGCATCCCAGTCAGCCACATTCTGTATTTTGTCTCCGACCGGCGTAAGGTGACCTGCGTGACACCCGAGCGGCAATACACCTTTTACGGCAAGCTGGACAGCGTGGCGGCAGAGGTCGGCGGCGGCTTTGTCCGGCTGCATCAGCGCTATCTGGCGCGCGCGGCGGCGGTCGACCGGGTAGAGGGCAGCGAGGCGGTGCTGGTGGACGGCACACGCCTGCCAATCAGCCGCGCGTGTTTTGCGGATGCGCTGCTGGCGCTGACGCGTGCGGAATTGGAGGGTAATTGATGGGGGAGCGGTTTTTGGCGTGGTTTACGCAGCTGGTGAGCAATGGGGCATGGGTGGCGCTGATCCTGTTCAATGGGTGGCTGATCTACCGGCTGGCACGCCCGTTTTTGTCGATCCGGGGCAAAGGCTGGGGCGTGCTGCTGCTTTTGCTGTTTGCCGGCAGCAGCGGCATGGTGATCTGGGTGGGCGACCCCAACCTGCTCTATACGCTGCCGTTTTTTCTGGCGGCGTTTTTCGTATGCACCCACGGCGACCGGGTAGGGCGGCTGGCGATGTGCCTGATCTTTTTCTGCCTTGTGATGTCGGTTTGCGCGATGCTGGACACCTATCTGCAGCATATACAGGGATATGAGATGTGGACGCGGCTGCTGCGGCCCGTCGTGTTCGGCGGATTGTATTTGGCGCTGCGGCACCGGCTGCCGCAGGAGCCGGTAGCCTTGTCCGCCGGGCTGTGGCGGCTGATGCTGGGGCTGGCCGCCATGCCGTTCTGCGCCTTGGCGGCTGTGGTGCTGCTGACGTATCAAAAATATGATGCACCGGAAGCCTACGCGCAGGCGATGAATCTGGGGATGGTCGTGCTGCCATTTGTGCTGCTGACTGCCGTCATGCTGCTGCGGGCGGTGCTGGTGCTGGTCGACCATGAAAAATTGGAGCAGGCAAACCGCTTGGCTTCTCTGCGCGAGGTTTACTATCAGGGCTTGCAGCGGCAGGCGCAGCAGGTGCGCACGCTGCGCCATGACCTGCGCAACCATATGACGGTGATCGGCGCGCGGTTGGAGCAAGGCGATACAGACGGGGCGCTCCGCTATCTGGAAGCGCTTTCGGCGTCCCCAGCTTTGCAGGGCGCGCAGCGCATCTGCGAGAATGAAACCGCAAATGCTGTGTTGACCGCCAAGGCGGAAGTCATGCGGCAGGCGGGACTGATACCGGTTTTTTCCGTTGCGCTGCCCGAGCCGCTGCCGATTTCTGACACCGATCTGTGCGCCCTGCTGGGCAATGCGCTCGACAACGCGATGGAAGCGGCCGCGCAGGCGGAGGACAAGATGGTTGTCGCCCGATGTAAGGTACATAAAGGGCTGTTCATGCTGCGGGTGGAAAATGCTTTGGAGGGAGAAGTGCTGCCCGGATTGCCAACAACCAAGCAAGACCCATGCGCGCACGGCTTAGGTCTGCCCAGTATGCGGGAGATCGCGCTGCGCAACGGCGGCACTTTGCAGTCCGAGGCGAAAGACGGTCGGTTTGAACTGCTGATCTGTATTCCGGTTGCCGAAGCCGGACAGTATCCCGGGTCATAGGGTAAAAGATGGACCAAAAAAATCCGGATGAAGCATCTTCATTCGGAGTTTTTTCTACTTCACGCTTGTCTGACAGGCATCCGTTTCAGGATGCACTATCCAAGCGTCAATGTCCTGTGTTTGTGCCAGCCTGATTTCCATGGTTAAGTTCTTTTCGCAGGTCATTCAGATACCGTTTTTGCTGCCGCTTCAGATAACCGGGCACAAAGGGACGCATCCACCAGCACTTAGCGTTCACTGTTTCAGTGCAGGTCAGTCGGGTGCCATCCGCTGTCTTTTCGAAGAAGCCCTCCCACGAGCCGGACATGTTGCCGTTTTCCATGACGAAAGCCCAGCGACGGGGCGGCTCGCAGGCGGTGACCGTAAAGTTTGTGGCATAGCCGCTCTTGGTGTGTTCGATAAAGTGGGTTTCGTCCAAGACCGCTACCCGCGCAAGGTCGCTGCGCCATGCGGTGCGGGTCAGGTCGGTCACCGTTTCCCATACCTGTTTCACCGGGCAGGAAAAGTGGACTGTCACCTTGGAAGTTGGCATAGCGCGTCACCCTTTCAAAACCACATCGTTTGTTCTTCCTGAAACACTGGAGTATCCCCGTTGGCATAGGGGTCATAGCGGTTTTCGTTGCAGCCGAATTCCTGTAAAAAGCATATCTGTCCTGCCTCGTTCCAGCGAATGAGGGAGAGACCGTCAAAACCCTGGACAGTTCCATCCGTCATCGTGCACCGGAACGACCATTCCACGACCGTTTGTGCTCCTTTATGGAAATACTGCCGGATGTCCCATCGTTCGACGGTTCCTCTGGTGTTCCACTCGTCAAACCACAGCTTGATCTTGTCGCGGCCATGATATGCTGGCCCCCAGCTCTCGATGTAGACGGCATCGGGCGCAAAAAGATATTCAATGCCAGTGTCTTTTCTGTCCAACCACATGGAAAACCACTGCTGGATTTTGTTTTCCCGTTGTTTCTCCATTGTTGTTTCCATATCTGCATTCTCCTGTTGTACGGATTGGGTGATATCCCGCAGCATCAAATATTCTGTGCCTTTTTCCGCTAAAATCCGAAAGCCCGCCCGCTCATACAAACGCAGTGCCGGATTATCCTTCTGTACTGAGAGGGAAAAACGGAGATACCCGTTCTCCTGCAGCAAAAGCAGGAGACTGCGCAGCAGCTGTGCCCCGATACCCAGACCGCGATATTCCGGCAGCAGCGAGATAGCCAAAGAAGGCGTGTGGTCATCGATGTGGCCGTAGTCCTGCATGATGCGGCTCCACGCTGCACCAACTACTTTTCCTGTGACCTCGGCAACAAGGCAATAGTCGCCAGACTGTGTGCCAAAACTCGTAACATAGACCTGTAATTCCGGCAAGTCGACCACCGACCGGGGCGGCGGTTTCGCGCCTTCCGGAATGTAGATGGCTTGATAGACAAATTCTCGCAGAAGACCATACTCCTCCGGCCGTATTTGGCGAATGATTGTGTTAATCTTTTCCATTGCTTCATTCTTGTCCTCATCGGCTAATTTCTGGTAATTCATTCAAGTTTTCCAGCCGCGCGGCGACAGACGCGCGGAACTCCTCCTCGCTCAGCGCCGGATCGCGTACCTGCTCCCACAGCGCGCAGGGCGCGTCGGCGCAGGCACCGCAGCCGGTGCGGTGCCTGCGGTTGACCGCGCAGGCGTAGAGCGGGCAGGGCTTGCCCGGCGGCGCGTGGAACACCCGCCCGCCGCATTCGTTGCAGCCGGGGCAGTCGCCTTGGTACAGCGGACAGGCGGCGCATTCCAGCCCGCAGACGGTCAGGCCGAGCGCCATCCGCCGCGCTTTTTTGCTCATGCCCGCAAGCGTCAGACCGTAGGACTTGTCCAGCATGGCGCGCAGCAGCTCGTCCGGCACCGCGCCGTCCGGCTTGACCGACACCCAGCACCGCTTGTCGGAATAATAGCCCGGCAGGATGTCCGCGTACTGGCCGCGCAGCAGGGTACTCTCGTCCTCTTGCAGCTTGAGGTTGATGTAATAGACCTCATGCGCCTTGTCCAGACACAGCGCCGCGAACATTTTGCCGCCGATGTGGTACCGGATCCAGTTCCAGACCGGCTGATAATCCTTGGTCACGCCGCGCTTGTGCAGCAGGTAGTCGTCCAGCCATTCGTAGCGCATCGGTCATGCCTCCTCGTTTTCGTACTGTGCCAGCGTGCGGCGCAGCATGTCTTGCAGTTTCGTCCGCAGCTCTGCCGGTTCGAGCAGCTCGGCCTTGTCCCCGTAGGTCAGCACCCAGCCCAGCACGCCCTCTGCGTCCGGAAAGCCGCCGGTGAACCGCAGCCGGCCGTCCGGCTCTACGGTCAGGCGGTCGGCGCCGTATTCCTCCATCAGCCGCCAGCGGCAGGACGGGTCAAACAGCACGGTGACCCGGTATTTTTCCGGGAACACGCGTGTGGGTTCCAGATCGGGCAGGGGAGCGGGGCGGGGCGAAAAAGTTTCGCCCGTTGCAAGCCCGGTCATGCGGTTTAATTTGAACAGCCGGAAATCCTGCCGCAGCCCGCACCAGCCCCACACATACCACGCCGACCAGTGGAACACCAGATAATACGGCTCGACCGTCCGTTCGGACTCGCCTCTGGGCGAGAAATAGGTGAAGCGGATGATGTGATGTTGGTCGATGGCGCTTTGTATCAATTCAATTTTGGGCGGCAGGCTGGTCTTGTACCATGAGGACAGGTCGATCAGCAGGTGCGCCCCGCCGGGCACCAGCCCGCCCGTCCCGGCGGACAGCTTTTCCATCAGCTGTGCATAGCGGCGCGTGCCGCTGACGCTGTCCAGGCTGCGTAGCCCGGTGAGGATGGCCTGCATCTCGGGTGCGGTCAGCACCGTGCGGTCGACGCGGTAGCCCTCCAGAATGGAGATGCCGCCGCCCGCGCCCTGCGCGGTGGCGATCGGGATGCCCGCCCGACACAGGGATTCGATGTCGCGCTGGATCGTCCGGCGGGACACCTCGAAATGTTCTGCCAGCTCCGGCGCGGTGACCTTGTCCCGCTGGAGCAGGATAGAAAGGATGCCGATCAGCCGGTCCAGTTTCATCACGCCACCGCCTTTCTTTGCTTGTATTATAGCACAGGAACGCGACAACTGTCTGTCATGTTTGCCGGAAAAGGGCAGCAGAATGATGGTGCGATGCTTTTTTGCAGCAGGCAGGGGCTTGCCGGGAAACAGCTCGCTGTGGTATGCTGGAACAAGGGCGGCGGCAAGATAGCCGCAAAGGGCGTAACAAAAGGAGAGGAAGCGCCGATGGAACGGATTTTACTGCTGGAGGATGATGCGGCGCTGGGGCACGGCGTGGCGATGGCGCTCGAGCGTCCGGCGCGCACGGTTGAGCGGGTGGAAACGCTGGCGGGGGCGCAGTCCTGTCTGGCGCAGACGCGGTATGACCTGCTGATTTTGGACATCAACCTGCCGGACGGCAGCGGGTTGGAGCTGCTGCGCACGCTGCGCGCTGGGGGAGACCGCACGCCGGTCATCGTGCTGACGGCAAATGATCTGGAGATCGACGAGGTCACCGGGCTGGAAGCGGGCGCGGACGATTACATCACTAAGCCGTTTTCGCTCGCGGTTCTGCGGGCGCGGGTGGACGCGCAGCTGCGGCGGCGCGCGGACAGGACGGACAATGCGGTGCTGGCGATCGGGCCGTTCCGGTTCGACTTTGCGCGCATGGAGTTCCGTCGCGCGGGCGAGCTGGTCGAGCTGTCCAAAACCGAGCAGAAGCTGCTGCGCGTGCTGGTGGACAACCGTGGACACGCGGTCAGCCGGGCGGTGTTGCTCGACCGCGTCTGGACGGACGGCGCGGCGTTCGTCGAGGAAAACGCCCTGTCGGTCGCGGTGGGGCGGCTGCGCGCCAAGCTGGAAGACGACCCGGCGCGGCCGCAGTTTCTCAAAACCGTGTACGGCATCGGCTACACATGGGCGGTGAAGCCATGACCGGATATGCTGTCGCGGGCATCGCGGTGCTGCTCGCGCTGGCCACTGTTTTGTGGTATCGGCGGCGCACCGCGCGCACGATCGCGCGGCTCGACCGGATGCTGACGGCTGCGATGGACGACCGCTTTTCCGAGGCGGATTTTGACGAAAGCCGTCTGTCCGCGCTGGAAAGCCGCATGGCGCGCTATCTCGCGGCGAGCAGCCTGTCAGCGCGGCAGGTGCAGGCGCAAAAGAACCAGCTGAGCAGCTGGATCTCGGATATTTCGCACCAGACCAAGACGCCGCTTGCCAATGTGCTGCTGTATACCCAGCTGCTGGCCGAGCAGCCGCTGTCCGCGCAGGGACAGGACTGCGTGCGCGCCATCGCGGCGCAGGCGGAAAAATTGCAGGCGCTCATTCAGGCACTCGTCAAGACCTCGCGGCTGGAAAACGGCATTCTGGCCGTGCATCCGCAGGCGGGAGAGATCGCGCCGGTGGTGGAGCGCGCCGCCGCGCAGTATGCGCCGCGCGCCGCGGCAAAGGGGCTGACGCTGACGGTCGAGCCCATCGCGGGGACGGCGGTTTTCGACGTCAAATGGACGGAGGAGGCGCTGTGCAACCTGCTGGACAACGCGGTCAAATATACGCCGCCGGGCGGCACGGTGCGGGTCACGGTGCAAAGCTTTGCGTCGTTTGCCGCGGTTTCGGTGCAGGATACCGGGCCGGGCATTCCGGAGGGCGAGCAGGCGCAGGTGTTCGCGCGGTTCCACCGCGCGCCGGAGACGTACCAGCAGGACGGGGTAGGCATCGGCCTGTACCTGACCCGGCAGATCGCTGCCTTGCAGGGCGGCTATGTGCGTTTACAGAGCGCGCCGGGCAAGGGCAGCACCTTTTCGCTGTACCTGCCGCGCGAAACGGGCAAATGTGACGAAACTGTCACATTCTCGAAAGCACCCTGACAGATTTGTGTGATAAAGTCTGTATTGTCAAAAGACAGTACAGACTTTTCCTTTGGAGGGCAGACACATGGACATTTTACAGACCAAGGCGCTGAAAAAGTATTACGGCACGGGCGACACGCAGGTCAGGGCGCTCGACAGGGTAGACCTGTCCGTGGCGCAAGGCGAGTTCGTCGCCATCGTCGGCACGTCCGGCTCGGGCAAGTCGACGTTGCTGCACATGCTGGGCGGGCTCGACCGGCCGACCGCGGGCACGGTCACCGTGGACGGCAAGGACATATTTACACTCAAGGATGAGGCGCTGACCATATTCCGCCGCCGCAAGATTGGCTTTGTGTTTCAGGCATACAATTTGGTGCCGGTGCTCAGCGTGTGGGAGAATATCGTGCTGCCCATCCAGCTCGACGGCAGCCCGGTGGACGAGCAATTTGTCCGGCAGGTCGTGCAGACGCTCGGGTTGGAAAACCGGCTGGACAGCCTGCCCAGCCAGCTGTCCGGCGGGCAGCAACAGCGCGTCGCGATCGCGCGGGCACTTGCCACCAAGCCTGCCATTCTGCTGGCGGACGAGCCGACCGGCAATCTGGACAGCAAGACCAGTCAGGACGTGCTCGGCCTGATGAAGGTGACCGGGCAGAAATTCGGCCAGACCATGGTGATGATCACCCACAACGAGGAGATCGCGCAGCTGGCCGACCGCATCGTCCGCATCGAGGACGGCAAAATCGTTCGTTCGTGAGGGGGTGCGCAGTATGCTCAAGGTTTCCAACCGCAAGTGCATCCGCCGCCTGTCCGACCGCAGTCTGCGGGCGGCAAAGACGCGCAACCTCGTCGCGGTGCTCGCCATCGCGCTGACGACCGTGCTGTTCACCTCGCTCTTTACGATCGGCGCGTCGATCAACTATTCCTTCCAGCAGCAGAACTTCCGGCAGGCGGGCGGCGATATGCACGCCACCTTCAAAAACCTGACCGAGACACAGCTGCGCGAGCTCGCGGACGACCCGCTGATTGAGGAAACGGGTACGCGGCTGTTCATCGGCATGCCAAGCAGTGACCCGCCGTTCAACAAGAGCCATGTTGAGATCAGCTACATGGACATGGACGAAAACGAAGCAAGGCATTATTTCATCGAGCCTGACGAAGGCAGCCTGCCGCGCGAGGGCACGGCCGAGGCCGCGACCGATACGCGCGTGCTCGCGCTGCTTGGTGTTGAGCCTAAGGTGGGCGCGCAGTTCACCATACCGGTCGGCATCGACGAGAACACCCAGCAGGCGCAGTATGTCGAGCGCACGTTCACGCTGTCCGGCTGGTGGGAGTACGACAGCGCGATTGTCGCGTCCAACGTCATCCTGCCGCGTTCGGCGGCTGAGGAACTATGCGCGCTGTCTGCCGGCGACCCCCAGAGCCAGACCGGCAAGTGGCACTTGGATGTGATGTTCGACAGCGACTTCGGCATCCGCGAAAAAGCCGAACAAGTGCTGTCAAACCACGGCTACCAGTGCGACGACCCGACGGCGGACAACTATATCGCCATCGGCGTCAACTGGGGCTATACGGGCGCGCAGATGGATATGGTCGCCGACCCCACGACCATCGCGGCGCTCGCGGCCATGCTGCTGCTCATCATGTTTACGGGCTACCTCATTATTTACAACGTGTTCCAGATCTCGGTCACGGGCGACATCCGGTTTTACGGCTTGCTCAAGACCATCGGCACGACGCCCCGGCAGCTGCGGCGCATCATCCGGCGGCAGGCGTTTGTGCTGTCGCTCGCGGGCATTCCGCTCGGTTGGGTGGTCGGCTTTGCGGTCGGCGGCTGGCTGACGCCGGTCGTGATGGCGCAGACGTCGAGCACCAGCAGCTATGTGTCTGTCAGCCCGCTGATTTTTGTCGGGGCGGCGCTGTTTTCCCTGCTAACCGTGCGCATCTCCTGCCACAAGCCGGGCAAGATGGCGGCGCGTGTGTCGCCGGTGGAGGCGGTGCGGTATACGGACGCCGACGTGCATCAGCCAAAGGCGCGGCGGGGCAGGCATATCGCCCGCAAAGGCGCGGGCGCACGCCTGCCGCACATGGCGTGGGCTAATCTCGGCCGCAGCCGAGGCAAGACCGCAGTCACGGTCATTTCACTCGCGCTCGCGGTCGTGCTGCTGCAAACGACCTACACCTTTGCCGTCGGCTTTGACATGGACAAATATCTCGCGGATAAATCGGCCGTCGACTTTATCGTCGGCGACGCGGCCTATTTTCAGACCGGCGCGGGCTTTACCTCGGTCGACGAAAACGTGCCGGAAAACGTCATCGCGGACATCGATGCGGTCGGCGGTATCACGGCTTCCGGCCGCATCTACGGGCAGGTGTCCGGCGTGCAGGAATTTGTCACCGAGGAGTGGTACCGCCGGAGCTGGGGACGGTGGAACACCGCGGACGCGCTCGATCAGATGGTGGCGGGACAGGAACGCACTGCGGACGGCCTGCTGGCCGACCGCGCCCAGCTTTACGGCATGGAGGACTTCCCGCTCTCGCGCATCACCGTGCTGGACGGCGACCTGTCCGCGCTGTCCGACCCGACCGCGAACGCGGTCGCGGCGGTCTACACGACCGACGACTACGGCGACCCGGAAGCGCAGTCGCACTGGGCCAAGGTGGGCGACACGGTGCACCTGCGCTATGTGGAGGAATACGAATATTACTATCAGGACACGGGCGAGGTCATCCCGCCGGACGAGGTCGACGCGGCTTTTCTTGGTGAGCGCGCCATCGGCTCGCGTGCCAAAACCTACCGCGAAAAGGCGTATACGGTCGTCGCGGCGGTGGTCGTTCCCAGTTCGATCGACTACCGCTTTTACGGTGCCGACCAATTTGTCATGGGCGCCGAGCAGTTCCAGCAGGATACGCAGACCGACGCGGTCATGACCTATGTGTTCGATGTATCGGACGACGCGGCCGACCGCATGGAGGCCTTCCTCGCAGATTACACCGAGCATGTGCAGCCGCTTTTCGACTACGAGAGCAAAGCGACCTATCAGGCCGAGTTTGACGGCTTCCGCTCGATGTTCCTGACGCTTGGCGGTGTGCTGAGCGGTATCATCGCGCTGATCGGCGTGCTTAACTTCGTTAACGCTGTGCTGACCGGCATCCTGACGCGGCGGCACGAGTTCGCCGTCCTGCAGGCCATCGGCATGACGGATAGGCAGCTGCAACGCATGCTGATGCTCGAGGGTTTGTACTACACTGGGCTTGCGCTCGCGGTCAGCCTTGCGCTGAGTGTGACGGTCGGGCCGGTCATCGGCGCGGGCTGCTCGTCGGTATTCTGGTTCTTCACCTACCGGTTTACCATACTGCCGATCGCGCTGCTGCTGCCGGTGTTCGCGCTTTTGGGCGCGCTCATCCCGGCGGTGAGCGGCCGTGCGGCGGCGCGGTATTCGGTGGTCGAACGCCTGCGGCAGGAATAGGGGGCATAAAACAAAGCGACGGAACTGGGTGCGGTTCCGTCGCCTGGGCTTTGTTCGGGCAGGGGTAGTGGATTACCGCGCGCCTTTCTTTTTGCCGTGATCCAGATGATAGGCCATGCACTGATAGCTGAGCTGCTGCGCCAGCCAGAGGATACCCACCAGCAGCACCCAACCGGGCTGAACCATATTGCTGCTGGACAGGAAGAACAACAGCAGCATCGCAATGGGGAAGATGGTGGACATCAGCCGGAAACAGAAGTAGCTGCACTGGCCGATCTTCTGTTGCTCCGCCTCGTCGCAGCTCCGGTACCAGTCCTTGCCGCGTTTGTCCGGATGGATAGCTTTGGTTGCATGGAAGGATATTTGTCAATAGGGGAACGGGGAAATATATCGAATGCGGCTGATGCCACATAAAAATCCCCCGGGGATCCGGATGCAGTGCATCTCGATCCCCGGGGGTGATATTATAATTTGTTCTGGTAGAGGGCAGCCCGCCAGTGTATGCTGCGGCGCACAAGAGTCAGGCAGGCGTTACAGCATGATGCGCGTCATGTGGATGGTCAAGTAGATCAGCTCTTCGCGCGGAATCTCGACCTGCAGGTTGCGCTGCATATAGCCGGCGATGCGCTTGGCGCAGGCATAGGCCTGCGGGTTCTGCTCCAAAACCGGCTCGAGCACCTGAATGTCCGCGCTGCTGAGCATCTTGTCGTCGAGCACGCGCTCAATGAAGAACTGCATGTGCGTCAGAAAACGTGAATAGTGCAGCGAGTGCTCGTCGATCGTGCGGCCAAACGACATCTGGATGATGCCGTACATGTCCTTTAGCATGCGCATGGCCTGCATGGTGCGCTCCATATCCGGGTTTTCGGTCTGTGCGTTGACCAGATGGAAGGCGATGTTGCCCGCTTCCTCGGGCGGCAGTTCGATGTCCAGCCGCTCGTTTAACAGCGCGCGGATCTGCTCGCCCGCAGCAAACTCCTTGGGATAGAACCGCTGCACCTCCCAGAGCAGGCGGTTGGGCAGCACGATTTGCTTCCGGCAGCGCTCGACCGCATACACCAGATGGTCGAACAGCGTGACAAACAGCTGGCCGTTCAGCTTGCCGGGGAACTGCTCGTAGGCCAGCTGCATCGCGTCCTCGATCGCCTCGGCAAATGTATCCGGAATCTCCTGCAGCAGCTGCATGTAGCGCTGCGCGGCGCTTTCGTCCTGCAGCACGAAGATCTTCTGGATCTGCTCCTGCCGCAGCTCCTCGCCGACCTGATTGAGAAAGCGCAGACCCTTGCCCATGACGATCTGTTCGCGCCCGTTTTCGTCCGCTGCAAGCAGCAGGTTGTTGTTAAGGATCTTGCGCACGATCATGCTTGTATTCTCCCTTGCCTGACAGGCTGTGTCCTGCCTTTTATTTTACAGGTTTTTGCCGTTCTCTGCAATGGTCTTTTGATACCAGTAGAAGCTGTCCTTGGGGTAGCGGCGAAGGTCACGCAGGTCCTGCTCATCGCGGTCGACATAGATAAAGCCGTATCGTTTGGCATAGCCCTGATGCGTGCTGACCACGTCGACCGCGGCCCACGGGCAGTAGCCCAGCATATCCACGCCGTCGGTGATCGCCTCGCGCATGGCGTGCAGGTGCGTTTCGTAGAACGCGATGCGGTAGGGGTCGTGCACGCTGCCGTCCGCCTCGAGCTTGTCGGGCGCGCCGATGCCGTTTTCCGTGATCAGGATGGGAAGGTGGTACCGCTCGCACACCTTGCGCAGCGTGTAGCGGAAGCCGGTCGGGTCGACCACCCAGCCGTACTGCGTTTTGCCGACATAGGGGTTTTCCGCCGCGCGGTATACGCCCTCTTCGCCCAGCATGATTTGCTGGTCGCCCGCGCGGGCGGATACGTCGGAGGCATCGCCGCGGCTGGCGGCGATGGTCGCGGTCGAATAGTAGTTCATCGCGATGAAGTCCGGTTTTGCGCCCGCGAGCGTGGCCCAGTCGTCCGGCTGGATTGCGGGCGTCAGGCCGCGGTCCTCCAGATAGCGCATGGCGAGCGGGTGGTACTTGCCGAACACCGGCACATCTGCGAAGTTCCAGCAGCGCAGCACCTCCCAGTTGTGCGCGGCGATCGCGTCCGCGGGGCGGCAGGTCTCGGGGTACATCGCGGTCAGGTTGAGCGCGGGGCCGATCTTGGCCTGCGGGCACATAGCGTGGCACAGTTTCATCACGCGCGCCTGCGCGAGCATCATGTGGTGGTTCATCTGGTAAAGTTCCTTGCGCGAGGACAGCTGGCCGCCCTTGGGCAGGCCGATGGCGCCCGGATGCAGGATCATCGTGTTCTGCTCGTTGATGGTCAGCCAGTAGTTGACCTCGCTGCCGTATTCGGTAAACAGCACGCGGGCGTAGTTCTCGAACGCGTCGATCGTCGCGCGATTGCGCCAGCCGCCCTGCTGCTCGAGGCACCACGGCAGGTCGAAGTGGTACATCGTGACGACCGGCTCGATGCCGTATTCGCGGCACGCTGCGATCACCGCGCGGTAATGCGCGACGCCTGCCGGATTGACCGCGCCCGTGCCCTGCGGCAGGATGCGCGTCCACGCGATCGAAAAACGGTAGGCCTTGAGCCCCATTTTGGCAAACAGCGCGATATCCTCGGTAAAATGATGGTAGTGGTCGCTTGCGACTGTGAAATCCGCGTAGCCCGCCGGATGCTCGTACATGTCGATGATGGACGGGCTTTTGCCGTCCTCGTCCCATGCCCCCTCAACCTGATAGGCTGAGGTGGACGCGCCCCAGAGGAAGTGCTCCGGGAAATCGAGCAGCTTTTGATAGATCATCAGAATGCTTCCTTTCTTACTTTACGGTCAGCACCGTGTCGCCCGGACGCACCTCGCAGCCGGTCTGCGCCTCCACTGCGGTATAGCTGTCGGTATTGGTCAGGATGACCGGTGTGACGGTTTCATATCCGGCCTTTTCGATGGCGTCCTTGTCAAACGAGATCAGCAGATCGCCCTTCTTCACGCGGTCGCCCACCTTAACATGCGCGTCGTAGTATTGGCCTTGCAGGTTGACCGTGTCGATGCCGATGTGGATGAGCAGCTCCATGCCGTTGTCGCCGGTCAGGCCGATGGCGTGCTTGGTCTCGAACAGCGAGGCGACCTCGCCGTCAAACGGTGCGTAAACCTTGCCCTCGGACGGCTGGATGGCCAGACCGTCGCCCATAACCTTCTGCGAGAACACCGCGTCGTTGACTTCGGTCAGGGGAAGGGCGCGGCCCGCGAGCGGGGCGGCAGCCTGCGCTTCGCCGGCCGCGGCCGAAAGGGGCGCGGAAGGGACGGACGGAGCGGGCGCTTCGTCCTCTTCATTGGCAGGATCGTCAAAGCCCATGATCCAAGTGGCGACAAAGGCTGCTGCAAACGAAATAATGCAGGTGATGACCGCATGGATAATATTCATCGGGTTTTCGCCGATGAAGGCAGGCAGCGCCGCCAGACCGGGCGAAACGAACGCATAGCGCACCAAACCGGATAAACCAGCATAGATGCCGCCGATGCCGCCGCCGATCATCGAGGCGATGAGCGGCTTTTTGAGTTTGAGAATAACGCCGTACAGGCAGGGCTCGGTGATGCCCATGACGGCGGTAAAGCCGGAGGAGAACGCCAGCTGGCGCAGCTGGTGGTTTTTGGACTTGCAGGCGACCGCGAGCGTCGCACCACCCTGCGCGATGTTGGAGGCCAGCATGCCGGGGCCATTGACGATCTCATAGCCGAGCGAGGAGATCTGCACGGTGGCGATCGGGGTCATGGCCCAGGCCGTGCCGGTCAGCACGAGGAAAGGCTGGAACGCGCCCATCAGCATGGGCAGCAGCCAGCTTGCGGTGGCGTTGATCGCGTTGGCAGCGGTTTCAATGACGGTGTTGAGGAACGCGCCGAGCGGGCCGACGACCAGCAGCGCGATGGGGGCGGAGATGAACAGGATGATCAGCGGCTTTAAGAAGAATTTGATGATCGAGGGCGTATATTTTTCCGCAAACTTTTCCACATAGGACATGATCCAGATGCTCAGGATGATCGGGATGACCGAGTAGGAATAGTCGACCAAACGCACCGGGATGTTGAAAAAGTCGATCGGTTCGCCCGCAGCGACCATGCCGCTCCACGTCGGGTGCAGCAGGGCGCAGGCCAGCGTCATGGCAAGCACCGGGTTGCACTCGAACTTGATTGCCGCGCCGTAGGCGAGCAGCACGGGCATGAAGTAGAACGCGGCGTCCGAGACAAAGCTCAGCAGCTGATAGGTGGACGAGCTGTCGCTCAGGCCGCACAGCACCAGAATGGAGAGCACAGCCTTGATCATACCGCCGCCGATCAGCGCCGGGATGACCGGCGTGAACGTGGTCGAGATCACGCTGACGATGCGGTTGATGATCGAGGGCTTCTTTTCCGGCGCGGCGGAGGCCGTGTTGCCGCCGCCCGAGGCGGTGCCGCCCATTTCGTTTATCAGGGCGCGGTAGGTAACGGGCACGTCGTTGCCGACGACGACCTGAAACTGGCCGCCCTTTTCGACCACGCTGATGACACCCGGTGTTTTGGAAATCGCCTTATCGTCAACCTTGCTGCGGTCGCGGAATTCGAAGCGCAGCCGGGTCGCGCAGTGCGTTAATTTGCTGATGTTGTCCATGCCGCCGACAAGCGGCAGCAGGTCGTATGCTAACTTTTTGTAATCCATAAGGAACCCCTTTCTTTGTGTTGCGATGTCGCTCGAACTGCTGCGCGCATTGCAGCCCGAAACGGCACAAAAAAAGACCACAACAAAAAATCATCCCGAAGATGATCCTTTGCGTGGTCTTGCCTGCATTACCAGTAACAGCCATTCAATTGATTGAATTTAGTCTAGCAGAGCATGGTGGAAAAAACAATACGCAAGTCCTACAAAAAAACGCATGTTGAGTTGTGCAGGATGGGGAAGAACGCTGCTGATACTTTTTTTGCAGTTATGCATATTGCTGCGCGTTTATACTCCGCTTGATCAGTGCTGCTGGGATGCATGAACAGCAGCAGGACGAACAAGCAGGCGCCGCTCATTAGCGGCGCCTGCTTGCAATTTGTTCAATCCCCGTATGGGATGGGTTGTCCTGTCAGCACATCGTAATAGTACCAATGGTCGCCGTCGGCAAAGAAGTAGATACCGAGCGGGGTTTCCGACCGATCGCCGGTGATGCGGCCGACAAACCGGCCGCCTTCAGCTTCTCCGATGGGCGTAATCTCTTGCACCGAAGCCGGGTGCAGCACCAGCAGGTAGACCGGCAGCACCACGAGCATCGGCACATAAAATACCAGCAGCAGGATAAAGATGCCTTGTATCTTGCTGCGCGGCTGCCGCGGCCGCATGGGGCGGCGGCAGGGGAGGAGATGGTACAGCCAGACGGCGATGCCGACCAGTGCCAGCAGGCACAGCCACCAGGTTTCAAGCTGATAGCAGAGATACCAGCCGCCGTATGCAAGCACCAGATAGGCGATTGCGGTGCACAGCAAAAGCAGCAACGCGCCTGCCCAGCGGGGCGAGCGGTTGGGCGGTTCGCGCTCGATGTATTCCACGGCCACGAAGGGGAGCAGCAGCATCACCGCACCCCAGACCCACAGATAGACCGTATTGATCCCAAGCGCGCCGTCATAGATGTAGTTGAGCCAGGTGGCAACGCTGCTTGCCGCAAGCCACGCGGCAATGGAAGCCGCAGCCAGCACGGTTGTTGGAATGGTTTTGCGCATTTCTATCCCACCTTTGGAAACGGCAAACGGGCAGAGCCTTGCGGCCCTGCCCGTTGTGGTTTTACAAATTGCACCGCAAGGTACAATCATTTGAAAGCAAGGGGCGGCTTACGCTTCCGCCTTGATCTTCTTGAGGTTTGCGAACTTCGGCAGGCCGTTCACCTTGGGGCCGACGTTCTCGCCGTTGATCAGCGGCATTGCGTACTCGACGAACTTCTCGGTCACGCCGTTGCCTTCCTCGTTGATCCAGTCGCGCGGCACCTTCTTCTCGGTGTTGGCAACCTGGGACAGCGGCAGCAGTTCGATCTCGCACTTGTAGCCGTTCTCGTCACGGGTGCACTTGAAGCCCGGCATATAGTCGGTCTTGCCGGCGACAGCGTTCTCAACCGCAGCCTTGCCGGACATATAGGACTCGTCGACGTCGGTCTTGGAAGCGCAGTGCGCCGCGCAGCGCTGCAGCAGGCTCAGCTCGATGCCGCGCACCTTGCAGCCCAGCTCGTTCTTGACAGTGTCCGCCAGCATGGCAGCCAGACCGCCCAGCTGCGCATGACCGAAGCCGTCGGTCGCCGAGGTCTTGGCCTCAGAAACGAAGGAGCCGTCGGCATAGTGGATGCCCTCGGAAACGGCGACCAGGCAGTTGCCCTTGGCGTCGTAAACCTTCTTGACGTCCGCGAGGAACTTCTTCATGTCAAAATCGGTCTCGGGCAGGTAGACCAGATCCGGGCCTGCGCCCATCGCGGTAGCCAGACCGGCAGCGCCAGCCAGCCAGCCGGCGTGACGGCCCATGATCTCCACAACGCAGACCATGCCGGTGTCGTATACGCGCGCGTCCTGATAGATTTCCATGCAGGAGGTGGCGATATACTTGGCAGCGGAGGCAAAGCCCGGGCAGTGGTCGGTGCCGAACAGGTCGTTGTCGATGGTCTTCGGGATGCCCATGACGCGGCACTCGTAGCCGGACTTCATCATATATTTGGAAACCTTGTTGCAGGTGTCCATCGAGTCGTTGCCGCCGTTGTAGAAGAAGTAGCGGATGTCATACTTCTTGAAGATCTCGAGGATGCGCTTGTAGTCGGTGTCGTCGACATCCGGGTCGGCCAGCTTGTAGCGGCAGGAGCCGAGCGCGGAGGACGGGGTGTAGCGCAGCAGTGCCAGCTCGTCGCGGTCTTCCTTATCGATGTCGTACAGCTCATCGTTCAGCAGGCCCTTGATGCCGTGTGCCATGCCGAATACGCGGGTGATGGACGGGTTGTCCAGCGCGGTTTCCAGTGCGCCGAGCACGGAAGAGTTGATGACCGAGGTCGGGCCGCCCGACTGGCCGATGACGCAAGCGCCTTTCAGTTCACTCATAATGATAAACCTCCTAACAAAGTTGAAATACAGGGATTGCCCGCTGCATTCTCTTGCAATATAAGGTTATCATAAAACCTGTCCGAAATCAATGGAAAACAGAATTTTTTGCCGACGCGGCGGCATACAAAAGGGGCGCGCAAATTTTGCTTCCAATTTTGACGATACACTTGATTTCGGTCGAACATCCTGATAAAATAAAGGAAGAATTGAGCTTAGGCTAAATCTGTTTTGTAAGAAAGGAAGATTGCCATGCCATTAGTTACTACGACCGAAATGTTTAAGAAAGCCTACGAGGGCGGCTACGCCGTCGGCGCTTTCAACGTAAACAACATGGAAATCGTTCAGGGCATCACCGAGGCCTGCCAGGAGCAGAAGGCTCCGGTCGTCCTGCAGGTATCCAAGGGCGCGCGCGCTTATGCCAACCACACCTATCTGGTGAAGATGGTGGAAGCTGCGGTCAAGGAGTGCCCGGATATCCCGATCGCGCTGCACCTCGACCACGGCCCGGACTTCGAGACCTGCAAGTCCTGCATCGACGGCGGCTTCACCTCCGTCATGATCGACTGCTCGAGCAAGCCGTTCGACGAGAACGTCGAGATCACCAAGAAGGTCGTTGATTACGCGCACGAGCACGGCGTTGTCGTTGAGGCAGAGCTGGGCACGCTGGCCGGCGTTGAGGACGACGTTAAGGTTTCCGCAGAGGATTCCTCCTACACCCATCCGGAAGAGGTGGAGGAGTTCGTAACCCGCACGGGCTGTGACTCGCTGGCGATCGCCATCGGCACCTCGCATGGCGCTTATAAGTTCACCCCCGAGCAGTGCACCCGCAACGAGCAGGGCATCCTCGTTCCGCCCCCGCTGCGCTTCGACGTACTCGAGGAAGTTTCCAAGCGTCTGCCGGGCTTCCCGATCGTACTGCATGGTTCCTCCTCGGTTCCGCAGAACTTTGTTGACATTATCAACGCGCACGGCGGCAAGATGCCCGATGCGATCGGCATCCCGGAGGAAGAGCTCCGCAAGGCTGCGACGATGTCCGTCTGCAAGATCAACATCGACTCCGACATCCGTCTGGCCATCACCGCTACCATCCGTGAGTACTTTGACGCGCATCCGGATCACTTCGATCCCCGTCAGTACCTCAAGCCCGCCCGTCAGGCGGTCAAGGACATGGTCGCGCACAAGCTGATCCATGTTCTGGGCTGCAACGGCAAGGCGTAAAAACAATTTCGCATCGACCAAACAGCGGACAGGCTGTATCCTTCGGGATACAGCCTGTTTTTCTGTCCGAAAAGCGGATAGCCGTCCGGTTTTCATGCTTTACACTATAAAAGTGTTGTGTTATAATACAAAGTATCGCACAAGGATATCAGGCAGGAGGGATCGCCTTGAATCGAAAACTGAAGGATGAGGATATGGATATCCTGTTCCGCGGCATCCTCACGCTCAGCACGGTGGAGGAGTGCTACGACTTCTTTGAAGACCTTTGCACGATCGCCGAGCTGCGCGCGATGGTACAGCGCTTCCAGGTGGCGCGCATGCTGGATGAGGGCCGCATTTACAGCGATATCGTGCAGGAGACCGGCGCGTCGACCGCGACGATCAGCCGCGTCAATAAATGCCTGGTCTACGGGTCGGACGGCTACCGGAAAATGCTCGACAGGCTGAAGGAAGACCATGAATAGTTATCAGACGCTGTCGGCATACTATGACCGCTTTACCAACGATGTAGGCTATGCGCAGTGGGCGGATTTCTTTCAGGCGCTGTTTGCGCGCGAGGGCGTCGAGCCCCGGCTGGTGCTCGACCTGGCCTGCGGCACGGGCACGCTGACCGGCCTGCTCGCGCGCCGCGGCTATGAGATGATCGGCGTGGACGCCTCGCCCGAGATGCTCATGCAGGCCATGCAGAATACGATGGACTGCGACCCGCGGCCGCTGTTCCTCAACCAGCGGATGGAGGCGCTGGACTTGTACGGCACGGTGGACGTGTGCCTGTGCTGTCTGGACAGCGTCAACTATGTCACCGACCCGGACGCCCTGCAGCGCGCGTTCGAGCGCGTGCACCTGTTCCTCGAGCCAAAGACCGGGTTGTTTGTGTTCGACATCAACACACCGGAGAAGTTTGCGCGCATCGACGGCAACAGCTATGTCCGCGAGGATGCGGATGTGTTCTGCGTCTGGCAGGCTGCGGTCGAGGATGGCCTGTGCGCCTATCAATTCGATATCTTCGAGAAAGAGGACGACGTGTGGCTGCGCGCGCAGGAAACGCACGAGGAGCGCATCTACACCATCCCGGCACTGACCGCCATGCTGGAGCGGGCGGGCTTTGCCGAAATCAAAACCTATGGGGACCAGTCTTTTGCGCCTGTCCGGGGCGGGGAGGACCGGGTCTACTTCACTGCACGAAAGAGAGACTAAGTTTTTATGAGCGATACATTACTCCGCGCCATCGCCCGCGATGCGGGTATTCAGATTTCTGCTGCCGTCACGACCGGGCTGGTCGAGCGCGCAAGGCAGATACACGACACCTCGCCGGTCGCGACCGCGGCGCTCGGCCGCACGCTGACCGCAACGGCTATCATGGGCAGCCAACTCAAAACGGACGACGGCTCGGTGACCGTACAGGTCAAGGGCAACGGCCCGCTGGGCACGATCGTGTGCGTTGGCGATGCGGACGGCTGGGTGCGCGGTTATTTGCAAAACCCGGCCTGCGAGCTGCCGCTGCGCGCGGATGGCAAGCTGGATGTGGGCGGCGGCGTCGGCCGCGGCTACCTGATGGTCATTAAGGACATCGGCCTGAAAGACCCGGTCACGGGCACGGTCGCGCTGGTCAACGGTGAGATCGCCGAGGATCTGACGCGCTACTTCGCCGAGAGCGAGCAGCTCCCGTCGGCCTGCGCGCTCGGCGTGCTGGTCGATACCGACCGCACGGTGCGCTGTGCAGGCGGCTGGCTGGTGCAGCTGATGCCGGGCGTCAAGGACAGTGATATCGACCGGCTGGAGGCTAATCTGGCCAAGCTCGCGCCGATGACCGCGATGCTCGACAAGGGCATGACGCCTGAGGAGATCGTGCTGGCCGTGCTGGACGGGTTCGCGGTCGACTTTTTGCAGACCGACGCGATCGGCTACCGCTGCGCGTGTAGCCGCGACAAGGTCGAGCGCGCACTGATCAGTATGGGTAGGACAGAGCTTGCCAAAATGGCGGAAGAACGGGAAAAAAGTGAGGTAACTTGCCAGTTCTGCGATAAAATCTATACGTTTACCCGCGCGGAGTTACAGCAGCTTTTGCGGCAGGCAGAAAAATAAAAAAATCGTCAGAAAAGTGTTGACAATTGCCTGTATTTTCGATATAATAAATCTCGCCGCTGATGATTACGACGGCGGCGATTTGGCCCGGTAGCTCAGTTGGTTAGAGCGCCAGCCTGTCACGCTGGAGGCCGTGGGTTCAAGTCCCATCCGGGTCGCCATTTCTTCGGTCGCAAACGGCCGAAGAAGATTTGCCTCTGTAGCTCAGTCGGTAGAGCAGGGGACTGAAAATCCCCGTGTCGGTGGTTCGATTCCGCCCGGAGGCACCATTTTTGAACAAGTGCCATAAGGCACTTGTTCAAAAATCTTACCGCCGACTAAGGAATCGAAAGGCGGCTCTTAGAAACAATCCGGTGGATTGTTTCAACCGCCGTGGCTTTGCCGCAGCAAAGCGATTCCGCCCGAAGGCATGATGCCATCTGTATAACCGCGGCGCGAAGCGATGATTCCGTCCGACGGCTTTCCTTTTCCGGCACAAATAACCAAATGTGCGGCTGTAGCTCATCTGGTAGAGCGCCACCTTGCCAAGGTGGAGGTAGCGAGTTCGAGCCTCGTCAGCCGCTCCACAATGGTACCATAGCCAAGCGGTAAGGCGTGGGACTGCAACTCCCTGATCCCCAGTTCGATTCTGGGTGGTACCTCCAATAGGGCGCGATATGCCCCAAAAAGCACTATCATTTGATAGTGCTTTTTTATGTACAAAAACGGTCAGCAGCAAGGTCGTTCGTGCTACCTGCCCGGGCAGGGGGAGGGGGGGGCAATGCTGCGCACATACAAAGGCCTGAAGCAACGGAACGTGCTTCAGGCCTTTGTCTTTACTTATGGCTAAACGGGGGAGCTTACTTCGCCATGGAAGCGACTTCTGCTGCGAAATCGTCCTGCTTCTTCTCGATGCCTTCGCCCTTTTCAAAGCGCACGCACTTGGTCAACTTGATCTCGCCGCCCAGTTCCTTGGCAACCGCCGCAATGTGCTGCTCTACGGAAACCTTGTTTTCCTTGACGAAAGCCTGCTGCAACAGGCAGTTCTCCTCGTAGTACTTGCCGATACGGCCCTCGACCATCTTGTGGATGATCTGCTCCGGCTTCGGCTTGGCCGCGGTCTTATTCTCCTCGAGCGCCTGCGCCAGCAGGATCTCCTTCTCCTTGGCCAGCGTCGCCTCGTCTACCTGGGACTTGTCCATGAAGGACGGGTTCATCGCAGCAGCCTGCATACCGATGTCCTTGCCCAGCTCCTTGACGGTCGCGTTGCCCTTGAGGTTGTCGGAAACCGACAGGCCGACCAGCACGCCGATCACGCCGCCCATGTGGGTGTAGGAAACATTGACGGTGGACTCGTCAAAACGGTCGAAGCGGCGGATCTGGATGTTCTCGCCGATGGTGAGCACCTTTTCCTGCAGCACTTCCTGTACGGTCAGGTCGCCCATCTTGCAGGCCTTGAGCGCTTCCACGTCAGCCGGGGCTTCCTTCATGACAACGCCGGCCAGGTCGGCAACGAACTGCTGGAAGTCCGCATTCTTGGCGACAAAGTCGGTCTCGGAGTTGACTTCGATGATCGCGCCGACGCCGCAGTCGTCGCATACGGTCGCGCAGACAACGCCTTCCGCCGCGATGCGGTCAGCCTTCTTGGCAGCCTTGGCAAGGCCCTTCTCGCGCAGCAGCTCAATCGCCTTGTCAAAATCGCCGTCCGCCTCGGTCAGCGCCTTCTTGCAGTCCATCATGCCTACATTGGTCATTTCACGGAGCTTCTTTACGTCAGCAGCAGTAAAAGCCATTTTACTATTCCTCCAAACAAAATTACAAAATAAAACCGTAGGGCGTGACGACCACGGCGCGCCGGGTCGTCGCGCCCTACGAACAACTCACAAACTTATGCAGTTATCGGGGGATTACTCCGCCTTTGCTTCCTCGGCCTTGGCCTCAACCTCGAGCTGCTCGCCCTGCTTGCCCTCGAGCACAGCGTTGGCCATGGTCTGGGAGATCAGCTTGATGGCGCGGATCGCGTCGTCGTTGCCCGGGATGACGTAGTCGATCTCATCCGGATCGCAGTTGGTGTCGACGATCGCAACGATCGGGATACCCAGCTTGCGGGCCTCGGCGATCGCGTTCTTCTCCTTGCGGGAGTCGACCACGAACAGCGCGCCCGGCAGCTTCTTCATTTCCTTGACGCCGCCCAGATACTTCTCGAGCTTGGCGATCTCGAGCTGGAGCTTGATGACTTCCTTCTTCGGGAGCAGGTCAAAGGTGCCGTCCGCCTGCATCTTCTGCAGCTGGTTCAAACGGGCGATACGGGTGCGCATGGTCTTGAAGTTGGTCAGCATGCCGCCCAGCCAACGTGCGTTGACATAGAACTGGCCGCAGCGCTCGGCTTCTTCCTTGATTGCGTCCTGCGCCTGCTTCTTGGTGCCGACAAACAGGATGGACTCGCCGGCCGCCGCCATGTCGCGCACGAAGAAGTAAGCCTCCTCGAGCTTCTTGACGGTCTTCTGCAGGTCGATGATATAGATGCCGTTGCGCTCGGTGAAGATGTAGGTCGCCATCTTCGGGTTCCAGCGGCGGGTCTGGTGGCCAAAGTGTACGCCGGCCTCCAGAAGCTGCTTCATAGAGATTACTGCCATTTTTACATTTCCTCCTTGGTTGTTTCCTCCACCCCTGATCATCTGACAGCAGCAACCGGAAGACCGGTCACCGGCTGCTTTCATCACGAGGTGTGCGAATTCATGCCTTAATAGTATACGCCGATGCAGCCATATTGTCAATTCCTTTTTGGGCGATAAATTGCAAAATCAAACGGAATTTATCGGGGGACGCCGCCGGTGGCGCAGCCGGCGCGCAATCCGGCAAAACGCCCCTGCCCACAGGACGGATGCCTGCGGGCAGGGGCGTTAGTATTGCGGTTTATGCGGTGGTTGCAGTCTGGTCTGCCGCACCGGTGTCCTGTGTGCCGGTCTGGGCGGGGCGCTGCTGCATCTTGCCCCGGCCGCCGCCCATGCCGCCGCCGAATCCGAAGCCCTCGCCATGCAGCAGGCCGTCCAGTGTGATTTCGGTGGTGGTGTCACCGGCGGTGACGGTATAGGTGCCGTCCGCCTGCAGCCCGGCGCAGCTGATGACGACGGCGTTGTATCCTTGCGTCGGTGTCCACGAAGCGAGCACCTTGCCCGTGCTGTCGGCAACGGATACCGTGCTGCCCGCCTGCTGGCTGTCGACCGTGAGCAGGATGGAGCCCTGTGTGGAACCGTCCCCGAAATTCTGCGCCATGCTGGAGGCGCCCGTGGCAATGACCGTGCCGCCCGAGATGTCCGCGCTGCCGTTATAGTCGATGGCGGAGTCCGCGCCATTCGGCCGGGTGGAGACATAGACCACGCCGCCGCTGACCGTCAGGTCGCCGTTGGAGTCCAGCCCGTCGCCGCCCGCCTCGATGGTGAGGGTGCCGCCGGTGATGCAGATACAAACGCCATCCTGCGCGGCGAACTGGTCCTGACGGGCGCCGACGCCGCTCTGGTCGACGCCGCCCGCCGCGTTGATGCCGTCATCGCTGGCGACAATGCTGATGTCGCCGCCGTTGACCGTCACGGTCAGACCCTCGAGCCCTTCATAGCAGGCGGCCACATTGACCGTGCCGCTTTGCACCGTCAGCGCATTGTCGGCATGGAAAGCGTCGTCGCCGGTCTGGATGGAGGCGTCGCCGCTGATAAAGGTCAGGTCACCGTTGGAGTGGAACGCATCGTCCACACAATCCAGCGTAAAGGCGCCGCCCGCAACCGTCAGGTCGGTGCCGGCCTTGAAGCCCTTGGTGCTGACAGTGTCCTCGGTGGTTTCATCCGTCTGTGCGTCGGCTGCGGCCGTCCCGTCTTCCGTGCTGGGGGCGGCGCCTGTCGCCGCCTGTCCGTCGGCTGGCGGCTCCATATCCTCGGGGAAGGAACCGTCCGTCGGCGGCTGCATGCCCTCCGGCATCTCGCCATTCGCCGGACGCTCGCCGGGCTGCGGCATTTCGCCGTCTGCCGGCCATTCCATCCCCTCGGGCGGCTCGCCGCCTTGTCCGCGCATACCGCCCATGCCGTCGCCGGGCATCATGTCGCTTTCATGCGGCTCGGCATTTGCTTCTCGTAGCTGATGAGGAACGGCCGGACGATGCGCCCGGACAGCAGGATCAGCAGCAGCAGCACGAGCAGCGTGCCGACGGCGGACACGGCAAGGCAGCTGAGCAGCAGCGTGCGCGCCGTATCCAGACTGCGGCTGCAATCGAGGAACAGGGCAAGGGTCTGGCCGTCCCCGGTTTCCGAGAGCAGGAAACGGTAGCTGTCGGCAAACCCCTGCGTCTTTCCGCCGGACCAGACTGCTTGGGCGTAGTCGATGGCCTCCTCGGAATCGACTGCGGCGATTTTGCCGGTGTCGACTGCCTGAACCACGCCGTTTTCATCCAGTGTGACAAAAAAGTAGCGTGTTTCGTAGGGGAATTCGGGCGAAAAGTGCGGCGCAAGTGGCTCGGGCGGCTGCATGGGCGGCTGCCCGCCGCGCATGTCCTTGGGGAAATAGCCGCCGTTTGCCGCAAGCAGGGCGAGCGTGCCGTCCGCGTCTGTGATGACCTTGCGGTAGCTGAGCAGGTTGACCGCGGTCATGATGGCCAGCAGCACGGTCAGCAGCGACACCATAGAGGCAAAAATCAGCTTAATGCGCAGTTTCCGGATCATGTCGTTTCCTCCAGCGAGTAGCCTGCGTTGCGCGCAGCCTTGATCTGGATGGTGGCGTCGAGCGCAGCCAGCTTTTTGCGTAGATAGGAAATGTACACCCAGACCACGTTGAGGGTGGCGTCGCTGTCATACCTCCAGATTTTTTCGAGGAAGCGTTCGGTGGGAATCAGGCTGCGCGGGTCGCGCATCAGCAGTTCGAGCATCTGGTACTCCTTGTTGGCCAGCCGGACGCTGCCGGACGGTGTGGACAGCTCAAAGGTCGCGCGGTCGAGCGTGACATTGCCAAAATGCAGCCGGCAATCGGGCTGCACGGCCTGCGTGCGGGTCATCGCGCGGATGCGCGCAAGCAGCTCCTGCATATGGAACGGCTTGGTCAGATAGTCGTTGGCGCCCGCGTCCAGTCCGCGCACCTTATCCTCGATCTCGCTTTTGGCGGTCAGCATCAGCACGGGGATGCAGTTGCCCTTGGCGCGGATGGTCTGCAATACCGTCACCCCGTCCACGCCGGGCATCATGATATCCAAAATCGCGCCGTCATAGTTGTCCGCTTCCAGATAGGCCAGCGCATCCCGTCCGTCATAGACCGCGTCGACCGAATAGTTGTTGCGCTCCAAAATCGCGACCAGCGCGCGGCTGAGCGCCTTTTCATCTTCTGCCAGCAATAAACGCATCGTTCTCCATCCCGGTATGTCTCTATTATATCGTACATGCGCAACATGAAACAGACTTAAAATCAAAGGAAAATCCTGCATTGGCAGGCATGCCAAAATCACACAAATTCAGTATGATCTTTTTGTTCAGAATTTTCCCTTTCGCCACCACATCTTGTATGCTATAATAAAAACCTACACCAAATAGCACAAGCGAGGATACTACTATGGTTCGTGTCATCAAAAAGGACAACACCAAAGAGGCGTTCAACATTCAGAAAGTTGTCGTTGCCGTCAATAAATCCGCAAACCGTGTACTGTATACCTTTACCGATGCGGAGCTGCAGGCCATCTGCGACCACGTCGAAAGCTACATCCGCCACCACGGCATGACCGAGGTGCAGATCTGGCAGATGCACAACATTGTCGAGGCTGCGCTCGAGGCCGTGCGCCCCGAGGTCGCCAAGAGCTACCGCGACTACCGCAACTACAAGCAGGACTTTGTCGGCATGCTGGACAGCGTGTACAAAAAGAGCCAGTCGATCATGTACATCGGCGACAAGGAGAATTCCAACACGGATTCCGCACTCGTGTCGACCAAGCGTAGCCTGATCTTCAACCAGCTCAACAAGGAGCTGTACCAGAAGTTCTTTATGAACACCGAGGAATTGCAGGCCTGCCGGGACGGCTATATCTATGTCCACGACATGTCCGCGCGCCGCGACACGATGAACTGCTGCCTGTTCGATGTCAAACACGTCCTGGAGGGCGGCTTTGAGATGGGCAACCTGTGGTACAACGAGCCAAAGACGCTCAACGTCGCGTTCGACGTCATCGGCGATATCGTGCTGTCGGCGGCAAGCCAGCAGTACGGCGGCTTTACCGTGCCGTCGGTCGACCTGCTGCTCGAGCCCTATGCCGAGCGCAGCTACAAGATGCTGACCGAAAAGTACAGCCGTCTGGGGCTGGACGCCGAGACGGTCGAAAAAGAGGTCATGGCCGATATCCTCAACGACTTCGAGCAGGGCTTTCAGGGCTGGGAGTACAAGTTCAACACGGTCGCGTCCAGCCGCGGCGACTACCCGTTCATCACCATGACGATGGGCACGGGCACCGGCCGCTTTGCCAAGCTCGCGTCGATCACGATGCTCAACGTCCGCCGCAAGGGGCAGGGCAAGAAGGGGCAGAAAAAGCCCGTACTGTTCCCCAAGATCGTGTTCCTGTACGACGAAAATCTGCACGGGCCGGGCAAGGAGCTGGAGGACGTGTTCGAAGCCGGTATCCTGTGCTCGTCCAAGGCGATGTACCCGGACTGGCTCAGCCTGACGGGCGAGGGCTATGTGCCGTCGATGTACAAGAAGTACGGCGCGATCATCAGCCCGATGGGCTGCCGCGCGTTCCTGTCCCCGTGGTACGAGCGGGGCGGCATGGAACCGGTGGACGACGAGGACAAGCCGGTCTTTGTCGGCCGATGGAACATTGGCGCGGTGTCGCTGCACCTGCCGATGATTTACGCCAAGTCGCAGCAGGAAAACCGTGATTTCCACGAGGTGCTCGACTATTACCTCGGGCTGATCCGCAAGCTGCACATCCGCACCTATGCGTATCTGGGCGAAATGCGCGCCTCGACCAACCCGCTGGCGTACTGCGAGGGCGGCTTCTACGGCGGCCACCTCAAGCCGTCGGACAAGATCAAGCCCATCATGAAAACCGCGACCGCGTCGTTCGGCATCACGGCGCTCAATGAATTGCAGCAGCTGTACAATGGCAAGTCGCTCGTCGAGGACGGGCAATTCGCGCTCGATACGCTCCAATACATCAACGAAAAGGTGGCGCAGTTCAAAAAGGAGGATGGCAACCTGTACGCCATCTACGGCACACCGGCCGAAAGCCTGTGCGGGCTGCAGGTCGAGCAGTTCCGCCGCAAGTACGGTATCGTCGAGGGCGTGTCCGACCGGCCGTATGTCTCCAACAGCTTCCACTGCCATGTGTCCGAGGACCTGACACCGATCGAAAAGCAGGATCTCGAGGGGCGTTTCTGGAACCTGTGCAATGGCGGCAAGATCCAATATGTCAAGTATCCGATCGACTACAATCTGGAAGCCATCCGTGCGCTGGTGCGCCGCGCGATGCAGCTGGGCTATTATGAGGGTGTCAACCTGTCGCTGGCCTACTGCGACGACTGCGGGCATGAGGAGCTGTCGATGGACGTCTGCCCCAAGTGCGGCAGCCGCAACCTGACCAAGATCGACCGCATGAACGGCTACCTGTCCTACTCGCGCGTCAAGGGTGACACCCGTTTGAACGACGCCAAAATGGCCGAGATTGCAGAAAGGAAAAGCATGTAAATGCGTTATCACGATATCACCAAGGATGATATGAAAAACGGCGAGGGGCTGCGCGTCGTGCTGTGGGTCGCGGGCTGCGGACATGCCTGTCCGGGCTGCCATAACCCGATCACCTGGGACGCGGACGGCGGCCTGCCGTTTGACCGGGCGGCAGAGGACGAGCTGTTCGAGGCGCTCGCGCCCGACCATATCGCCGGGCTGACGCTGTCGGGCGGCGATCCGCTGTTCCCAGCCAACCGCGCGGACGTGGCCGCGCTGTGCGTCCGTGTCCGCAGGGACTTGCCGAACAAGACCATTTGGATGTATACTGGCTATGGGTGGGAGGAGATCGAAGCCCTCCCGCTGTTGGACGATGTGGATGTGCTGGTCGACGGCCGGTTCGTGCAGGCGCAGGCCGACCCGCAGCTGCACTGGCGCGGCAGCGCCAACCAGCGTGTGATCGATGTGCGCAAAACGCGCGCGGCGCATCAAATCGTCCTGCTCGACTCCAATTAAACGATAAAGAAGGCTGGTTTATATGCAAAAGGTTGCAAAGTTTCACAGGGTGTCGGAAAAGCAGTTCATCACGGACTGGTGCGTCGCGACCGGCAGCAACAGCACGGACGCAAAGGCGGTCTATCAGAAGATCCGTCTGCCGCGCCGGGCGACGGTCGGTTCGGCGGGTTACGACTTTTTTGCGCCCGAAGCGTTTTCCCTCGTGCCGCATGAGACGATCCTGATCCCGACCGGCATACGCGCCGAGATCGAGGACGGCTGGGTGCTGCAGCTCTACCCGCGATCCGGGCTGGGGTTTAAATACCGTTTGTCGATGGACAACACGGTCGGCATCATCGACAGCGACTACTTTTTCGCCAAGAATGAGGGACATATCTTCATTAAGATGACCAATTGCAACCGGCAGGGCAAAACGCTGGCAGTCGGTGCGGGCGACGGCTTTGCGCAGGGCATCTTCCTGCCGTTCGGCATCACCGAGGATGACGACGCGGATGGCAGCCGTGAGGGCGGCTTTGGCAGCACGACAAAAAAATAACGGTAAAAAGCCGCCCGACCGGGCGGCTTTTTTTGCACCTCCTGCTGTCCTGCCGATTATACTGATGGCAGGAGCGTGATGCGCTATGTTTTGTCGCTGTCAGGCGATCGGCCTCGCCGTCCTTTGTCTGGGACTAGGCCTGCTGCTCGGCGGGCTGCTCGGACTTTGCCTGCCGGTTTGGCCCGTGGCGCTGGCGCTGATTGCCGCAGGCTGGTTCCTGCTTCGCTGTTAATGGGAGGTGGACGATTTGATGAAGGTTGTCGTTTGGAAGAGTCCGAAATATTTGCGCGGGATTTTGTGCAGGCTGTTTCATGTGGAGTGAGACGGCAGGCGGCGGCGCGGCACGGAGCCTTCTCCGTGCCGCGCCGTCTGCTTAGTGCAGCTGCCCGATGAGCGCTTTCATCTTTTCCGCCGACCCTTGCAGCTGCGCCAATTCCTCTGCGGAAAGCGGGATATCGAGCACGGCCTCAACGCCGTTGCGTCCGACGATTGACGGCAGGCCGAGGCAAATGCCGTCCACGCCGTAATGTCCCTGAATGAGCGAGGTCACGGGCAGCACCGAGTGCTCGTCGCGCACGATGGCCTCTGCAATGCGGCGCACAGCCATACCGATGCCGTAGTAGGTGGCGCCCTTGCTTTCGATGATCGCATACGCCGCGTCGCGCACGCTGGCATAAATGTGGTGCAGCATGTCGGCGGGGTCGTCGATACCGGTGATGCGGCAGTAGTCGTCTAGGTCGACGCCGGAGATGTTGGCGCTGGACCAGACGGCAAGCTCGCTGTCGCCGTGCTCGCCGATGATAAAGGCGTGTACATTGCGGCTGTCCACGCCCAAGCGCTGCCCGACCAGATATTTCAGGCGCGCGGTGTCCAGCACGGTGCCCGAGCCGAGCACATGTCCGGCCGGCAGGCCGGAGAGCTGCTGCGCCATACAGGTGAGCACATCGACCGGATTGGACACGATCAGTAGCACAGCGTCGCGGTTGACCGCGGTCAGCTGTGCAAGGATGGAGGACAGGATCACGCGGTTGCGGCTGAGCAGCTCGATGCGTGTTTCGCCCGGCTTCTGGTTGGCGCCGGCCGCAATGATGATCAGGCCGCATTCGGTCAGGTCCTGATAGTCGCCCGCGCGGACGGCGCAGGGCTTGGCAAAGGAAACGCCGTGGTTGATGTCGGCGGCCTCGCCTTCAGCCTTTTTCCGGTTCATATCGACCAGGACGACCTCGGAAAACAGGCCGGACACCGCAAGGGTATAGGCGCAGGTCGCGCCGACAAAGCCGACGCCGATCACGCCGCATTTTTGCATACTGGTCATAACGCACACTTCCTTTCTGCGCGTAGTATGTCCGTTTGCTGTTGGAAAAAACGCAAAACTGTGATAAGATAGAAAAATACTACGCGGGGAGGAGCGAATCAAGATGAGACAATTTTTGCGTACGGCGCTGGCGGGCGCTGTGCTGGCAGGAATGCTGGCCGTTTCAGCCGCCGCGGCGGACTTTACCGGCTGTGCGGCGCAATTGCAGGCGCTCGGCCTGTTCCGCGGCAGCGGGCAGGGCTATGAACTCGACCGTGCGCCGACGCGCGCCGAGGCTGCCGTCATGCTGGTGCGTCTGCTCGGCGAGGAGCAGCAGGCGCTTGCGCTGCAATATGATGCGCCGTTTACCGACCTGTACGACTGGCAGCAGCCCTATGTGCAGTATCTGCATGAAAACGGCCTGACGACCGGCGTATCCGCAGCGGCATTTGCGCCGGAAGAAGCCTGCTCTGCGCAGATGTACGCGGCGTTCGTGCTGCGCGCGCTGGGCTACACCGAAGCGGAGGGCGATTATACCTATGAAAGCGTGCTGGCATTTGCCGGACAGGCTGGCCTTTACGACCCGGCTGTGACGGACACGGCGGACTTCCTGCGCGATGACGTGGCAGCGGCCAGCTATACGGCGCTGTCGCTGCCGGTCAAGGGCAGTGGGCAATCGCTGCTGGACAGCCTTGTGGCGGACGGTGCGGTGGAAGCACAGGCGGCCGCGCCCGTGCAGGCGCTGTTTTCGTTGTACGGGCAGTACTGCGCGGCGACGGCGGACATGGAGGCACTGCAGCAGTATACGGTGCGCGAGGGGCTGACGGTTTCGCTGTCCGGCGCCGGAACAGATGGCACCTGCCTGCAAATGGAGGGCAGCAAAACGGTCGACCGGACGCAGGGCAGCGCGGCAGCCGGGGGCACGCTCACACTGTATGCGCCCGGCGTTGCGCCGTACACCCAGACCTACCAGCGGGACGCTGCGGGGCAGGACGGCGCGGTGCGCGCGGGCCTGTTGTACGGCTATGGCGTGGTGCCGCTGGCTTGCGTGCAGTCGATCGAACAGATGGACGGCACATGGACGGTGACACTGGCGGGTCTGCCCGCGCCATATGCGGGCAGCTTGTGGGCGCTGGCGCATGCGGGCGGCGCATTTGAGCCGGCCGGGGATGCGGCGCTCGTGCAGACCGTGCTGCAGGATGGGCGCATTGCATCGCAGACGCTGACGGCCGCACTGGAGCAGAACGGCACTGCGTTGCAGGCCGTGCTGACCGCCGTGTTGGACAGCGAAGCGTGAAACGTAATCCGGAAACAGGACAGCCGCCGTGCGGCAGGGGAGTGTCCCTGCCGCACGGCGGCTGTTATGCTGTATGTAGGGGAGGGGAGGCGCCGTCCGCCGGAGGGCGGCGGGCTATTCCGCCGCAGGGGCCTCTTCCGGGGTGGGGCAAGCGTCCGTGTCGTCCGGGGTGTCGGAAGCCGGGACGGGACGCTGGAGCTCGCACACCACATGCGGCATATCCTTGCCCTGATAGCGCTTGACCATCTGGCCGACCGGCTGCATGCCGCAGGCGGCCGCCGCGCGCAGCGACGGCAGGTTGTCCGGACGGATGAGCGCAAGCACCCGCGGGGCATCCAGTTTTTCAAAGGCAAATGCAATGGCGGCGCGGGCACATTCCGCGCCGTAGCCCTGTCCCCAGTGCGAGCGGCGCACAATGCAGCCCAGCCCGATTGCGGTCTCCCCATCGCTGAGCCGCTCGGCCAGCGGCCCGGCCAGCGCGACCAGTTCGCCGGTTTCGCGGTCGAGTCCGGCAAAGTAGCCGCAGCCGTCCTCGTGGTAGCGGCGCAGCATGTCCGCGATCCAGTCGATGACTTCTTCATAGGAAAAGGGATGCTCCCAGGCGTACATCGTTTGCGCGTCCTGCAGGATGGGGGAGACCAGCGCGAAATCGTCCGCGCGCAGGCGGCGGAAGCGCAGCCGTTCCGAGGTCATTTCATAATGTTGCAGTTCCATATTGCTTTGCTCCTGTAAAAACGGTGCAGCCGCATGCCGCACCGTTTTTTGGTGTGAAGTTTACTTGGTGCCGAAGATGCGGTCGCCCGCGTCGCCCAGACCGGGCATGATATAGCCGCGGTCGTTGAGACGCTCGTCGATCGCCGCTACAAAAATTTCCACATCGGGGTGCGCCTTCTGCACGGCGCTGACGCCTTCGGGGGCTGCGATCAGGTTCATCAGCTTGATGTGCTGGACGCCGCGGCGCTTGAGACCGTCGATGGCCGCGACAGCCGAACCGCCGGTGGCAAGCATCGGGTCGAGCAGCAGCACGTCGCGTTCGCTGATATCATTGGGCAGTTTGCAGTAATATTCGATCGGTTGCAGCGTTTCCGGGTTGCGGTACAGGCCGATGTGGCCGACCTTGGCCGCCGGGATCATTTCCAGCATGCCCTCGACCATGCCGAGGCCGGCGCGCAGGATGGGCACCAGCGCGATCTTTTTGCCCGAGATGACATGCACGCGCGCGTCGGACAGCGGGGTCTCGATCGTGATCTCCTTGAGCGGCAGGTCGCGCGTCGCCTCATAGCACATGAGCATGGCGATCTCGCGGGTCGCTTCGCGGAATTCCTTGACGCCGGTGGTCTTGTCGCGCATCAGGCTGAGCTTGTGCTTGATCAGCGGGTGATCCATTTCGTGAACGGTAGCCATAATCGTAGTCTCCTTTGTAGAAAATTCATGCGTTGCCGGACAGACGTTTCATTCGTTCGCGTTCAGCCTGTGGACGGCGCAGGTAGCATGCGTCCAGCTGCTGCGGGGAACAGGCTGTGCCCGCGCGCAGCAGCGGCAGGGCGGCGGCGGCCACACCGTATCCGGTGGGGGAGCGCAGCTCGGGCGGCGCAAGGCGCAGGCCGGGGCAGATATCCTTAAGGGTATTATAACATAGTTCAGCCCCATCTCCAACCAGAAAATACGGCGTTTGTCCGATTTCTTCGCCAAGGTCGGTCAGCTTGAGCGCGCGGTCGGCGCACAGGCGCTGCACCGTGCCGCCTTCCACCGCAAACAGCGCGTTGTAGACCTGTCCCGCGCGCGCATCCATCACGCAGCACAGCCTGCCGCCGAGAGAGCGCGCGCCGTGCGCCATCGCGTCCAGCGTGGACACGCCGATGCAGGGCCTGTCCGCGCCAAGGGCAAGCCCTTTGACGGTCGCCACGCCGATGCGTACGCCGGTAAACGAGCCGGGGCCGTGCGCGACGGCGATCGCGTTCACGTCAGCGAGTGTCACGCCGCAGTTTTGCAGCAGCGCCTCGGCCATGGGCAGCAGCGTGCGTGAGTGGGTCAGGCCGCAGTTCTGGAAGGACTGCGCGATCAGCTTTTCGTCCTCGGTCAGCGCGACCGACGCGCTGACGGCAGAGGACTCGAATGCAAGGATTTTCATGCGTCCGCCTCCCCGATCGTGATATGCCGCTCGTCCGGCGCTTCGCCATAGGCGATGTGCACGGTTTTGTAGCGCTCCGGCAGGATATCGGCCGCGTTTTCGCTCCACTCGATCAGCACGATGCGGCTGCCGTCCAGATATTCCTCAAAGCCGATCTCAAACAGTGCCTCGCTGTCGAGGATGCGGTACAGGTCGAAATGCGCTACGCGGCCGCCGGGGGTGTCGTATTCGTTGGCAATGGCGAAGGTCGGGCTGGTGACGCGGCCGTCGTAGCCAAGCCCGCGCAGCACGCCGCAGGTAAACGCGGTTTTGCCCGCGCCAAGGTCGCCGGAAAACGCGACAACGTCGCCCGGATGCAGCGAAGCGGCATAAACCGTGCCCAAGGCTTCGGTTTCCTCCGGCGAGTGGGTGATATAGTCCATGGGAACACCTTTTTCTGTGAATTCTGTTTTTATCATACCATGGAAGCAGGCAAATGGCAAGGCGGTCACGGCTGCGGCACGCCCGCAAGCGCCTTGACGACCTCGCCCGCGAGGATCATGCCCGCGACCGGCGGCACGAACGACACGCTGCCCGGTACGGCGCGTCCGGCCGTGCCCTTCTGCTCGTCCGAGGGCAGGGGCGTGCGCGGCTCCTCCCTGGAATAAACGACCTTGAGGCGGCGGATGCGGCGCTTTTTGCACTCGAGCCGGATGACGCGCGCGAGCGGGCAGACCGAGGTCTTGTAGATGTCCGCGACTTCGAAGCGGGTCGGGTCGAGCTTGTTGCCCGTACCCATCGAGCAGATGAGCGGCACGCCCAGCCGGTCGCACTCGGTGATCAGGTGCAGTTTGGCGGTCACCGTATCGATTGCGTCGACAACATAGTCAAACTGCGCAAGGTCAAGCGTGCTGTCCGGGGTATAGAACTCCTGCCGGGCGTGCACGGTGCAGTTTGGATTGATGTCCGCAATGCGCGCGCGCATGACCTCGACCTTGGGCCAGCCGGTCGTCGAGGCCAGCGCGATCAGCTGGCGGTTGCGGTTGGTCAGCGATACGTCGTCGTTGTCGACCAGGGTAATCGTCCCCACGCCCGCGCGCGCAAGCGCCTCGCAGGCGAACGAGCCGACGCCGCCGATGCCGAACACGGCAACGTGCGACGCGGCAAGCTTTTGTATCGCCTCCGCGCCGAGCAGCAGTTCTGCACGGGAAAATGCATGCAGCATGAAAAAACCTCGCAATCCATCAATAGAATAGACGAAACGCCGCGCCGTGCCGCAGGGGCGGCCTCCGGGGCGGGATTCCGGGATGGCAGACGCCGGACACCATAACCGGCGCTGCCCCTTTATCATACCATATCGGACGGCAGACGCAAGGGGATATGTGCGTGGCCGCGCCCGGGTGTCTGGCTGTCCATTGCCGCCCCTCCCTATTGACAAATGTTTCGACAAGTGATAACGTTATATATCAGCAAGGGAGCTTCCGCAAGGAGGCTGAGAGGAGGTTTCGACCTCGACCTTACCTGATTTGGATAATGCCAACGTAGGGATGCTGGAATAAGCCGGAGCCGCACGCCTGTGCGGGTCTTTTGCGGACATGCAGGAACATCCCAGCCGGGGTGTTCCTTTTTTGTGCGTATTTGGAAAACGGGAGGGAAAATCAATGAAAAAAGTGCTCACCATTGCCGGCTCGGACTGTTCGGGCGGTGCGGGCGTGCAGGCCGACCTCAAGACCATGGCGGCGCACGGTGTGTTCGGCATGAGCGTGATCGTGTCGGTCGTGGCGGAGAACACCGCGCGCGTCATCGACATTCAGGATATCAGCCCCAAGATGATCGAGGAGCAGATCGACGCGGTGTTCGAGGACATCGTGCCCGATGCCGTCAAGATCGGCATGCTGTCCTCGCCGGACTGCATGCGCGCGGTCGCGGGCAAGCTTCAGCAATACAAGCCGCAGCATGTCGTTATCGACCCGGTGATGTTCGCCAAAAACGGCGACGCGCTGATGGACCCGGCTTCGGTCGGCGTGCTGATCGAAACTGTGCTGCCGTTTGCCGATATCCTGACGCCCAACATCCCCGAGGCGCAGTATCTCGCGGACATGCAGATCAGCACCCCGGCGGACATGGAGGAGGCGGCGCGCCGCATCCATGCCAAGGGCTGCCGCAGCGTACTCGTCAAGGGCGGCAAGAATATGTCCGGCGCGGTCGATGTGCTGTATGACGGCGCGGACTTCCGTCGCTATGAGATCGCGCAGCTCGATACGACCAGCACGCACGGCACGGGCTGTACGCTGTCGTCCGCAATTGCGTCCAATCTGGCGTTGGGCTATGACATTCCCGAGGCCGTCGAGCGCGCCAAGGCATACGTCACCGATGCGATCCGCCACGCGCCCGGCTTTGGGCACGGCTGCGGGCCGCTCAACCATTTCTGCCGTCTGTTCCCGGAGGAGGGTGCAAAATGAAAGAGAAATCCATCCGCAAGCTGACGCTCGCGGGGCTGTTGGTCGCGGTCGCGGTCGTCGGCAGCCTGTTTTCCATCCCGGTGCTGGGCGCCAAGTGCTCGCCCGTGCAGCACATGGTCAATGTGCTGGGCGCGGTGCTGCTCGGGCCGTGGTATGCGGTCGGCATGGCGTTTGCCGCGTCGCTCATCCGCAATCTGGTCGGGCTGGGCAGCATCCTTGCGTTCCCCGGCTCGATGATCGGCGCGCTGCTGTGCGGGCTGCTCTATAAAGTATGTCCCAAGCTGCCCGCCGCTTATGTCGGCGAGGTGTTCGGCACGGGCATACTGGGCGGCATGGCCTCCTATCCGCTCGCGGTGCTGCTGCTGAACAACGAGACGGCCGCGCTCTTTACCTTTGTGCCGTCCTTCCTTGTGTCGACCGCCGTGGGCGCGGCGATCTCGGTCTTTGTACTGGCCGCGCTCAAGCGCACGCAGGTGTTCGGCCAGTTGGAGGAGGCGCTCCGGTGACCGAAGCGATACAGCAGGTCGTTGCCCGCGCGCAGCAGGCGCGTCCGATGGTGCATGCGATCACCAACCCGGTGACAATCAACGACTGCGCCAACATCATCCTTGCCGCGGGCGGCACGGCCATCATGGCGCAGGACGAGCGCGAGGTCGACCAGATCACCGCGCACGCGGCCGCGCTCGCGCTCAACATGGGCGCGCTGCGTGCGCAGGAGGCCATGCTGCTGGCCGCGCGCACGGCCAGGCGACTGGGGCACCCAGTCGTTTTAGACCCGGTCGCCGCCGGGGCCAGCCGCCTGCGCGGCGAGATGTGCAGCCGCCTGCTGGCCGAGGGGCTGGTGTCGGTCGTGCGCGGCAACGCGTCCGAGATCCGCGCGCTGGCCGCGGGGCAGGAGAGCGCCGCGGGCGTCGAGGTCGACGCGCTCGACCGCGTGACCGAGCAGAATTTAACCGAGTCCGCCGCGTGGCTGCGTCAATTCAGCCGCCGGACGGGCGCCGTCGTCATGCTGACCGGCGTGATCGACGTGATCACCGATGGAGAACGCACCGCGGTGCTGCGGGGCGGCAGCGGGCTGATGGGCCGGATCACCGGGGCCGGCTGCATGCTCACGTCGCTGACCGCACTGTACTGCGGCGCGTGTCCCAATACATTATTTGAAGCCGCAGTCGCAGCAGCGGAGGTGATGAACCATTGCGGACAACAAGCCGAGATGCGTGTGCGTAAAGAGATGGAGGGCACCGCTTCCTTTCGTACACGCCTGATCGACGCGGTCAGCCTGCTGACGGCGGACGGTCTGGCAAACGCATCCATTCAACTGATTTAAGCAACAACCACAACAAGCGCTGCCGGTCTACGCACCGTCAGGCAAAAAATTCATTGGGGGTACCACCTTGAACAACAACCGAACCACCGAGAGACTGCTTGATGCGTCCCGCGACATCTGGGAGGGCTATCTCAGCCACCCATTCGTCCGGGGGCTTGCGGACGGCAGCCTTGCTGTGAACAAATTCCGTTTCTATCTATTGCAGGACTACCTGTACCTGTTCGACTACGCCAAGGTTTTTGCGCAGGGCGTGGTCAAGTCCCGCGAGCCCGAGGTCATGCGCGTGTTCGCATCCTATGTCGCGAGCATCCTGAACGGCGAGATGGAGATCCACCGCGGCTATATGGCGCGGCTGGGCATTTCTGAAACGCAGGCCGAGGCCGTGCAGCCGTCGCTGTCCAACCTGTCCTACACCGCTTACATGCGTGCGGTCGCGGCTGAGGAGGGCCCGGCCGAGATCATGGCGGCCGTGCTTTCCTGCACGGTCAGCTATGAGTACATCGCAAAGTGGATCGTCGAGCACTATCCGGACGCCGACAAGCACGATTTCTATAGCGAATGGGTGCGCGGCTACGCGAGCGAAGGCTATGCAGCCGAAAACCAGCGCCTGATCGCGCTGATGGAGCGCCTGAGCGCGGACTATACCGACGCGCAGGTCGCGCATCTGGTCGACATCTTTGTCGCCTGCTCACGCTATGAGGCGATGTTCTGGGACATGGCGTGGAACGAGGCGATGTAAGGACATGCTCGAGTTTCAAAACGTCGTGTTCCAATATGACACCGAGGGCTTCAACATCATCGACGGGCTGTCGTTCCGCATGGAGAAGGGCGAGTTCGTGTCGGTCATCGGGCCGTCAGGCTGCGGCAAGTCGACGATTTTCCGCCTGACCAACCAGCTGCTGCCCAAAAAGGCGGGCGACATTCTGGTCGGCGGCGAGAAGATCGATGGGCGGCGCGGTTACTGCGGCTACATGCCGCAGCGCGACCTGCTGTTCCCGTGGCGTAGTGTGCGGGATAACCTGTGCCTGCCCATGGAGATCCGCGGCGGCATCAGCCGCGCGGACATGGTGCGGCGTGCGGACGAGACGCTCGCGCACGTCGGCTTGACCGGCTGGGGCGACAAGCGGCCGGACGAGCTGTCCGGCGGCATGCGGCAGCGCGCGGCCTTTGCGCGCACGCTGTTGACCGGCTCCGAGCTGCTGCTGCTCGACGAGCCGTTTTCCGCGCTCGACTTTCTGACGCGCATCAACATGCAGGAATGGCTGCTCGACCAGTGGGAGAGTGATCAGAAAACCGTGCTGTTCATCACGCACGACGTCGAGGAGGCGATCTTGCTGTCCAGCCGCGTGCTGGTCGTCGAGGAGATGCCGATCCGGCGGCTCAAGTCGTTTGACGTGCCCGCGCCCTATCCGCGCACGCGCGCCTGTCTGACCGACCCGAAGATGCTTGCCCTGCGTGAACAGCTGATTGACCTGCTGCGGCGGGAGGTGGCGGAATGAAAAAGCGAGTGAACGCCAATCTGCCTGCGCTGATCTTCCTGTTCGCGCTGCTTATCCTTTGGCAGCTGGGCGCGATAGGCATGGACGCGGCCTATATCCTGCCGTCACCGACGCAGATTCTTACGCGCATGTGGGAGCTGCGCGGCCCGCTGCTGACCGCACACCTGCCCGCGACGCTGTTTTGCACCGGCATCGGCCTTGCGATCTCGGTCGTGCTTGGTCTGCTGCTCGCGGTGCTGATGGACGCAAGTCCGACGGCGGAAAAGATGCTCTATCCGCTGATCGTGGCCTCGCAGACCGTCCCGACGACCGCGCTCGCGCCGCTGTTCGTACTCTGGTTCGGCTACACGATCTGGAGCAAGGTGCTCGTCACCGTGCTGATCACGTTTTTCCCGATCGCGATCACGGTGTTCGACGGGTTCCGCTCGGCGAGCACGGACATGATCGACATGCTCAAGACGTTCGGCGCGGGCAAGCGCGAGATTTTCCAAAAGCTCAAGCTGCCCGCCGCGCTGCCGTATTTCTTCTCGGCCATCAAAATGGCGATCCCGCTGTCGATCATCGGCGCGGCGATCGGCGAGTGGCTGGGCGCGCAGGCTGGGCTGGGCTATTTCAGCCGCCGCATGATGACGCAGCTGGACGGCGCGGGCGTGTTCGCGCCGATCGTGCTGTTGAGCGTCGTGGCGATGCTGGCGGTCGCGGCCGTGTCGTGGCTGGAAAAGAAGATCATCACATGGCGCGGCAGCCTGTGATAACAGATGCAATAGAAAGGAACAAACACAGATGAAAAAGAGGATTTTCGCCGCATTTGCGGCTTGTGCGCTGCTGCTGAGCGGCTGCGCGGGCGGTCAGACCGCCGCAGACGATACAACGGCTGACGGGGCAGGGGAGCAGGAACTGCGCGAGCTGACCGTCGTGCTCGACTGGTATCCGAACGCACTGCACGCCTTCCTGTATCAGGCCGAGCAGGCGGGCTACTTTGCCGAGGAAGGCCTGACGGTCAACATCCAGTCGCCCGCGGGCGTCAACGACGCCATGAGCATGGTCGCCGCCGGCAAGGCGGATATCGGCCTGTATTACCAGCAGGACGTCATTCAGGCGCGCGTCGAGCAGGACGTGCCGGTCAAGTCGATCGCGGCGGTCGTGCAGGCGCCGCTCAACATCATCCTGTCGCTCAAGGAAAAGGACATCACCGAGCCTGCCGACCTTGCGGGCAAGACGGTCGGCTACGCGGGCACCGAGCTGTCCGAGGCGCTGGTGCACAGCATCATGCAGCAGAGCGGGCAGGACCCGTCGAGCGTCGAGCTGATCGACGTCGGCTTTGACCTGATGAGCTCGATGGTGACCGGCAACGTCGACGCGACAATCGGCTGTCTGGTCAACCACGAGGTGCCGCAGATGGAGAAGGGGGGCTTCGAGGTCAATTACTTCTTCCCGGACGACTTCGGTGTGCCGCAGTATTACGAGGGCATCTTCCTGGCTAACGACGACATGATCGAAAACGAGCCGGACGTGCTCGCAGGCTTCCTGCGCGGCTGCCAGAAGGGCTTCGAGGACTTCAAGACCGACACCGACGCGGTGCTGCAGGTGCTGCTCGACAATCAGGACGAATCCAACTTCCCGCTCGACCCGGACGTGGAGAAGCAGTCCTGCCAGACGCTGCTGCCGTTGATGGAAACCGCGGACGCGGCCTTCCTCAGCCAGTCCGAGGCCTGCTGGCAGCAGAACATCGACTGGATGTACGACGAGGGGCTGATCTCCAGCAAGCCGGATGTATCCGAGGTTATGGCGACGATCGACTTCTGACCCATCCGTTGACTGGCAATATGCAAATAAAATGGGGAGCCGCGCCAACTGGCGCGGCTCCCCATCCTCTTTCTCTTTTTGCTGCAAAACGTCACTTTTTCAGACGGTTCACATACTCCATAATGATATCCGTGGAATACTCCACACCCAGACGGCCCGCGTTGATGCACAGGTCGTAGTGGTCGCACTTGCCCCACACCTTGCCGGTGTAGTAGTTATAATAAGTAGAACGCTGCTTATCCATTTTCTCGAGCGCGGCTTCGGGGGTTTTGCCCTCGATCTCGTAGTCGCCGCAGGTCTGGATGCGTTTGACGCGGTCCTCAATCGAGCCGTGGATGAAGAAATCGAACTTGTTCGGGAAGTCCCGCAGCACATGGTCTGCGCAGCGGCCGACGACCACACAGGGCGAATCCTCGGCCATCTCGCGGATGATGTTGGACTGCGCCAGATAGAGCTGGTCGGTCAGGCTCATGCCGTTGAGGCCGACCGAGCCGAACATGGTCAGCGAATACAGGAAGCTGTTGGTCGCGCGCTTGTCGAGCTGTTCAAACAGTTTTTCGTCGAAACCGGTCTTTTTCGCCGCACGGGTGATCAGCTCCCGGTCATAAAACGGAATGCCAAGGCGGAGCGCGAGTTTCTGGCCGATCTCGCGGCCTCCGGTACCGTACTGACGGCCGATGGTGATAATCAAATTGTTGTTCATAACGCACCCTCCTTACCAGCATACATGCACCTGAATTATACAAATTGCATAATTCTTTGTACTGTCAGTATGCACTACTTTATGCTTTTTGTCAAGGTGCTTTATCCATTTTTTTGCGCTTTCTTAAGGCAATACCGCATAATTCAGCAAGAATGATTTGCGTGCAAATTTTTCGTCTGGATGCCGCGCCGTTTGGCAGCAATACTTGATGTATTGCAAGAAATCGCAACAAAATCCGGGCAAAAAATTTCCGCAAAGCGTCGAAGATGTCATTGTGCGGTATTGCCTTAACCGCTTTTTTGAAATAAACAGCCAAAAAGCCGCCGCAGCTTTTGCTGCGGCGGCTTTACCTTACTTGACCAGCATCGGGCCGACCTCGTTGATATTGCCCGCGCCCATGGTGAGCACGAGGTCATTCGGGCCGGCCTCACGCCGGAGATAGGCGGCGATGTCCGCGAAGCTGTCCAGCGCGACCGCGCCCTGCACCTGCTTTGCCAGGTCGGACGAGTAGATGCCGATCGTGTTCTGCTCGCGCGCTGCGTAGATCGGCGCGAGCACCGCCTGGTCGCACAGCTTGAGCGCTTCGACAAATTCTGCAAACAGCGCCTTGGTGCGCGTGTAGGTGTGCGGCTGGAAAGCGCACAGGATACGGTCGAAGCCCATCTCCTTGGCGGCAGACAGCGTGGCGCGCATTTCGCTCGGGTGGTGGGCGTAGTCGTCGACGACGGTCGCGCCGTTCGGCATCTTGCCGACCAGCTGGAACCGGCGGGAAGAGCCGGTGAACTTGTTCAGGCCGCGTTCAGCCGCTTCGCCCGGCACGCCGAGGAACTCGGCTGCCGCGCAGCAGGCCAGCGCGTTGAGCATGTTGTGCCGTCCGGGTACGGACAGCGCCACCTTGGCGTAGGGCGCGCCGTCGATCAGCACGGTAAAGCGGTAATAGCCGTTTTCGTCACGGATATCGGTCGCACGCACGTCTGCATCCCCGTTCAGACCGAAGGTGCGGATGCGGCGGTCGAGCCCGTCGACACAGCGCATGGCGTTCGGGTCGTCCCCGTTGACAACGACAAGGCCGTTCATCGGCGTCAGCTCGACAAAGGCGCGGAAGGAATGGATGATATCGCCCAGATCCTTGAAGAAGTCGAGGTGGTCCTCCTCGACGTTGAGCACGACCGCGACCGTCGGCGCGAAGGACAGGAACGAGTTGCAGTATTCGCAGCTTTCCGCGACAAAGCAGCCCTTGCCGCCGATGCGCAGCGTGCCGCCGATGGCGGGCAGGTTGCTGCCGACCATGACGGTTGGGTCGAGCTGCGCCTCCATGGCCACCAGCGTCATCATGGAGGTCGAGGTCGTCTTGCCGTGCGTACCGGCCAGACAGACCACATTTTCATAATCGCGCATCAGGTGTCCCCATGCCTCGGCGCGCTCCATCACCGGGATGCCCAGCTCGTGCGCGCGGGCAATCTCCGGGTTGTCGTCATGCACGGCGGCCGTGCGCACGACCAGCGACGCACCCTCGACGTTTTCAGCCTTGTGTTCGTAAGCGATCTTGGCGCCCAGCGCTTCGAGCCGCGCGGTCACGTCGGTGCGCAGGCGGTCCGAGCCGCTGACCGGCACGCCGCGGTGGAGCAGCAGCTGTCCCAGTGAGTTCATCGACACGCCGCCGATGCCGATCAGGTGGATGCGTTCCTTGTTTTCAATATAGGGCTTGATAGACAGGGCCATTTCCCCAAAGCCTCCTGTTTTTCTGTTTTCGCAGGCGCATAAACCGGGGCGCCTGCCCTTTATTCTTTCCAGACAAGGTATATTATAGTATAGTTTTGTTAAAATGAAAATAGTCAAACAAACCAAAATCCCGGAATTCATCACAAAGGAGTATCACATGCAGATCACTGACATCAAATTCCGCCACGTCCCGGCTTACGGCAAGCTCCGGGCGCTGGTATCCGTCACCTTTGACGGCGTGCTGGCCGTGCACGATATCAAGGTCATCGCCGGGCACGACCGCCTGTTTTTGGCCATGCCCTCCCGCCGCATGCCGGACGGCCGCTTCCGCGACGTCGCCCATCCGGTCGGCGCCGCGCTGCGGGAAGAACTCGAACAGCAGGTGCTGGACGCTTATCGGGCTGCGTTCCCGCAGTGACCGGGACGGTGCGCACGGTTTGGTTTGCAATTTTGCCGGTAATGGGGTAAAATAACTCTGATACTAAGGAGAGGTTCCGATTATGAGAGTATTGATTTTATCCGTCACCGCAGGCTACGGCCACCATGCGACCGCCAAGGCCATCGGCGATATGCTGACCAGCAAGGGCGCGGAGGTGCAGACGCTGGATGTGTACGCCTATATCAGTAACCTGATCAAGAACACGATCGACAAGGGCTACCTGTTTTCGTCCAAGCATATGCAGACGCTGTACCGTCTGGTATACCAGCTGGCGGAAAACAACGGCGCTGGTTATTTTTCCAATGCGCCGAGCATCATCAACATCATCAACGCGCTGGGCGCGTCCAAATTTGCCAAAGTGCTGGCCGGCTATGCGCCCGACGTCATCCTGTGTACGCATATTTTTGCCGCGCAGATGGTGGACGAACTAAAAAAACGCAAAAAGCTCGATGATATCACGACGATCGGCATTGTCACCGACTACACCCTGCATCCCTACTGGGAGGATGTGCCGCGCGTGCAGTACATCGTCACGGCCAGCGAGCTGCTGACCTACCGCTGCGTCCAGCGCGGCATCCCGGAGCGCCGCATCCTGCCGTTCGGCATCCCGGTGCACCCCAAATTCAACCAGCAGCTGTCGCGCGAGGATGCGGCGGCACAGCTGGGCATCGACCCGCGTATGCGCACCATCCTGCTCATGGGCGGCAGTATGGGCTACGCCGACCATGTGAAAACGCTCGAAAAGCTGACCTGCATCGGCCTGCCGCTGCAGCTGTTGGTCGTGTGCGGCAACAACAAGAAGATGCTGCTGCGCGTCGAGCAGTTCGCCTCCCGGTATGAGGGCGGCTGTGTGGTCAAGCCCTATGGCTTTGTGCACAATGTGGAAGTGATGATGGGCGCGTCCGACTGCATCGTCTCCAAGCCCGGCGGCCTGACGGTGTCCGAGGCGCTGGCCAAAAACCTGCCCATGCTGCTGGTCGACCCCATTCCGGGGCACGAGGAGCGCAATGTCGAGTTTTTGGTCAACAACGGCATGGCCGCGCTCATTACCAAGCATTTCCCGATCGACGAGGCGGTTTATGAGCTGTTCCGCAATCCGGTCCGCCTGCATACCGTCCGCCAGACCATGCGGGCGGTCGCACATCCGGACGCCACCGAGCGGCTGGCAGATTTCGTTTTGCAGCAGCGGTAAGGCGCGGGCGGCCGCGCGTCAAGCGAGGCTGGGCTGGCAGACAAAAGCCTGCTGCAAAGGGCAATAAAATCCTCCGGGGGCGCTGTGCGTGTGCTTCGCGCACAATGCCCCCCGGCGATTGTTTTCTTGGCAACCTGCTTGACGGGACTGCACCGTTGTTTTCATTTTGCAATAAATCCATGCGGGGAAAGTTTTGGCGCCGCCGCGCTGTGTGTTGCAGTTATGCGGGGCGCATTGGGCAAACGAAAAGCGCCTGTCTGTTGACAGGCGCTTTTCGTTTGGAGCGGCTGACGAGGCTCGAACTCGCTACCTCCACCTTGGCAAGGTGGCGCTCTACCAGATGAGCTACAGCCGCATATTCGGTTGTTTGTGCCGGAATAGGGAAGCCTCCAGACGGAATCACCGCTTTGAGCCACGGTTGCACAGATGGCATCAAGCCTCCGGGCGGAATCGTTGCTTAGAATCACGGTTACGCAGCTGGCATCGTGCCTCCGGGCGGAATCGCTTTGCTGCGGCAAAGCCACGATGCGGAAAATATGCCACCGGCATATTTTCTTGGACGCATCTTTCGATTCCTTCGTCGGCGGTAAGATTTTTGAACAAGTGCCATAAGGCACTTGTTCAAAAATGGTGCCTCCGGGCGGAATCGAACCACCGACACGGGGATTTTCAGTCCCCTGCTCTACCGACTGAGCTACAGAGGCATTCACAGCACGAGTTATAGTATAGTCGAACCATGACGAAATGTCAACCATAAATTTTCCTTTTTTTCCGCGCGGTTGCGCAGGGGTGCCGGCGCATGGTATGATAGACACATCGAAAGGGGAGAGGGTCATGCGCATTTGGACTGGCCGCGCAGGCAGCGGAAAAACCACCGCGATCCTGCGGGAAATTGCGGAAGCCTGTGCGAAAAGCGAGGGCAGGCAGGTGCTTTTGGTGCCCGAGCTGCATTCGCACCGCATGGAGCGCCGCTTGGCCGAAGAGACCGCCAACCACGGCGCGCGCACGGCCGAGGTGCTGACATTTTCGCGTCTGGCCGACCGCGTCTTTGCCGAGGTGGGTGGCCTTGCGCAGCCGATGCTGACCCCGGCGGGGCAGCTGTTGACCTTGCAGCAGGCCGCGCGCCGTGTGCAAAACAGTCTGTCCGCGTGGAGCGGCCTTGCCGACAAGCCCGAGCTGCTGCGCGAGGCGCTGCGGCTGGTCGACGAGTGCAAGACCTGCGCGGTCGCGCCCGAAGCGCTGTTCGACGCCGCCGAGGCCTGCGAGGACGGGACGCTCGCGGCCAAGCTGTCCGATTTGGCGCAGCTGCTGACCGCCTACGACCGCCTGTGTGAGCAGTCGCTGCCCGACCCGCGCGACCGCCTGACCCATCTGCGTGACCGCCTGCCGCAAAGCCATGTGCTGTCGGGCGCGCAGGTCTATCTGGATGGCTTTCTGGGTTTCACCGCGCAGGAGCTGGCGGTCGTCGAGGCAATGCTGGCGGCGGGCGTTCCGCTCGCGGCGGCCATCACCTGCGACCTGTCCCAGCCTGACATTTTCATCACCGGCTGCAAGACAGTCAAGACACTGACCCGCATGGCAAAGCGCCACAACCGGCCGGTCGAGCGCATCGACCTCGGCGCGTCCCGCGTGCCGCGCCCGGAGGCGCTTGCGGCGGTCGAAGCGGAAAGCCTGCTGCCTGTGCGCGGCACGCACCCGGACTTGACCGGTGGGGTGCAGCTGTATGCGGCGGCATCTCCCTTTGACGAGTGTGAGCACGCGGCAGCGTTCATCCGGCGCAAGGTGCGCGACGGGGGCGCACGCTACCGCGATTTCGTCGTCACGGCGCGCGACATCGCGCCCTATGCCGGCTTTTTGGCGATGGCGATGGCGCGGTACGACGTGCCGGTGTTCCTTGCGGAAAAGCCTGACCTGCTTTCCCGCCCGCCGATGGCGCTGGTCGTCGGCGCGCTCGAGACCGTGCGCACCGGCTTCCGCTATGAGGAGATGTTTACCTGCCTCAAGACCGGGCTGACCAGCCTGACGCGCGACGAGGTCGACCGGCTGGAAAACTATGTGCTGACGTGGAATGTCCGCGGCGGCGCGTGGGAGCGCGACTGGGTCGAGCACCCGGACGGTTACGGCCTGCCCATCGACGACGCGGTGCGCGCTGAGCTGGACGCGCTGAACGCCTTGCGGCGCAAGGCGATTGCGCCCTTTGCCGCGCTGCGCGAGCGGCTCAAAGGCGAAAACCCCGCCGCCGACTGCGTGCGCGCGCTGTATGACTTCCTGCTCGCGGTCGACGCGCCGCAGCGCATGGCCGACCGTGCCGCGCTGCACGAGCAGGCGGGACGCCTGCAGCTCGCGGACGAATACCGCCAGCTGTGGGAGATTTTGGTCTCCGCAATGGAGCAGTTCGCGTGGGTGTGCGGCGACACGCCGCTCACGGCTGAGCGCTTCGCGCAGCTGTTCCGGTTGGTGCTGGGCGAGTACGATGTCGGCTCGATCCCGGTCTCGCTCGACCGCGTCACCTGCGGCGACATTGAGCGCGTGTGCGGCGAGCCGGCCAAGTATGTCATCCTGCTGGGCGTCAACGACGGGCTGATCCCGCTGGCCGCAGGCGGCGTGTCGCTGCTGTCCGACGCCGACCGCGCCGGGTTGGACGCGCTGGGCGTCGAACTGAAAGCCTACGGTGCGGAGCGTCTGCTCATGGAGCAGGAGACACTGTACCGCGCGATTGCCTGCCCGACGGACGAACTGTTGCTCTCGTGGCACACGGCGGACGCCGCGGGCGGCGAGACGCGGCCGTCCTATTTTATCGGCACGGTGCGCAGCTTGCTGCCGGACGTGGTGACCGATACCCACCAGACGCAGACCGCGCGCGACCGCTTGCAGGCCGAGCGCCCGGCGGTCGAAACCGCGTGCGCCTATCTGTCGGGCGACCGTTCGCCTGCGGTGCGCGCGGCATACGACTACTACAAGGACGACGAGCGGGTGCACCGCGCGGCGGCTCAGCGGCGCGCGCGCGGCCCGCTGGAAAACCTGCACACGGTCGAGGGATTGTACGGCAAGCAGCTGAATTTGACCGCCTCGCGCGTCGACACCTTCTATTCCTGCCGGTTTGCGTTCTTTTTGAAGTATGGCCTCAAGGCCAAGCCGCGCAAAACGGCGCGCTTCGACGCGCTCGAAACCGGCACCTTCCTGCACTATGTGCTCGAGCACGCGCTGGATGCGCTCGGTCAGACCGAGGGCGGCGCGGCGGCGGCCGACGACAAGACCGTCCGCAAGGTGTGCCGCGCGGTCGTGCAGCGGTATGTCAAGGAGGAGCTGGGCGGGCTGGAAACGCGTTCTGCGCGCTTCCGCTACCTGTTCGGGCGGCTGGCGCGCACTGCGGAGCAGATTTTGCAGAACGTGCTGGAGGAACTGCGCGTATCCGACTTTGCGCCCATCGACTACGAGGTCGATTTTTCGCGCGGGGGCGACCTGCCGCCCGTCACCTGTGCGGACGGGGAGGACGACGTGTCGCTGTCCGGCAAGGTCGACCGCGTCGACGGCTATATCCGGAACGGGCGGCTGTACCTGCGCGTGATGGACTACAAGAGCGGTAAAAAGTCGTTCTCGCTGTCCGATATCTGGCATGGGCTGAACATGCAGCTGGTCATCTATCTCTATGCCTTGCAGCAGGAGGGACTGGAACGCTACCGCGAGAGACTGGAAGCCGAGCTCAATGAGATCGTGCCCGCGGGTGTGCTGTACGTCCCGGTGCGGGACGAGCTGCCCGAGGCCGCGCGCGACGCGGACGAGGATACGCTGCGCGCGCTGCGCGACAAGGCGCTGCGCCGCAGCGGCCTGCTGTCGGACGACATGGAGCTGATCGAGGCGATGGAGCACGGCCTCGAGGGTGACGGGCGGTTCCTGCCCGTGTCCATCAAGGTCAAAAAGGGCGAGGACGCGCCCTCGTTTACCGCCAAGAGCGCGGTGGCCGATCTGGAAAAGTTCGGTCGGCTGGCGCGCTACACGCACAAAAAGCTGCTTGAGATGGGGCAGGAACTGCGCGCGGGCAGCGTGACGGCCGACCCGTGCAAAAAGGATAAGCAGTCGAGCTACTGCGATTGGTGCGATTTCCGCGCGGGCTGCCGCTTTGACGAAGCAGCGGGCGACAAGGCGCGCTGGTTGCAGCATTTGACAGACGAGGAATTCTGGCAGCAGGTAGGGGGTGAGTGAGTATGCCGCAGTGGACAAAAGACCAACAGACCGCGATTGAAAACCGGGGCGGCGCGCTGCTCGTCTCGGCAGCGGCTGGCTCGGGCAAGACCGCCGTGCTGGTCGAGCGGGTGCTCACCCGCCTGACCGACGCGCGCGACCCCATCGACATCGACCGGCTGCTGCTCGTTACCTTCACCAACGCCGCCGCCGCCGAGATGCGCGAGCGCATCGGCGCGGCGCTGGCGCAGGCGGTCGCCGAAAACCCGCAGGACACGCGCCTGCGCCGCCAGCTGTTCCTCGTGCACCGTGCAAAGATCACGACCGTGCACGCGCTGTGCCTGTCGCTTGCGCGCGAACAGGCCGCGGCGCTCGGCATCGCGCCCGATTTCCGGCTGATGGACGAGCAGGAGGGCAAGCTGCTGCGCGCTGAGGTGCTCGAGGAGGTGCTGGAAGCGGCCTACGAGCAGGGCGGGGCGGGCTTTCTCGCGCTATGTGACCTGCTGACCGCCGGGCGCGACGATAAAAAGCTGGGCGAGGTCATTTTGGGCACCTATGAGAAGATACAGGCGCATCCCGACCCGGCGGCTTTTCTGGAAACCGTGCGGCAGGGATTGCACGCGGACGGCATGAACACGCCGCACGCGGCGGTGCTGCGCGCGCAGGCGCGGGCGGCGGCTGAACACGGCGCGGCCTTTCTGCGCATGGCGGTCGATGCCGTGACCGGCATCGACGAGCTATACGACACCTATCTGCCTGCGCTGACGAGCGACTTAAACCAAGCCGAGCGCCTGCTGGATGCACTGCATACCGGCAGCTGGGACGACTGCGTCGAGGCCGCGCGGTCGATCACGTTCGACCGGCTGAAAGCCGCGCGCAAGTTCGAGGACAAGGCCTTTTTAGAGGAGATCAAGGCGCTGCGCGAGGAATGGAAAACAGTGGCCAAGGCCATCCGCGAAAAATGGCTGACCGTCCGGGCGGACGAGGCTGCCGCCGACCGTGCGCTGACCGCGCCCGCGCTCTCCGCGCTGATCGACGCGGTGAACGCCTTTGACGCGGCGTTTGCCGCAGCCAAGCGGGCACGAAACGCCGCAGACTTCAACGACCTCGAGCACTTTGCCGTGCGCCTGCTGTACGACGGGCAACAGCCCTCGGCGCTGGCGCGCACGCTGTCCGCGCAGTACGCCGAGATCGCGGTCGACGAGTATCAGGACACCAACGCCGTGCAGGACACGATTTTCCGCGCGCTGTCGCAAAATCAGACCAACCTGTTCATGGTCGGTGACGTCAAGCAGAGCATTTACGGCTTCCGGCTGGCTGACCCGTCGATTTTCCTGCAAAAATACAATGATTACGCCGACGCGGACGAAGCGCCGGACGGCGCGCCGCGCCGCGTCGTGCTCGGGCAGAACTTCCGTTCGCGCGCGGCCGTGCTGGACGCCTGCAACTACCTGTTTGCCGCCGTCATGGGCGAAACGGTGGGCGACCTTGCCTACACCGACCGCGAGGCGCTGCACCTCGGCATGGACTACCCGGACGAGGGACACGACCGCTATAAGACCGAGGTGCTGCTGCTGGACGCAGCGAACCTCGGCGAGGACGAGGACGCGCCCGACAAAACTGCGCTCGAGGCGCGGCTGGTCGCAACCCGCATCCGCGCGCTGCTGGACGAGGGTTTTCCGGTGCGCGACAAGGAGACCGGCGCGCTGCGCCCGGTCACACCGGGCGACATCGTTATTCTGCTGCGCTCGCCCGGGCCGCGCGCGCCCGTGTACATCGCGGCGCTTGAGCAGGCCGGGCTGACCGCAAGCGCGGAGTCGCGCGGCGGCCTGCTGGACACCGCCGAGGTCGGCACGATGGTGTCGCTTTTGCGCGTGATCGACAACCCGCGGCAGGATGTGGACCTGATCGGCGTGCTGCG
>NZ_CALWUN010000003.1 GCF_944384735.1 uncultured Agathobaculum sp. | reverse complement strand
ATCGGGCTCTTGCCTTCGCCGCCGCCGTGCGGGTGGTCGCACGGGTTCATAACAGAACCGCGGACGGTCGGGCGGATGCCCATGTGACGGGTGCGGCCGGCCTTACCGATCTGGACGTTGGCGTGGTCGGAGTTGCCGACGACGCCGATGGTGGCCTTGCACTCGAGGCGGACGTAACGCAGCTCGCCGGAGGGCAGACGGACCATCGCCTTGCCGTTCTCCTTAGCCATCAGCTGCGCGCCGACGCCGGCGGAGCGGACCAGCTGCGCGCCCTTGCCGGGGTACAGCTCGATGTTGTGGATCATGGTACCGACCGGGATGAACTCGACCGGCAGGCAGTTGCCGGGCTTGATGTCGGCATCCTTGGAGGAGACGACCTTGTCGCCGATCTTCAGGCCTTCCGGCGCGAGGATATAGGACTTGACGCCGTCCTCATACTGCACCAGCGCGATGTTGGCCGAGCGGTTCGGGTCGTACTCGAGCGTCAGTACGGTCGCCGGCATATCCAGCTTCTGACGCTTGAAGTCGATGATACGGTACTTCTTCTTGTTGCCGCCGCCGATGTGACGGACGGTGATGCGGCCGTAGCTGTTGCGGCCGGCGGTCTTCTTGACCTTTTCGAGAAGGCTCTTCTCGGGCTTCACCTTAGACAGGCCCTTGAAAGACAGCACAGTCATGTTTCTGCGCGAGGGCGTCGTCGGGTTGAAAGTCTTGATAGCCATTTGGAATTTCAACTCCTTAAAACTGTTTCTTATCGGGGTGGCATCCCCATAAAAGCCTGACGGCTTCGGTCGAAACCACGGTTTCGACCGATCATTCCGCTGATCTGCGCGCGCCCTGCGGGCACACTTGACAGCGGTTTGTATAAAAACCGTGATACATGCTCCCGGTTTTTATGGATTTGCGTTGCAAATCCCATTTCATCCCCCGCTGCGCGGGGTTTATGCAAGTGCGGCTGCGCCGGACTTGCATCCCACTGCTTCGGGACGCGTGTCCCGAACCGCGTTTGCCATGCAAACGCGAGGGGGGTATCGGAAAAAGTTTCTTCGGAACTTTTTCCGTATATAGGGGGGACAGCGTCCCTCCTATACGTTGTTACATCATGTTCTCAAAAAGCTCAATGCCCTTGGAGTCCGGCGTCAGGGTAACGATCGCCTTCTTCACGTCCGGGCGCTTGCCGACGTGGACGCCCATGCGCTTCCACTTGCCCGGCAGCTTGATCGTGTTGACCTTGGCGACCTTTACGCCGAAGATCTCCTCGACCGCCTTCTTGATCTCGATCTTGCCAGCGTCCATGGCTACTTCAAAGGTGTACTTGTTGTTCTGGGAACCCATCATGGAACGCTCGGTGATGATCGGCTTCTTGATAATATCGTAAGCGAACTTCATTACGCGTACACCTCCTGCAGCTTCTCAACCGCCGCCTTGTCGATGATGAACTTGTCGGCGTTGAGGATGTCGTATACGTTCAGGGTCGTCGCGATCGTCGTGCGCACGCCCGGGATGTTGGCCGCGGACTTGACGACGTTGGTGCGTACCTCCGGGGTGACGACCAGGCTCTTGCCGGTCGCGTCGACCGCCTTGAGGAAGCCAGCGAACGACTTGGTCTTGATCTCGCCCATGTCCAGACCGTCAATGACGATGATCTCACCGGCAGCTGCCTTGGCAGACAGGGCGGAGAGCATGGCCAGACGGCGGGTCTTCTTGGTCAGGGAGTAGTTATAGGAACGGGGCTTCGGGCCGAGGGCAATACCGCCGTGCGTCCACTGCGGGGAGCGGATCGAGCCCTGACGGGCGCGGCCGGTGCCCTTCTGGCGCCACGGCTTGATGCCGCCGCCGCGCACCTCGGCGCGGGTCAGCGTGGACTGGGTGCCCTGACGCTGGTTGGCCAGATAATTCTTCACTGCGGCGTGAAGCACGGACTGGTTGGGCTCGATGCCGAAAACGGCCTCGTTCAGCTCCATCTCGCCGGTCTTCTTGCCGGTCATATCAAAAACTGCTACTGTAGGCATGAGTTGCTCCTCCTTCCCTTACTTTCTCGCGGAAGCCTTCTGCGGGTTCTTGCTGACGCCAGCCTCGCCCTTGGCAACCTTGTTGTTCTTGACGGTGTTCTTGAGCACCACGATACCGCCCTTCGGGCCCGGTACCGCGCCGCAGACCGCGATCATGTTGAGCTCCGGATCGACCTTGACAACGTCGAGGTTCTGCACGGTGACCTGCTCGGCGCCCATGTGGCCCGGCATCATTTTGCCCTTCATGATCTTGGAGGGGTCGGAGCAGGCGCCCATCGAACCCTGATGACGGTGCATCGGGCCGGCGCCATGGCTCATCGGAGAGCGGCCCGCGTTGTAGCGCTTGATAACGCCCGCGTAGCCCTTGCCCTTCGAGGTGCCGGTCACGTCGACATAATCGCCCACGGCGAACATGTCGGCCTTGACCACATCGCCAAGCTGGAAAGTGGAGCAGTCCGCAAAGCGGAACTCCTTGAGGTACTTCTTGAGGGAGTCGCCGGCCTTCTTCAGGTGGCCCTTCTCCGGCTTGTTGAGCTTGCGCTCCTTGATGTCCTCAAAGCCGAACTGGACTGCGTTGTAGCCGTCCTTCTCTTCGGTCTTGAGCTGGGTGACGACACAGGGGCCTGCCTCGATCACGGTGCAGGGGATGACCTTGCCGTCAGCATTGAAGATCTGGGTCATGCCGACCTTCTTGCCGATGATTGCTTTGTTCAGCATACTGTTTTTCCTCCTTAAAGGTTATTGGTTGACGGCATTTGGCCGCCAACATGACCTCGCCGCGCGTATCGCGGCAGGGCTTCAAGCAGCCGGTCGGGTTAGTCCGTCTGCCTGTTGACAGAAATTAAAGCTTGACCTCGAACTCGACGCCTGCCGGCAGGTCAAGGGTGGTCAGCGCCTCGATGGTGGCCTGGTTCGGGTTGATGATGTCGATCAGGCGCTTGTGGGTGCGGCGCTCGAACTGCTCGCGGGAATCCTTGTACTTGTGTACCGCGCGCAGGATGGTAACGATCTGCTTCTCGGTCGGCAGCGGGATCGGGCCGGAAACCTTGGCGCCGTTGCGCTTTGCGGTCTCGATGATCTTCTCAGCCGACTGGTCGATCAGCTCGTGGTCGTACGCCTTGAGGCGGATACGGATCTTCTGTGCATTTGCCATGGTGGTTTTTTCCTCCTCGTATGTGTGCCATACATTGAAATAATGTTTTGACTCGCTACGGAGAGAAACTGCAACCCCGCCGTGTGTATCACGCGCGGGCATGAAAATAACCGGGCACACTGGTAGTGTAACGATCCGGTCACAGTAAGAAACACAAGTGGTTCGGGCCATCGGCTTGGCGGCGCACGCGCCGCGAGTCCCGAATTTACGCACGAACATTGCATTTTTGCCGGTGGGCGCAAGCCCACGGCTGATAGCAGTTATCTCAACCGCCCGATTGTCGGACCTACTCCGCCGAAGTTACCTGCACGGTGCAGCAATCTCCGGCATCATCGCGTTTTCCCCGCTTTTCGCAGGTGCTTTTATAGGTTACTACAAGCATAGCCCAAAGTCAAGCGGTTATACAAAATTTCTGCAAAAAAATTTGTGTGATTTCACAGACTTCCTTTGGGCAAAACGACAGCCCGGGGCGTTTTGCCGCCGGGCTTGGTATTGCGCTTGCCTTCAGGCGCCGGTCTGCACGATCAGCAGCCATGCATCGGCCTTGCTGTCAATGGTCAGGCCCACCTCATCGTAGGCCGACACGGCAAAGCCTGCGTCCTCCAGCAGCTTGAGCGTATCCTGCAGGATGGCCATATTGTTTTCCAGCGAGAACCATGACGCGCCCTCGCCCGTGTACAGCATTTCGCCGTCCACATCGGGCAGCGCCTCGCCGCCGGTCGCCAGATAGCAGTGCGCCACATGCCAGCCGCGCAATGCGTCAGGCAGCGTCAGCGCAGCCGACGCCTCCGCAAGCGTCGCTTGCGGGCTGGCCGTCGTCTGCTGGCCGCCCTCCCCGGACTGGACCGGTGTGCTGGGCTGCAAGCCTTCCCACACCTGGCTGTCCCCGTCGTCCATTGTCGCGGCGGCGCCTTCGGCCGAAGCCTGCTCCTGCCCATCCGTCCCGCCGGACGGCGGCGTGACCATCTTTGCCCCGCCTGCCGCGGCAGTGTTTTCCTCCGTCTCCGATGCAGCAGCCGCATCCGTTGCCGCCGCGCCGTCGCTGCCGCCGGTCAGCCCGGCGTCCTCGGCCGCGTTGCGCACCATCTGTCCCGCGCCGTCCGACCCGCTGCCGGCCTCCGCCGTCGCCGTGTCTGCCGTCGTGGTAGCGCCCACCGTGCTGAACGCGGGCATCAGGCCGCCGCCCAGCACGACCAGCACGACAACCGCAGCCGCGGCCACCATCGTCAGCACCGGCATGCGGCGCACCGGCTTTTCCGGCTGCACCACATGCAGCCGCTGCTCCTGCCCGACGCGCCGCATGATATCGTCATGCAGCCCCGCGGGCAGCTCGGCCTCAACCGCAAAAAGCGCCCGCATCTGCTCCAGATCGTGTTTGAGCGCGGCGCACGAGGGGCATTCAGCCAAATGGGCTTCGAGTTTTTCGCGCTCGGAGTCGATCAGCGTACCGTCCAGGCTGCTCGACACCAGCTGCTCAAAATATTCTTCATCACTCATGCGTCCCCGCCTCCTTTCGATGGGTTAGACGGGACAACTGGCAAAAGGTTCCCCCGGCGGAGCAAAACCTTGCGCAGCGCAATGCGCGCGCGCGACAGACGGGACTTGACCGTCCCCTCGCTGATCTCGAGCACCTCCGCGATCTCGGTATAGCTCATGCCGGACACATCGCGCAGCAGCACGATGCGCCGGTGCTCCTCGCTGACCTCAGCCAGCGCCGCCGCCAGCTCGCGCCCCAGCTCGCGGTTATCCAGATGCTCTTCGGGCGTGGGCGTGGTGTCCGGAATGGGCCGCTCGGTCTCGTCGTCGGTCACGATGGGCTGGGTCTGCGGCTGGGCATGCCTGTGCCGCGCGTGGTCGACGCACAGGTTCATCGTGATGCGGAACAGCCAGGTGGAAAAGCCGCTGTCCCCGCGGAAGGATTCGATCGACCGCCACGCGCGCAGAAAGACCTCCTGCACGATATCGGCCGCGTCCTCGGGGTTGCCGGACGAGCGCAGCGCGACCGCGTAGACGCGCTTTTCATACAGCCGTACCAGATCTTCAAACGCCGCCACGTCGCCGCGGCGCGCCCGGGTCAGGATATGCTTTTCGTCCATCGTCCGTGTCCCCCCTTCCGGTTTTATATTGCGCAGCCCGCCGCGCGCTTGAGCTCATCCGCCAGCGGATACAGCTCGTCGAGCCGCTCGAGCGCACAGATACGCATTTTGAACGCCTTCAGGCCGCTTTGCCCCTTGAGATACCAGTTGACGTGCCGCCGCGCTTCCAGCATGGCCACACGCTCGCCCTTATAGGCGGCGGCCAGCTCGATTTGCCGCACGGCCGTGTCGATGCGTTCGGCAAAGGGTGGCAGCGGCGGGCACACGCCGGTTTCGAGCAGCGCATTTGCCCGCGAAAAAATCCACGGGTCGCCCAGCGCGCCGCGCCCGACCATGACCGCGTCCGCGCCGGTATGCTCCAATATGCGCGCCGCGTCCTCGGGCACGGCCACGTCGCCGTTAGCAATGACCGGGATGGACACCGCCTGCTTGACCGCGGCGATCGCGTCCCAGTCGGCGCTGCCGCTGTACTGCTGCGCGCGGGTGCGCCCGTGCACCGCGATGGCCGCCGCGCCCGCCTGCTCGGCCATGCGGGCAAACTCAACGCAGTTGACGCTTTTTTCGTCCCAGCCCTTGCGGAACTTGACCGTCACCGGCACATCGACCGCGTGTACGACCGCCCCGATGACGCGCGCGGCCAGCGCCGGGTCGCGCATGAGCGCCGAACCGTCGCCGTTGCCCGCGATCTTGGGCGCGGGGCAGCCCATGTTGATGTCGATGATGTCACAGCCCGAAATTTCGCGCGCGATTTTCGCGCCCTCGGCCATTGTTTCCGGCTCATGGCCGAAGATCTGCGCGGCGGCAGGATGCTCGGTTTCGCCCAGCGCCAACAGCCCGGGCGTTTTCTTGTCGCCGTAGGTCAGCGCCTTGGCGGAGACCATTTCGGTCACGGTCAGCGCCGCGCCCTGCTCGCGGCAGATCTGCCGGAAAGCGCGGTCGGTCACGCCCGCCATCGGCGCGAGCACCATGCGTCCGGCCAGCGTCACACAACCGATTTGCATACTTCTCCCCCACTACGCATAATTTCATGCAGTATATTGTACCATATGCCCCCACCAATTGCAACTTGCAAAGTGGTTGCAGAACCGGTTTGCCCCGGAAGCACGGTCCGCCCGCGCCTTTTCCCGTCGACGGCCGCACGCCCGTGTGCTATACTTGTAATGCAGAAAAATACAATGGATGGAGCGTAATACGCATGACGAAGATACTTTTTGTGTGCCACGGCAATATTTGCCGCAGCCCGATGGCCGCGTTTACCCTGCAGGACATGGTGCGCCGCGCCGGGCTGGCCGACCGGTTCCACATCGCGTCGGCAGCCACCAGCGCCGAGGAAATCGGCAACCCGGTCTATCCGCCCGCACGGCGCATGCTGTCCGCGCACGGCATCGACTGCACCGGGCACGCGGCGCGTCAGCTGCGGCGCGGGGACTACGACGCATACGACCTGCTGGTCGGCATGGACCGCGCCAACCTGCACAGCATGCAGCGCATTTGCGGCGGCGACCCGGACGGCAAGCTGCATCTGCTGCTCGACTACGCCGGACGGCCCGGGCAGGAGGTTGCCGATCCGTGGTACACCGGCAATTTTAACGCGACGTGGCGCGACGTCGAGCAGGGATGCCGCGGACTGCTCGCGTACCTCACCGGCGGCGACTGACCGAGCAGCATAACACCACAAAAAAGACGCCCCGCAGGGCGTCTTTTTTTACCACATGGCCAAAATCTTTTCGCTGAAAAAATAGCCAAACGAGATCAGCACGGTATTCCACGCGGCGATGCCGAGCGCCGACCAGCCGACAAACCACTTGACCGGCATGCGGATCAGCCCTGCCGGGATGGATACGATCGTGCGCAGCACCGGGATGATGCGGCAGATCGCCAGCCCGCGCCCGTGCTGCGCGTCGATGAAATCGTGCGCACGCCGCACGAACGAGCGGAACTTTTCGCTTTTGCCGAACAGCTTTTCCATGATCGGCTCGCCGCCCCAGTAGCACAGCCCGTAGATGACCAGACTGCCCAGCACACCGAACACAACGCTCAGCGCAACCGTCAGCCAGAGCGACAGCTCGCTCTGCGCGATCAGCACGCCGATCGACGGCATGATGACCCCTGCCGGAAAGCCCGGCAGGTTCATGTATTCGCAAAAGATCACCGCGCAGACCAGGATCAGGCCGTACTGGTGGAACAGGTCGAAAAACATCTCGGCGGTCATCAAATCACATCCTGCCGTGGCCGCGGCGCCCGCGGCGAAGTATAATTATAGTATACCAACCCACCCCCGCCGAAACAAGGCCGCACCGCCGCTTTTTGCAATCTGTTCACAAAAAAGGCTGCCTCACGGCAGCCTTTCCCTGATTATCCTTACGCCGGCTCAAACTCATCCTTGCCGACCGCACACAGCGGGCACACCCAGTCCTCGGGCAGCGCCTCAAACGCCGTGCCGGGTGCGACGCCGTTGTCCGGGTCGCCCGCGGCGGGATCATAAATATAGCCACAAATCTTGCAAACGTACTTGCTCATTGCAAACACCCTTCCTTGTTGATTTCTGATACTAATATAAAACAGTTATCGGAAAATGTCTACTGGAATACTATACAACAATCCGGCGGCATTTCCTACGTTTTTCATAGGAGCAGCCAAACCGCCGCCCAGACCAGACTGGACGCGGCCGCGCCCGCCGCAAACGCGGCCAGCAGCCGCAGCCGGTGTGCGCGCCGCGCCGGCCTTCTGCCCAGATAGCCGTTTGCAATGCGGCAGGCCTCGCGCACCGCATCGCGGCGCGGCACCGCGCAGTCGCGCACCAGAAAGATCGCCTGCTCGAACGGCGCGTGCCCGTCCGGCCGCACCACGACCACCCGCCTGGAAATGCCTTTGACCATACGGAAAATCCCTCCCTTTGGTGCAAGTATTGCCCAAAAGGAGGGATTTCATCCATCGCGCGGTCACCGTTTTTCCAGCCGCAGCACGAGCGCGGTGCGGTCGTCATCGTGACCGCGCCCCGCCGCGCCGTTGACCAGCTGCATCGCCAGCGTCTTTGGCGCGTCGTCCGCATGCTTGCGCAGCGTCTCGCGCACCCAGCCGTCGTCCACGCCGTCCGAGATGCCGTCGGACAGCAGCACGCACAAGTCGCCGTGCCCGAGCCGCAGCGGTACCGGTTCGCCGAGCGCGTCCTCCTCGGCAAGGCCGATGGGCAGCGCCTTGCCGCGCAGCACCGTCCACTGGCCGGCCATGCGCAGATAGGAGGGCGCCGCGCCGCACTTGAGGCTTTCCGCCCGCCCGGTGAACAGGTCGAGCGTCAGTGCGTCGAGCGTGGTGAACCGTGTCCCGTCCGAGCGCAGCCGCAGCGCGGGCGACACCGCCTTCAAGGCGTCCGCCACCGGGATGCCCGCGCGCAGGAAGCGCTCGAGCGAGGTGATGAGCGTGCGGCTGTCCTGCGCGGCGGCCGCGCCCGTGCCCATGCCGTCCGCGAGCAGCAAGCAGGCCACGCCCGCATCGGTCAGAAAGTAGCAGCCGCTGTCGCCGGAGACCGATGCGCCCTCCTTCTGCTGCCGCCCGATGCCGACGATCGCGCGGAAGGGCGCGCGCTCACGCAGCTCGATATGCGGGCCGTCGGTTTCGTCCAGCGGTTTGGGCTTGGTCAGCGTCACGCCCAGCAGCGCGCTCAAGCCCGCGGCAAAGCCCTCGCCCTGCCGCAGGATATCGGTCACGCCCTCGCCGTACAGCTCGACCGCCAGCCGCCCCTGCGCGTCGCGCACCGCGCACACGCGGTCGACCCAGCCGAACGCCGCCGCGTACCGCTTGATCTGCCGCTCCATCATCGGCTGGGCGGTCACATCCTGCGTGGCCTCCGCGCCCAGTTGACGAAGAATATCCGTAATGCCCGCATATTGGCGCGCAAGCAGGCTTTGGTTTTCGGCTTGCTGCCGCCGAAGGCTTTGGCGCTCGCGCAGCGCAAACAACGCGCTGTTGATCGCGCGCATCAGCTCGGGCAGGTGCACGCAGCGCGAAGCAAAATGGTAGGGAAAGTCGGACAGCTCGGCACGCCCGCGCTTGAGCATGGGCTGGGTGACATCGTTGAGCGCGGCGAGCGTAGTCACATAGTCGCGCTGCCAGCACTGCGAGCACAGCACGCAGTTTTTGCACACACGGTCGCTCGCGTGGTCGAACACGGCGCGCACGTTATCGTCGCCCGCCGCCTTGCCCTCGCTGATGCCGCTGAGCATCGCAAGATACAGCTCATAGAACGCCTGCGCGGCCTCGGTCGCGCACTGCCCAACCATCTGCCGCACCGAACGGTGCGCGGCCTCGCCCATCAGCGTGTCGGGCAGCAGGCTGCGCCGCAGCGCCTGCCACACAAAGGGCGGCAGCACGGCGAACGCCGCCACCGCGCAGACCAGCTCGAGCACCATCGGCACGAACAGCGGATGGTCGACGCCCAGCATCGCCGCGCACAGCCCCGCGCCCAGCGCGCACACGGCGAACCACAGCCGCCCGCTGTCGCGGAACAGCCCGGCGACCAGCGCGCACAGACCGTAGCAGCAGGTGAACAGCGCCCCCTCGCCGCAAGCCATGTCCATCGCGGCGCCCAGCGCAACGCCCGCCGCCGCGCCGGGCGCCGCCCCGCCGAGGTAGGCAGCCGCCAGTGTCAGCAGCAGCGCGCCCGCCCGCGCGGGCGACAGCAGCCCGAACGGGCACAGGTCGCTCAGCGACAGCAGCACGGTCGCCACCAGCACGAGCAGTGTCGCCGGACGCCGCCAGTCGTTTTCCTCACGCGGCGGGTCGAGCGCCGCGCCGTACACCCGGCACGCGCCGAGCGTCAGCAGCTGCACCGCCGCAAAGGGCAGCACCGCGCCCGCATCCAGCGCCGCCCCCAGCGGCAGAAAGACAAAGGTGCACGCCGTGCCCGCCAGCGCCGCCACCACGGGCGCGAACCACGCCGTGCGCACGATGCGCAATCCCGCGCACACGCTCATCACGCACAGCACCAGCAGCGCCGCCGCCATGTACACACCGCTTTTCAGCCCATCGTCCAGCAGCATCAGCCCGCAGACCACGCCGCCGACCGCGCTCAGCCCCGCGCCGCGCGCCATCAGCGCCGACGCCATCGCCAGTCCGAACGGCGTATAGCCGCCCAGCACTGTACCGCGCGTCAGCACTGCGCACAAGATAAACCGCTGCACGCCGGTCGCCAGCGTGCGCAGGTGTTCCTCTTTCCAATGTTTCGCCGCCCAGGCCGCCGCACGGCCGACGACGAGCGGCGCGCCCCGTTTGGTTTTTTGCTTGTCCATGTTTGACCGGCCTCCCTTGTGCTCCCAGTATATCCCAACAGGTGCACGGGCTTTGCCGGAAAATGAAAGCGGGAATAGCCTTTTGGCAGTTTTTCTTGCTGGCGGCGCGGCTGCGACAAAAAAACCGGCGGACGACTCCATCGTCCGCCGGTTATGGCGCGGTATGTTCCGTCCATCCGCTGTGCGGCGCGGCAGTGGTCGGCGGAAATCTCCGCCACCGCGTCCAGCTCGCCCAGACCGCGCAGGTGGGTCTCGACCGTGTAGCCCTCGCCCTCGAGGCGGCTCTTCCAGCTGTCGTCCCCGTCGCCCGCGAGGTCGTTCTGTGCGTGGTCACCTGCGACCAGCATGAGCGGCGCGAGGTGCACGCGCGTAACCTCGTGTGCATCCAGCCGCGCGAGCACATAATCCAGATGCGGGAAGCCCTCGACCGTGCCGACGTAGACGCGCTCCGCGCGGTGGTAACGGAAGCAGTTCTCGACAAGCGCGTAGGCCGCGTTCGCCGGGTGGTCGGTGCCATGCCCCATAAAGACGAACGCTTCGTCCGTGTCCAGCCGCGGCATTTCGGCCAGCAGCGCGCGCGTCAGGCGCAGGTAGTCCGCCGTATCCCACAAAAGCGGCTGGCCGACCAGCAGGCGCGCAAAGCGGCCGTGGAAGGGCATAAGCTGCGCGAGCAGCTTTTCATATTCCTGCCCGAAAATGATATGCAGGCTCTGGCAGCGCACCTCATCATAGCCGTCCGCCGCCAGCTGTTCGAGCAGCTCGGCGGGCGACGGGATGAAAATGCCCTCCTCCCGTTCGATCTTGCGCGCGACCATGCCGGACGTGAACGCGCGGTAAAAATCGTGGTCGGGAAAGGCCGCGCGCAGCTTTTGCTCGACCTGTTCGATCGCGCGCCGCGCCTGCGGGATGGTCGTACCGAAGCTGACCACCATCAGTGCTTTCTTTGCCATGTTCAGAACCCCTCCCGCTTGACCAGTTGATACAGCAGCGCGTTGACGATCGCGGCGGCGACGTTCGAGCCGCCCTTGCGCCCGCGCGCGATGATATACGGCGTGTCCCCGCCGATAAACAGCTCCTTGGCCTCGACCACGTTGACAAACCCGACCGGCACGCCGATGACGAGCGCGGGCTGCACCGCGCCATCAGCGATCAGCTCGTGCAGACGGATGAGCGCGGTCGGCGCGTTGCCGATCGCAAAGATCAGCGGGCCGTCCAGCTTTGCCGCGTGCTCCATCGAGACGGTCGCGCGCGTCACGCCGCGCGCCCTGGCCTCGCGCGCAACATCCGTATCCGCCATCAGGCAGAGCGCGCGCCCGCCGAGCTGCGCGAGCGTACCCTTGCTGATGCCGGACAAGGCCATATTGGTATCGGTGACCACGGTCGCGCCCGCTTGGAGCGCGGCCTTGGCACGCGCGACCGCGTTTTCCGAAAAGCGCAGGTTGTCCGCATAGTCAAAGTCCGCCGTCGTGTGGATGACGCGGTACACGACCGGCACAATGTCCGCCGGGAACGTGCGCCCGCCCAGCTCGGCCTGAATGATCGCAAAACTGCGCTTTTCGATCTCGGCGGGCGGCATGCGTCCGTTTACCATTCGACACCCTCCCTTGCGGCGACACCGTTATCGAACGGGTGGCGGCGCTTGACCATCTCGGTGATATAGTCCGCGCGCTGCCGCAGCGCGTCGGACGGGTCGCGCCCGGTCAGCACAACCTCGAGCGTGCCCGGACGGCTGTCGAGAAAATCGAGTACGGCCTGTTCGTCCAGAAAGCCGCAGGAAATGGCAGCGCACACCTCGTCCAGCACGAGCAGCCGCGCGCCCTCGCGCACGGCAAAACCGGTCGCGGCGGCAAAGGTGCGCTGCACCGCGTCTGCTGTGCGCTTTTTCTCCTCCTCGTCCATCTGGAACGAAAATTTGCGCACCGGATTGGCCGCGAGCAGCGTCACGTTTTCCAGTTTGCTCAGCGACCAGCACTCGCCCGAGGTGCCGTCCTTCAGAAACTGCGCGACCACGACCGCGCCGCCGTGTCCGGCCGCGCGCACCGCGAGACCGACCGCCGCAGTCGTTTTACCCTTGCCGTCGCCGCAGTACAGGTGTACACAAGCCTTGTTTGTCATGCTTTGCCCTCCAAAATGCGATAGATCAAGTCCATATCGAGCGCCTGCCGGACGGCGTCCGCCAGACGGTCATACTCCCGTTCCTTGTACGCCGCCGTGTCGGGCGACGTCTCACCCAGCGTCACGCCCTTCCGCGCGGCAAGCGCCTGCGCGAGCTTCTGCGCGACGCCCGGCGCGTCAAACACACCGTGCAGGTAGGTGCCGTACACATTCTCCGCCTGACAACCGTCCTCGACCGCCGCGCCGTCCGCGTGGGTGAGCGTGCTGAACGGCTGCGCGCCCGCGGCGCGCGTCGTTTCGCCCATGTGAATTTCATAACCCTCGACTGCGGCGCCAGACAGCCCCGCGAGCGCGCCGGATAAGGTTTTCACCGTGCCGCGCGCCTGCGTCGTCGTCTTGCGCGCGCGGAACACCGTGTCCACCGGCAGCAGGCCAATGCCGCGCAGGCTGCCGCCGCCCTCGGTGTTTTCCGGGTCGGACGCTGTGCGTCCCAGCATCTGGAACCCGCCGCAGATACCGAGCACCGGCGTGCCCGCCGCATGCTGCCGGAGCAGTTGCGCCTCCATGCCGCTCTCGCGCAGCCATCTGAGGTCGGCGAGCGTCGCCTTACTGCCGGGAACGATGATGAGGTCGGCATCCGTAAGCTGCGCCGACTTGTCCGCGTAACAGACGCCGACGCCGGGCACCCTTTCGAGCGCGGCGAAGTCGGTGAAGTTGGAGATACGCGGCAGCCGCACGACCGCGATGCGCACGGCGGCGCCGCGCGCGTCGCCGTCCAGCCGCGCGGACAGGCTGTCCTCGTCGTCAATGTCGAAATGGCCGTAGGGCACGACGCCCGCGACCGGCTTGCCGGTCAATTCCTCGAGCTGCGAAAGGCCAGGTTTCAGGATTTCCACATCGCCGCGGAATTTGTTGATGACGAGCGCGCGGATGCGCGCCTGCTCGTCCGCGTCCAGCAGCTTTACCGTGCCGTAGAGCGAGGCGAACACACCGCCGCGGTCGATGTCGCCCACGAGCAGCACGGGCGCGTCCACCAGCCTTGCCAGACCCATATTGACGATATCGTCCTGCTTGAGGTTGATCTCCGCCGGACTGCCCGCCCCCTCGATGACGATAATATCGTACTCGGCCGCCAGACTGTCATACGCGTCTTTCACCACCGGCATGAGCGCCTTTTTGTCGCCCCAGTATTCGCGCGCCGTGCGGTTGCCGCGCGCCTGCCCCAGCACGATCACCTGCGAGCCGACGTCGCTGGTCGGCTTGAGCAGGATGGGGTTCATGCGCACGTCGGGCGCAATGCCCGCCGCCTCGGCCTGCACGACCTGCGCGCGCCCCATCTCGCCGCCGTCTGCTGTGATGTAGGAGTTGAGCGCCATATTCTGCGCCTTGAACGGCGCGACGCGCCAGCCGTCCTGCCGGAAAATGCGGCAGAGCGCCGCGCAGAGCAGGCTCTTGCCCGCGTTCGAGCAGGTGCCCTGCACCATGATACACTTCGCCATCAGCCGTCCCCCTTTCGGATGTCGTCGAGCGCCGCGAGCAGCGCATCGCTCTCTTTGCGCGTTTTGACCGCCGTGCGGTAGTACCCGCGCGTCAGGCCGCGGTAATTGGCGCAGTCGCGGAGCAGGATGCCGCGCCGCGCGAGCTTTTCGGTCAAATCCGTATCGTCCACGCGGAACAGCAGAAAATTCGCCGCGCCCGGGCAGACCCACAGCCCGCGCGCGGCGAGCTGTTCCGCCAGATACGCCCGCTCGACGGCGATACGCTGCGCGGTCTGCGCGGCATAGCCGCGCGCGCCCGCGCACGCCACCGCGCACGCCTGCGCGATGACCGACACGTTCCACGGCTGTCCCGCGCGGTAGAGCGCCTCGATGAGCGCCATATCCGCCGTCATGCACCAGCCAAAGCGCACGCCCGGCACGGCGTACATCTTGGTGTACGCCCGCAGCAGCACAAGGGACGGAAATGCGTCCAGATACACCGCCATACTTTCGCCGTTCTCCGTAAAGTCTAAAAAGCACTCGTCGAGCACCAGCCGCGCGCCGACCGCCGCGCACCGCGCGGCGATTTCGCGCAGCAGCGCGGACGCGATCGTCCGTCCGGTCGGGTTGTTCGGGCTGCACAAGTAGACCGCGCCGAGCCCCGGCGTGATATCGTCCAGAATCCGCGCGGTGACGGCAAAGCTCTCGTCCGCGCGCAACATGTGGAAGCGAAGTTCCGCGCCCGCGAGCGTGCGCTCGTACTCCGCGAAGGTCGGCGCGAGCAGCAGCACGGTTTTGGGACGCAGCACGGCCGCGAGCCGATCGAGCACGTCGGCCGCACCGCTGCCGCAGTAGATGCGGCCGGGGTCGACGCCCTCGGCCACGCCGATCGCCTGCCGCGCGGCGCGGCAGAACGGGTCGGGATACTGCGTGCAGGCGTCAACCGCCGCGTGCATCGCCTGTCTGACCGCGTCCGGCATGCCATACGGGTTGATGTTGGCCGACAGGTCGACCGGCGGCGCGCCGAAACGCGCCGCATACGAGTACACGTCACCGCCGTGTACATATTCGGGCATGGGGGTTCTCCTTTCTGTCAGACGACGGGGTGCCAGGTCACAATCAGCCGCACAACTGTGCACAGCACAAGCGCGAGCGCGCTCGCCATGCGCATCAGGTCGCAGGTCTGCAAGATATCCGGGCGGCGCACGGCGCGGTCGGGGTCGCCGAACGACGCTTTTTTGACCGGTTTGCCGAAGTAGCTTGCGTCTCCGCCCAGCTGGATATGCAGCGCGCCCGCGCAGACGGACTCGGTCTGCCCGGCGTTCGGGCTTTTGTGGCCGTTCCGGTCGCGCCGGAACACGCGCAGCGCATTGCGGTTGTCCAGCCCCAGCATGCCCGCCGCGACCAGCAGGCAGACGGCCGCCAGTCTGGCCGGGATAAAGTTAAATATATCGTCCATGCGCGCGGAAAACTTGCCAAAATACTCATATTTGTCGTTGTGGTAGCCGACCATCGAGTCGAGCGTGTTGACCGCCTTGTATAACAGCCCCAGCGGCGCGCCGCCGATCAGCAGGAACACGAGCGGCGCGACCACGCCGTCGGTCGTGTTCTCGGCCACCGTCTCGACCGCCGCCTTGATGACGCCCGCCTCGTCGAGTTCCGCCGTGTCGCGGCCGACGTACATCGCGACCGCTTTGCGGCCGTCCTCGAGCGACTTGCCGATCGCCGCATGCACGGCCTTGCCCGCGTCGGCAAGGCTGCGGCAGGCGAGCACCAGCCAGCACAGCAGCGTCTCGGCTGCAAAGCCCAGCCAGAAATTGCGGCCGTGCAGCCAGCGCAGCGCGAAAAACGGCAAAGCAAAGCTGACGCCGCACACCACGAGCCACAGCAGCACGCCCGCGGCGGTCTCGCCGCCCCTTGTTTTGGGGAACACGCGCCGCAGCAGTTTCTCGCAGAGCGACACCAGCCGCCCGATCAGGCACGCCGGGTGCAGCGCGGTGTTCGGGTCGCCGAGCAGGCAATCGAGCGCAAAGCCGAGCAGCACGGCACAGGTCAGGTACATGGGTTCTCTCCTTTGATGAATTGCGGGATGCCGGCCGTCACGCGCACGACCACGTCCGCTTCGGCAGCCAGCGCGCAGCACAGCCGCCCGACCGCCTCGCGGTAAGCCTCGTCTGCGCGGTCGATCGGAACCACGCCGCAGCCGACCTCGTCGCAGGTGACGGCGTGACCGCCGATGGTTCCGAGCAGCGCCATCGGGTCGCGCCCGGCGGCGAGCTCGTCCCGCACGCGCAGATGCAGGTTTTCGCAAAGCGGCAGCGCCGGGTACAGGGCGCGCGCGAGCGCGGCCTTGCCCTGATGCGCCCCGCCGATGATGAGCACGGTCATAACATCAATCCTCCCAACGTGGCACAGGCGAGCGACAAAAGCTCGGAAAACGAAATGCAAAAGCCCGCAAGATCGCCCGTGATGCCGCCGAACACGCGGCGGGTCAAGCGCTCGTGCGCGCCGTACCACAACAGCAGCACGACCGCCCAAATGATAGCCGTCCCCAGCCCGTGCGGCACGGTGCACACCAGCAGCCCGGCGGCGGCCAGCAAGAGCACACTCTCCAAAACCAGCATGACCGCGACCGTTTTTTTGTCGCTGTTATCCGCAAACATGCGAGCAAGGCCGCTGTCCTTGGCGCAGGGCGTCAGCACGATCTTGCAGCCGCCCAGGCAGCGCGCGACCGCGAACCCGCACACCGCGAGCGGCAGCAGCGCGGGGCGCGCGTACACCTGCGCGAAGCAGCCCGCCTCGGCCAGCAGGAACGCCGCCAGCCACAGCGGCCCGAACGCGCCGACGTGCGGGTCTTTGAGGATGGCGAGCCGCTTTTCGCGGTCGCCGAACGAGCAGAGCGCATCGCAGGTGTCGCACAGGCCGTCCAGATGGATGCCGCCCGAGACAATGAGCGGGATGAGCGCCGCCCCGGCCGCATAAAACAGCGTCTCCGCCGCAAAATGCGTGCAGAACGCAAACCACAGCCACTCGAGCGCGCCGACCAGCACGCCGACGAGCGGCAGAAAGCCGAGCGCCCAGCGCATCGTGCGCTTTTCCCACTGCACCTGCGGAACAGGCACCGCCGAGTACAGCGAAAACGCGACCAGCAGGCCGCTCCACGCGCTTTTCATGTGTTCCCCTCCCCTTTCAGCCGCAGCAGAATGCCGCAAACCGACTCGTAGACCAGCCCCGCCCGCGCGGCAAGCGCGCGGTTCAGTGCCGCAAGGTCGCGGATATACCGCGCGGTTTCAGGCGCGTAGTCCATACCATCGGAAAAAATCTCATCCGTTACCACGACCAGCGTCTCGCAGCAGGCTTGCAGATGCGCGATCCCTGCAAGAACGCTGCCAAGCGCCGTGTCGCCCGCGCCATCGGGCGCGAAAATCTCGTTTGCCAGCAGGTTGCCCAAGTCCTCGAGCAGGATGCCGTCATACCGGCGCGGCAGCGCCAGCCCGACGAGGTCGGTCGTGCGCTCGAGCGTCTCGAAGCCCTTACCCTGCCGCAGCGCGCGGTGCCGCGCAATGCGCGCCCGCGCCGCCGCGCCAAAGGGCTGCATGGTGGCAAGGTACAGCCGGGAGGACGGCGCGCGGTCGCACAGCAGGCGCTCCGCGTGCGCGGATTTCCCACTTGCCGCACCACCAGTCACCAAAATCAGCATCACACTCGTCCCCTCTCTCCACAAAACGTCTTTATACCTGCGGCTGATAGGCCTCTATCCCCACTTCGGCAAAACTCGGCATGCCGTCATAGGCCGCAAGCACCAGATCGAGCAGCGCGACCGCCGCGACCGCGCCCGTGCCCTCGCCCAGCCGCATGCCCGCCGAGATAAAGGGATGCAAGCCGAGTTCGTCCAGCAGCAATTTGCCTGCGGGCTCCTCCGAGCTGTGTCCCGCGATCAGGTAGCCGCGCACCGCGGGACACAGCCGCACGGCGATGAGCGCCGCCGCGCACGAGATCACACCGTCCAGCACGGCGGGCAGGCCGCAGGCCGCGGCGCCAAGGTACAGCCCGGCAAGCCCCGCAATGTCCAGCCCGCCAACCTTGTGCAGCACATCGATCGGGTCGTCCGGGTCGGGCTGGTGCAGCGCGAGCGCCGTTTCGATCGCGCGCACCTTGCGCGCGAGCCCCTCGGTCGACAGCCCCGCGCCGCGCCCGGTCACCGTTTCGACCGGCGCGCCGGTCAGCGCGGCGGTGACGGCGGCGCTCGTCGTCGTGTTGCCGATGCCCATTTCGCCGCCGCAAAGCAGGTCATACCCCTCGGCCGCGCACCATTCGGCCAGTTCGATACCAACCTCAACAGCGCGCACGGCTTCGTCGCGCGTCATCGCGGATTCCCGCGTCATGTCCGCCGTGCCGTACCGCACCTTGCGGCGTAAAATACTCTCTCCCTGCACATCGCGCGCCACGCCGATGTCGACCGGAAAGCTGTCCATGCCGATGTGCTGCGCCATCAGGCAGACGGTCGACTGGCCGCGCCCCATGTTCTCGGTGACGGTCGCGGTGACCTCCTGCCCGCACTGGGTCACACCCTGCGCGACCACGCCGTTGTCCGCGCAGAACATGACGACCGCACGCTTGCCGATCGACGGGCGCGGCGTGCGCCGGATGGCGGCCAGCTGCGCGACCGCGTCCTGCAGCAGTCCCAGACTGCCCAGCGGCATGGCAATGTCCGAAAAGCGCTGCCGCGCCGCCGCGCGGCTTGTCTCGCACGGCGGGCGCACCGCCTGTATCGCCTGTTCCAAGGTCATATTCCATCCCTCCGCTGCGCGCACGCGCGCACAAAATTCGCAGCGTAATCCGGGTTTGCCCGGAAATACAGATGCGGGAAGCCCGCGTATAGCGTTTTTGTCGCATGGACGCACGCCCACGCGCGGCCGTTCGGCTTGACCGCGTCAAAATCCGCGCCCTCGTCGCTTGACACCGCATAATGGAACACATGCGCGCGGATAGACCGCCCCGCGCGGCACAGCAGATTGTCGTGCCTCGCCGTCAGCGTCACATAGCCGAAGGGCTGGAGCGTTTGCGTCAGCTTGGCGTCCGCGTCCAGCACACCCGCCATCGCTGCGCCGTCCAGCGTGCGGTGCAGGTAGAGAAAACCGCCGCACTCCGCAATGGTCGGCAGGCCGCCCTGCACTGCGCCGCGGACGCTGTCCCGCATGGTTCGGTTTTCGGATAGCTGCGCCGCGTGCAGCTCGGGATAGCCGCCGCCGAGGTACAGGCCGTCGATGCCGTCCGGCAGTTTTGCGTCCTCCAGCGGCGAAAACGGCACCAGTTCCGCGCCCAGTTCCCGCAGTACGTCAAAGTTGTCCGCATAGTAAAAGCAGAACGCGCGGTCTTGCGCGACCGCGATGCGCACCGGCTTGTCTGTGACACGCGTCAGCGGCGCACATTCGTCCGCGAGGGGCGGCGCGGTGCGCGCCAGCGCCAGCAGGCCGTCCAGATCGAGCCCGGCTTCGGCCGCGTCGGCCAGCCGGTCGAGCTTGTCCTGCAAATCCCCAATCTCGGCGGCGGTCACCAGCCCCAGATGCCGGTCGGGGATTTCGCCATCGGGCACAGGCGGCAAAAAGCCGTACACCGGCAGTCCCGCCCGCTCGGCAATTGCGCGATAGTAAGGGTACATGCCTGCCGACACGCCGTTCAAGATCACGCCCGCAAGCGTGTTGGGGGCAAAATCGCGGAAGCCCCTAATCTCGGCCGCGAGCGACAGCGACTGCCCGCGTGGCCGGACGACCAGCACGGACGGCGTATCGGTCGCGCGCGCAAGGTGCGCCGCAGAGGCAGTGTCGGTCGTGCCGGATATGCCGTCGTAGTACCCCATGACGCCCTCGATCACGCCGACGCCGCCCGCCGGGATATGGCGCACCAGCTGCCCGCGCACCTCGCACTCGTCCACGAAAAACAGGTCGAGGTTGCGGCTGGGCACGCCGAGCGCCTCGGTATGGAACATCGGGTCGATGTAGTCCGGCCCGCACTTGAAGGCCGCGAGCTTAACGCCGCGGCGCTGCAAGGCGCACAGCAGCGCGGACGTGACCGTCGTCTTGCCGCAGCCCGAGCCGGTGCCCGCGATGAGCAGGCGGGGCGCGTTATTCTGCATCACAACCGCCTCCCGACAGGATAAAGACCGGGTTTTGGGCGGTCAGCATGGTATACGGCCCGACCGCCCTGCCGCGCGACGCGGCCAGCTGCGAGACCTCGATATTGGCAAAGCCGAGGTCAGTCAGCGCGTGCCGCGCCTGTTCGAGCGTCTCGAGCGCGATCGCGGTGACCACGACGCGCGCGGCGGGGTTTTTCTCCTTGGCCAGCGCCAAAATGCGGTGCAACCCACCGCCGCTGCCGCCGACGAATACACAGTCCGGCGCGGGCAGTGCTTCCAGTGCTTCGGGGGCATGTCCTGCTATCACCTGCACGTTATATCCGTCCAGCCTGCGGCGGTTTTCTTCCAGCAGCGCCAGCGCTTCCGCATTCCGCTCGACCGCATAGACAAGGCCGTCGTACGCGCGGCGCGCCAGCTCAAGCGTCATCGCGCCCGTGCCCGCGCCCACGTCCCACACCGTGTCGCCCGGCTGCACAGCAAGCCTGCCGCAGGCCGTCCAGCGCACCTCTTCCTTGGTCATCGGCACGTCCCCTCGCGTGAACATATCGTCGCGCAGCGGCGCGTGCGCGTCCACCGCCTCTGGGTGTTCGACGAGCAGCACGGCGAGGTCGCCGCAGGGCTGCGCAGCGAGTTCGGCCGCTGTGCCGTGCGCGCGGCGCTCGTCCTCCATGCCGAGGTTTTCGCCCAGATGGACGGTCAAATTGCCCAAACCCGCGTCAACCAATGTCTGACAGACTGTTTGCGCGTTCTGCGCGCCGCCCGTCAGCGCGAACACTTTTTTGTGATAGCTGACCGCGCCGAGGATGCTGCCCGTACGGCCGTGCAGGCTGCGCACGCACACATCGTCATACGGCACGCCGACCTTGGCACAGAAATACTGCAGGCTGGACAGGCCGCACACCAGCCGCACTTCACCGTGCGGCATCAGCTGCCTGCGCATCTTTGCCGCCGCGCTGAAAAAGCCCACATCGCCCGACACCAGCACGGCAACGGTCTGCGCGGCGCTGTCCATCGCCCGCGCGGCCAGTTCTCCGAACGGGCAGACGACCGCTTTCTCGTCCAGCGCGGCCAGCCGCGCGGTGGCGAACACCGCGTCGGACACGGCCAGCGCCTGCCGGGCTTCGCCGGTCAATGTGTCCGGCGCACCCATCCCCGCGCCGATGAGGTAGAACATACGGGGCATAGCGCCCCCTCCTTTCCAAGTGATGCTGGTTGGCAAGCCAAAACCGTTTTGCAGCAACGGGCAATCCGTCTGCGCGGCGAGCGGCTCCGACCCGCAAGGTACACGCTTTGGCAAAGCGGAAAAGCGCCGCTGCGCGCGGCAGGCGGACAAGAGGGGGACAACCTGCGGTTTTCTCCCTCTTGTCAATCACCCGCTTTCCCTGTTCTCAACACGGCGCACGGGGCGCGCAGCGCCCCTACTTCGTACCGGGACCGCTGCGAAAATAGTACGAGGGGCCGAAGCGGAAAACGGTTCGCGCAGACGGTATCGCCTCTTCCCCCCAGAAAAGTGGGTGCATCCTGTCTGGAGAGGGTGCCGCGAAAGCCAACACACCCCAAATTCACGCGCCTGTAAGATCGTCGCCTTCACGCGAACGGAAAGCGCAAGCCAAACATCGGTAGCACCCCCGCCTCCGGGTCGGGCGCGAAACGCCGCCGACGCGACATTATCGCATCGCAAATTTTTCCACTACATGTGGAATAAATTTGGATGCGGTCGCGGGCAGCCGCGTACATCCCTTGGTGGGGGTGATTGGCAAGAGGGGGAAAATCCCCCCTCTTGCCCGCCCGCCGCGCAGGCGAACGTTCCCGCCGCCCGCAGGCGGCGAAATCCCTGCCGGGGTCACCGGCACACCCGCAAGGGGACTTGCGCTCCGCCGCGCAGACGACGTTTCCTTTGCTTTGGCAAAGCACACCCCACGGTGGGAAGCCGCTTCTTACACCAGCGCCAGCGCTTCCTCTGCCGCCTGAACAGTGAACTGCAAGTCCTGCTGCGTGTGCGCGGACGAGACAAACATCGCCTCGAACTGACTGGGCGCGAGATACACGCCCCGTAATAACATCTCGTTAAAATACTTTGCGTATTTCTCCGTGTCGCTCGTCTTGGCGGCGCCAAAGCAATCGACCGGCGTTTTGGTAAAGTACGGACAAAGGAGCGAGCCGACCTGATTGACCTGCATCTTGACGCCGTGCTTTGCCGCGCTCGCGCGCAGGTGGTTGGCGAGGTACTGCGCCGACGTTTCCATGACGGTGTGGATTTCCGGGTGGTCGGTCAAAATGGTCAGCTGCGCCAGCCCCGCCGCCATCGCGACCGGGTTGCCCGACAGCGTGCCGGCCTGATAGACCGGGCCGCACGGCGCGACCTGCTCCATGAGCGCGCGGCTACCCGCGTACGCGCCGACCGGCATACCGCCGCCGATGATCTTGCCGAAAGTCACAAGGTCGGCGCGCACGCCGAAATACTGCTGCGCGCCGCCAGCCGCCAGCCGGAAGCCCGTGATGACCTCGTCGAAAATCAGCAGCGCGCCGTGCTTGTCGCACAGGGCGCGCAGCCCCTGCAAAAAGCCGTCCCCCGGTGGCACGACGCCCATGTTCGCCGCGACCGGCTCGACGATGACCGCCGCGACCTCGCCCGGGTTGGCGTTCAGCAGACGCTCGACCGAGCTAAGGTCGTTGTACTGCGCCATCAGCGTGTCGCGCGCCGCGCCCTTGGTCACGCCCTTGGAGTCCGGCTCGCCCTGCGTGAGCGCACCCGACCCTGCGCCGACCAGCATGGCGTCCGAGTGGCCGTGGTAGCAGCCCTCGAACTTGATGATCTTGTCGCGCCCGGTCGCGCCGCGCGCCAGCCGCAGCGCGCTCATGACCGCCTCGGTGCCCGAGTTTACCATGCGCACCATTTCGATGTTTGGCACCATGGAAACCATCTTTTCCGCCATCTCGACCTCCAGCGCGGTCGGCGCGCCGAACGACAGGCCGTTCACCATGCGGTCATAGACGGCTTTCAGGATATCCGGATGGCTGTGGCCGAGCACCATCGGCCCCCACGAGCCGACGTAGTCGATGTATTCCAAACCATCCTCATCGAGGATGTGGCTGCCCAGCCCCTTGACGATAAAGCGCGGCTTGCCGCCCACCGCGCGGAATGCGCGCACCGGCGAGTTGACCCCGCCCGGCAGCACCTTGATCGCGCGCGCAAACAGTTCTTCCGACCTTGTCATCAGCCGATATCCCCCTTCCGAATGGCGTCCGCGAGTTCACAGGCGTAGTAAGTGATCAAAATATCCGCACCCGCGCGGAAAATGGACACCGCGCTCTCGCACATCACGCCGTATTCGTCGATCAGCCCGGCCTTTGCCGCCGCCTTGACCATCGCGTACTCGCCCGACACGGCATAGGCCGCGACCGGCAGGTCGAACCGCTGCCTGCACTGGTAAACCAGGTCGAGATACGCCAGCGCGGGCTTGATCATCAGGATGTCCGCGCCCTCTTGGGCGTCGAGCGCGCACTCGCGCATCGCCTCGCGGCCGTTGTGCGGGTCCATCTGGTAGGAGCGGCGGTCACCGAAGGCGGGTGCCGAGCCCGCCGCGTCGCGGAACGGGCCGTAGAAGGTGGACGCGTACTTGGCGGCATAGGACATGATCGGCACGTTGACAAACCCGGCCTTGTCGAGCGCTTCCCGGATGGCGGCGACGCGGCCATCCATCATGTCCGAGGGCGCGACCATGTCTGCGCCCGCCTTGGCGTGGCTGACCGCGATCTGCGCGAGCCGCGCGATCGTCTGGTCGTTATCGACGTACTGGCCGCACAGGATGCCGCAGTGGCCGTGGCTGGTGTACTCGCACATACACACGTCCGTGATGACATACATCTCGGGGGCAAGCGCCTTGATCTTGCGGATGCCCTGCTGGACGATGCCGTCCTCTGCCCACGCGCCCGAGCCGATCTCGTCCTTCTCTTTGGGCAGGCCGAACAGCATGACGCGGCTGACGCCGTGCGCCCGCGCGCGCTCGACCATGCGGTGCAACTGGTCGGGAGAATAGTGGTACTGGCCGGGCAGCGACGGGATCTCCCGATAAATGTCCTCGCCCTCGGCGACAAAGATCGGCCAGATCAGGCTTTCAGGCGAGATGCGCGTCTCGCGCACCATGCGGCGCAGGCTGTCCGACGTGCGCAGGCGGCGCGAACGGATGGTTTCATGAAGCATCTGTTATCTCCTCCTCGATACAGGCAACCAAATCGTCGATCGTAGCGTTTTTCGCAATCTTCACATCGGCAAAATACCGTTTCGCCGCTTCGGCGGTCTGCGCGCCAATGCAGCAGGCGGTCACACCCTTGTAATCCCCGCCGACAGCCCCGACAAAACCCTCGACCGTCGACACGCTGGTGAACGTCACCGCGTCCACCTTGCCGTCCGCCAGCAGGCCGCGCAGCGCGTCGACCTTGTCGCAGCGGTGCATGGTGTCATAGAGCGGCACATCGGTTACGCGGATGCCCGCAGCGGCGAGCTTTTCGGGTAAAACCTGCCCGCCCTGCGCGGCGCGCAGCAGCAGCGCCGAACCGCCCTGCGGCATCGCGTCCACGAGTGCGTCCGCGAGGTGTTCGCCGTCGTACTGCGCGGGGACAAGGTCGGCGGTCAGGCCGTAGGCCGCGAGCGCGTCCGCCGTGCCCTTGCCGATGGCGGCGAGCTTCATGCCATAGAGCGCGCGCAGGTCGCGCCCAAGGGCGCGCAGCGCGCGCACCGCCGCAGGCACGCCCGCCGGGCTGGTGAACACCGCCCAGTCGTGCGGCTGCTGAAGCGCCGCCGCGAGCGGCTGCGTGTCCTCCCGCTGGGACATTTCGATGCACGGCGCTTCGATGACATTTGCGCCGCGAGCGCGCAGCTTGTCGGCCAGCGTGCCCGCCCGCGCACGCGGCCGGGTGACTACGACCGTCTTGCCGTGCAGCGGCAGGGGCGTGAACCAATCGAGCGCGCCGCTCAAACTGCACACCCGTCCAACGACGATCAGCGCCGGACTTTGCAGCCCCGCCGCACGCACCTGCGCCGCAAGTTCAGACAGGCCGCATACCACCTTGCGCTGCGTGCCGCGCGCGCCGTTTTCAATGACGGCGGCGGGCATGTCGGCCGGCATGCCCGCGCGCAGCAGGCCGTCCGCGACCTGCTCGAGAGCGCTCAGCCCCATCAGGAACACCAGCGTGCCGTCCAGCCGCACCAGACTGTCAAAGTCAATGTGCAGTTCCTTGCCCGCGCGCGCGTGCGCCGTGATCAGATGCACCGACGAGGTAAAGTCCCGATGCGTCACCGGGATTCCCGCGAATGCGGGCGCGGCCAGCGCGCTCGTCACACCCGGGATGACCCGGAACGGCACGCCGTTTGCGAGCAGATGCTCGCACTCCTCGCCGCCGCGCCCAAAGAGGAAGCAGTCGCCGCCCTTGAGCCGCGCGACGTGCTTGCCCTCACGCGTAAGCCGCACCAGAATGTCGTTGATCTCGTGCTGCGGCACGGGGTGGTGGTGGTTCTCCTTGCCGACCGGCACCCGTTCCGCCTCCGGCGGGATGAGATCGAGGATATCCTCGCCCACCAGCCGGTCATAGACCACCGCGTCCGCCCGCGCGAGCGCCTGCGCGCCCGCAAGTGTCAGCAGGCCCTTGTCGCCCGGCCCCGCGCCGACCAGCGTTACCGTTCCCGTCATACGTTTCCCTCCGCCTGTGCTTTGAGCTGCAAGGCGAGCGCGCGCCCGAGCGCGGCGGCCTTGACCCGCCGCCCGGTCACCGCACCGCGCGCCATGTGCGTTTCATCTGCCGACACATACAGTCCGCGCAGATGCAGCGCGTCGCCCTGCGTTTCGGCATAGGCCGCGACCGGAGCGAAGCACCCGCCGCCGAGCGTCTTGATGAACGCCCGCTCGGCGGTGGCGCAGGCGCGCGCGTCCGGGTCGTCGACCAGACGCGCGGCTTCTTCCCACTCGCCCGCGCGCCCCTGCACGGCCAGAATGCCCTGCCCCGCCGCCGGAATGATCTCGTCGGGCGAAAAATACCGGCTGATGCGCCCTTCCAGCCCTAAGCGCTTGAGTCCCGCCGCCGCGAGCACCAGCGCGCCGTAGGCGCCGCCGTCGAGCTTTTGAAGCCGCGTCTGCACATTGCCGCGCACGGGCTGTACGTCGATATCGGGAAACAGCGCTTTGAGCTGCACCCGCCGCCGGGCGGACGCGCAGCCGATGGGCTTGGTCTTGTCCCACATGCCGCCCGTCGGCAGCACGAGCGCGTCGCGCGCGTCGGCGCGCTTGGTGAACGCCACGAGCGGCAAGCCGTCCGGCTGCTCCATCGGCACGTCCTTCAGGCTGTGCACGGTCAGGTCGACGCGGCGGTCGGCCAGCGCGCGGTCGAGCTCCTTGACGAACAAACCCTTGCCGCCGACCTGATCGAGCGTTTTGTCCAGAATCATGTCGCCCGTCGTTTTCATCGTGACGAGTTCGCAGTCGCCCAGCGCGCGGCAGACCTCCCCAGCCTGCACGACCGCGAGGCGGCTGTCCCGACTGCCTATCCTTATCATCCGAATTCCTCCAGTACCGCGCGGATGCGCTTTGCCGCCGCCGCCGTTTTGCCGTGCGCCGTACCGTCCGACACGACGCCCGCCGTCAGTCCCCCGCCCTCGCACACGGCGGGGAAGAAAAAGGTCGATTCTGCCGCACAGTCAGCCACGCTGCACGGAATATGCAGCGCAGCGCAGTCCGCCGCGATGCGGCGGTTGACTGCGCGGTCATCCGTCGCCGCAACTGCCAGAAAAGCCCCCGAAAGATCGTTTTTCTCGTAGCCGCGGGCGTGGTCGACCGCAATTCCCGCCGGGGCGTCCGGCGCAATGACCGTCACCGCCGCGCCGAAGCGCCGCAGGACAAAAACGCGCCGCGCGGCAATCGCGCCCGCGCCGAATACGACGCATTTTTTGTCCACAAGCGACACAAACAGCGGAAAGCGCGGCGGCTGCTTTTCCTGCACGGGCTTTGCTACCGCCCAGCCGAACGCGGCGGCCAGATAGTCCTGCATCTCCGCGAGCGTGCGTCCTTCCTCGGCGCACGGCCGGGCGATGACCAGCACGGTCGCGCCCACCTCGCACGCCGCGGACAGCTTTTCCGCAAAGCCGCCCGCCGCGCCCGTGTCCTTGGTGACCAGAATGTCCGCGCCCGTCTGCCGCAGCATGGCGGCGTTGAGTTCGTGTGAAAACGGCCCCTGCATCGCCATGACGCGCGCGCCGGTAAAGCCGAACGACGCGCACTGCTCGAGCACCGACACGCTCGGCAGCACCCGTGCGACCAGCCGGTCGTACCAGCCGCGCACGGCAGTAAACACGAACAGCTCCTTGCTGCCGACCGTCAGCAGCGCGCGGCCGGGGTGGGCGTTCAGCCAGCGCACGGCCGCGGCCATGTCCGGCACGGTGACGACGCCGTCGCTGTCCAGACTGGGGCGCAGCAGGCGCTCGTACCCCGCGCCTGTCTGCGCGCAGGCCGCGCGGATGTTTTCCGACACGACGGCGGCATAGGGGTGCGTCGCGTCCACGACCAGCGTGTCCGCGTCCAGCACCACCGCCATCTGCGCCGCATCCAGCCGCCCCTCGTGCACCGTGATGCCGACGAGCGGCTCCATGACCGCCGCGCCGTAGTCAGTCGCGACATAGACGTCCGCTGCGCCGCCGCAGGCCGACACGAACCGGCACAGCGCGTGCCCCTCGCTCGTGCCGGAGAAAATCGTCAGTTTCATACGCCGCGATACCCCCGCGGCGTCACCATGCGCCCGTTTATCACGCGCGTGCGGCTGTTGCCGACAAAGACGGTCGTCAGCATGTCGACCGGGGTGTCGCGCAGCGCGCCGAGCGTGGTCAAATGATATTCTTCACCCTCGCGGCCGATGCTGCGCACCGTGCCGCACACGGTCTGGGCGGGCAGCGTCTCAAGCAGGATGTCACACGCACGGCGCAGGTGATCGGTGCGGCGCTTGCTCGCAGGATTATAGAGCGCAATGCAGAAATCGCCCGCCGCCGCGCCGCGCAGCCGCTTTTCGATGACCTCCCACGGCGTCAGCAGGTCGGAGAGCGACACGCAGGCAAAGTCGTTCGTCAGCGGCGCGCCCAGCACCGCCCCGCCCGAGCAGGCGGCCGTGATGCCCGGAATGACCTCAATTTCGAGGTCCGGCTCATCCGCGCAAACCTCAAAGAGCAGCCCGGCCATGCCGTACACGCCCGCGTCGCCCGACGAGACGACCGCGACCGTATGCCCCTCCTTGGCCGCGTCGCGCGCCGCCGCGCAGCGGTCGACCTCGCGCGTCATGCCGGTCTGGATGCGCGTTTTGCCCTCGATCAGCTCTTCGATCAGGTCGAGGTACAGCCCGTACCCCGCGACGCAGTCGCACGCCTCGAGCGCGCGCACCGCACGATCCGTCATCTGTTCCGCGCCGCCCGGCCCGATGCCGATGCAATACAGCTTCATCTGCCGCTCCCCTTTCTCATGTGCGTGAGACAGGCCGCCAGCCTGTCCGCGTCCACCACGTCCTTCATGCCGCCCAGCAGCAGATCGACCGTTTTACCGACGGCCAGCTCGAGCAGGCCGTCGATATCGCCGTCGCGATACAGGTCGCCGTAGGCGTGGTCAAAGTGCAGACGGTCGAGCGCCGTGTCCTTGACCGCCGCGATGACCGGCAGCGCCTGCCGGTAGCGGTACCATTTGTCGAACTCGGCCTGTTCCTCGTCGAGGATGCGCACGGCGGCCTGCCGTGCGGCGGCGTTCCGGCCGTCGTCCAGATCGCCCAGATCGTCGAGGTTATAGAGCGTCACGCGCGCGTCGCCGCCCGCCGCGGGCTCGATGTCGCGCGGCATGGCGAGGTCGAGCAGCAGCCGCGGCGGATTTTGCAGCGCCGCCAGCTGCCGCGCCAACAGCGTATAGTGCGGGCTGGTCGTCGCGCTGACCGCGAGGTCGGCGCCCTCGAGCGCCTCGCACCGCCGGTCATACGGAAAGGTATCGCACCCGGCGGGCACGATCGTCTCGCCGTGGTGGTAGCTGCGCAGCGTGACCGTCACCGCGCAGCCCGCGTCCCGCAGCGTGGCCGCGGCCAGCCGCCCCATCGCGCCGTTGCCGATGACGACCGCGCGTTTGCCTTCGAGCGACCCGAAAAAGTCCCGCGCGCGGCGCGCGGCGACCTCAGCGGCTGACGCGGGCACGCCGGTCAGCTTGACCTCGGTGCGCACCCGCTTGCCTGCGGTCACCGCGCGGCGGAACAACGTGTCGAGCACGCTGTCTGCCGTCTGCGCCTCGCGCGCGAGCGTGAGCGCGTCGCGCACCTGCGTCAAAATCTGGTCATCCCCGAAAATCTGGGACTCCAACCCCGCCGCGACCGCCATCAGGTGCTGCACGCAGGCCGCGCCCGCACAGGCGACGCTCATTGGGCGGAATTCGTCCACCGAAAAGCCCGCCGCGCGCGCGAGCAGCGCCAGCGGGTCGAGGGGCACGCCGTCCGCCCCGTGCACATACAGCTCGGTGCGGTTGCAGGTCGCGAGCAGCACGCAGCCTGAAACACCCGGCCTTGCCGCAATCTGCGGCAGCAGCGCCTGCACCTGCCCGCGCACGAACGACACGCGCTCGCGCTGCTGCAGGGGCGCGTGGGCAAAGTCGATGCCCGTCATCGTCAGGTTCACGGTGTTCTGTCCTCCCCGTTTGGTTCTTCCATGCTGGCACGCCAGCGTTCCGCCGCGAGCGCGGCGGTCACGCCGCTCAGCGCCGTTTTGCGGCAGAGCAGCGCGCCGCCGCCTGCCGCGCACACCGCCGCGCGCTCGCACACGTTGTCCACGCCGACCGTGCGCGCGACAAAGTCGGACGGCGTAAAGTCGCCCTGCACGGCTTGCAGCGTCTCCGCGGAAAACACGGTCAGTGTCAAACCGTGATTTTCGCAGAAATGCAGCAGCCCCGGCTCGTTTTGCTTTAAGTCAATGCTGGCGACGCCCTTGACCGCCTGCCACGGCACGCCTGCGGCGTCCAGCGCGGCCTGCGCGGCGGCTTCGACCGCGCGCGCGTCCGTCCCCTTGCGGCAGCCGATGCCGAGGTACACGACGCGCGGCACAAGGTGCAGCGTGTGCGCAAAGGGCGCGGCTTCGATGTCAAAGCCGATATAGAAGCCGCTTTCCAGCGCGCCGTCCCGCGTCACCTGCGCGGGCAGACATCCGTCGACCGGGAAGTCCGACCGCAGGCCGATGTTTTCACCGCGCAGCAGCGCGCCCGAGACATGCTTGATGTTCTCCGGGTCGGGGACGGCGCAGCCGTGCGCCGCCGCCCAACTGTCGACCGCGAAGGCCGCGCGGCTGTCGGTCGCGGTCGTGACGACCGCCGTCGCGCCGAGACCGTCCGCCAGCCGTTCGGCGAGCGCGTTCGCGCCGCCGAGGTGGCCGGACAGCAGCGGGATGACGAACCGCCCGGCCTCGTCGATGACGATGACCGCCGGGTCGAACGCCTTGCCCGCGAGGTGCGGCGCGACCGCGCGCACCGCGATCCCCGCCGCGCCGACGAATACAATGAGATCACAGTCGACCATCGCCTGCTGCGCAAAGCGCGCAAGCTGCGTGCCCGCAAGCGAGGGGTCGACCGTGCGGGCATACCGCTCACAGAGGAAGTCGGGCAGCAGCGCGGCGGCTTTCTTGGCCGTCCACGCGCCGACGGCGGTGAAGGAAACAAACTTCGCGTGCTTCATCGGCTGGCCTCGCGGAAACCGGTGGTGAACGACGGGTCGTAGAGCTTCGACCGGTCATATTCGTCGCCCAGAAAACCGCCGACCGTGATCAGCGCGGTCTTGGTCACGCCCTCGCGCGCAGCGGCCGCGGCAAGGCTCGCGACCGTCGTGCAGATGACCTTTTCGTCCGGCCACGTCGCCTTGTAGACAATCGCGGCGGGCGTTTCGGGCGCGTAGCCGCCCGCAATCAGCCGCGCGGACAGCTTTTCCAGCTGCCCCACGGACAGGAAAATCACCATGGTCGCGCCGTGCGCCGCGAGGGCTTCGATCTGCTCTTTTTCCGGCACGGGCGTGCGCCCCTCCATGCGGGTCAGGATGACCGTTTGGCTGACGTTTGGCAGCGTATACTCGGCTTTTAAGGCCGCCGCCGCGCCGCAGAACGAGGAAACGCCCGGGCAGACCTCGTAGGGAAGCCCCAGCCGGTCGAGCGCGTCCATCTGCTCACGGTGCGCACCGTAGACGCAGGGGTCGCCCGTGTGCAGGCGCACCACCGTCTTGCCCGCCTGCGCTGCGGGCGCCATGACGGCAATGACCTCCTCGAGCGTCATTTTGGCGCTGTCGTAGACCGCGCAGCCGTCCTTTTTGTAGTCCAGCAGGGCGGAATTGACCAGCGAGCCCGCGTACACGATCACATCTGCCTGCGAAAGCAGCTTCGCGCCGCGCACAGTGATCAGGTCGGGCGCGCCCGCGCCTGCGCCAACAAAATAGATCATGCCTGCCCCTCCTTGACGAGAATGATGGAAAAATACCCTGTCGGATCGTCGAGCGATGCAAGGTCAGTGACGATGCGCTCGCCCGCCATGCCGCAGCGCTCGACGAGCGCCGCGTTTGTGAGTTCCCCACGCGCGGCCAGCCGGTCGCGCACCTCGAGGATCGACTTGCCCGCCTTCATCAGCACGCGGCTGCCCGGCAGGTCGAGCGCCGCGTCCAGCCCGCCGTGCGACGCCGGAATGATGTGCAGCATTTCGCCGTCCTCGCACAGCGCGCGGCCGAGCGCAGCCGCCGCCGCGCAAAACGAGGGAACACCGGGGATAATCTCGGTCGCGTAGCCGCGCGCCTGCACGCGCCGCAGCACATACCAGCAGGTCGAGTACACGGTCGGGTCGCCGAGCGTCAGGAACGCGACCGACTGCCCCGCGTCAAGCGCGGCGCAGATGTCGTCCGCCGCGCGGTCGTGGCAGGCGTCGCGCAATGCCTTGTCGCGCGTCATCGGCATGTCGCAGTGCAGCACGGGCTTGTCCCCGATGTACCGCGCGGCGATGGAAAGCGCCGTCTGCTCGCCCGCGCCCGACTGCGGTACCGCGATCAGGTCGCTCTCCGCAATCACGCGGATGGCCTTGGCCGTCAGCAACTCCGGGTCGCCAGGGCCGACGCCCACGCCATATAACATTCCTTTGCTCATGCTTCCTCCTTGAACCGTGCGCACAGCGCCCGCGCCCCGGGCGACTGCGCCAGTATGCCGTATTGTTTGGTAAACATCACAAATTCCACGCGCGCCCTGCCGCGCAGCCGCAGGGCAAGGCGCTTTTCGATCTCCCTGCCGATGCGCGCCATCACCGCGTCCCGCAGACCCTCGCGGTCGAGCAGGTCGATGCAGGCGTCGACCGAGACCGCATCCATCAGCCCCTCGAGCGTTTCGCGGGACGCGCCCGCAAGCGCGGCGTGCGCCGTAAAGACCTCCTGCCGTCCGTCCGCGACCGACGAGTGCGTGTTCATCACGCCCGCTGCGACCTTGACCAGCTTGCCCGCGTGACCGACCAGCAGGATATCCGCAAAGCTGCGGAACGCCGCGTGGTCGAGCGCCTCGCCGAGGAAGTTCGAGCACTTGACCCCGCGGTCGAGGTCGAGGCCGAGCGTGTCGCGCGCAAAGTCCGCGCCGTAATTGCCCGGACAGAGCAGCACCGCGCGCTGCCCGACGGCGTGCAGGCTGTCCAGTTCCAGCCGTATGGTGTCGACGAGCGCCTTTTCGCTCATCGGCTCGACCACGCCGCTCGTGCCGAGGATGGAAATGCCGCCTATCACGCCTAAATGCTCGTTATAGGTCTGTTTGGCGAACTCCACCCCGTTTTCCGCCGAAACAACGACCGAAAAACCGCCCGTATAGTCCGCCCCTTTTGCCGCCGCTTCGACTGCCGCCGTGATCTGTGCGCGCGGGCCGGGGTTGATCGCCGGCTCCCCCACTGGGACCGACAGGCCGGGTTTGGTCACCCGCCCGACGCCCGCGCCGCCCGTGATGGCAACGCCGCTTGCCGCACGGCGCACGGCGGCCGAAATGCGCACGCCGTTTGTCACGTCCGGGTCGTCGCCCGCCTCCTTGCGCACGGTGCAGACAGCCGCGCCGTCCTGCCAGCGCGGCTGCTCGACCGGCAGGTCGAACACCAGCCCCGCAGGCGTGCGCAGCGCGACGACGGACGGGGCTTTGCCCGTCAGCAGCAGCGTCGCCGCCGCCTGCGCGGCCGCCGCCGCACAGGAACCGGTCGTCCAGCCGCGGCGCAGTTCCTGCCCGCCCTGACAAACGGTGTATGCCATGCGCGTCCCCCTTTCCGTCCACTATCCGTCCCTGTCCTCGTCCCGCAGGCGCTGCTGCTTTTTGCGCTCAACAAAGCGGCCGAGAAAAAACGCAATCACGCCCACGCCCACGCCGGTCTGCACACAGAACAGCAGGCTTTCCAGCTCGCCGGGGATTTCGCCGTCGAACAGCCGCTCCGCCACCGGCGTCGCCCACGGCTCGTATGCCTCGCCCGTGATTTCGCTGACCTTTTCACTGCCCGCGTCGTCCGAGCCGCCGAACTCCGCACCGCGCAACGTCAGCACCGGCGCGACGACCAGCACGGCGCACAGCACGAGCAGCGCTGCCAGCAGCGCCCTGTCCCGTTTGCTCATGCGTCCACCTCCCAGAATCCCACGGCGCGCAGCTCTGGCTGCGCATAGTTTTCCAGCGCAATCAGGATCATGACGGTCAGCGCGCCCTCGAGCACCGCCAGCGGCAGCTGGGTCGGCGCAAATACGCCGAGGAACTTGACCGCCGAGGCGGCAACGCCGCCCGTCGCGGACGGGTAGGCGACGGCGAGCTGCACGCTGGTCACGCAGTAGGTCGCAAGGTCGCCCAACGCCGCCGCGAGAAACACCGCGAGCCTGCGGTGCACCCGGCACCTGAGACACAGCTGATACACGCCGAACGCGACGAGCGGCCCCGCGACCGCCATCGAGCATACGTTCGCGCCCAGCGTCGTCAGGCCGCCGTGCGCGAGCAGCAGCGCCTGAAACAGCAGAACGAGCACGCCCAGCACGGACACCGCCGCCGGCCCGAACAAAATGGCGCCCAGCCCGGTGCCTGTCATGTGCGAGCACGAGCCGGTGGCCGACGGGATCTTGAGCGACGAGATGACGAAGATGAACGCCCCCGCCATCGCCGCGAGCGTGACCGCATGCCGGTCGCGCGCGGCGGCTTTCTTGAGCGAAAAACACCCCATGAGCACGAACGGCAGCGCGGCCGCGCCCCACAGCACGCACGCCGCGGGCGGCAGGAAGCCCTCCATTATGTGCATCGCGCCCGCGGCAGGCACCGTGCCGCATAAAAGCGCCGCACAGCCCGCCAGCCGCACCCATTTCTTTTGTTGCTTGGTCATAGTTTTTCTCCTTTCCCGCAGCCCTGCTGCGGATATAAAAATACGCCGTGCCCCAATGCTTCCCACGCATCAGGCCGGCGCGATGCGCCCGCCTCCCTCACCGGGAGCCGGGCTGACGCATGACCGGCCATCGCTCGTAGCCGACTGCGCTTCCATCCCACAAGGCAGGTATTCTGGCTCGGGTATCCTCACGCGCAGCCGGTCTTCCCGGGGTGCTGCCCCAGTGACGCATACGGCGGCGCGCTCCTCCCTCACAGCGGCGGGACCGCAGGGGATTTGCACCCCTTTCCCTATTCTCCTGCCGGAGAAACTGGCAGGCACCCTGTGGTATCCGGATCAATCCATCCGGAAGAAGCAATTTCATTATAACACGGTGCGGGGCGCTGTCAACCGGTGCGCGCCGCATTGACAATATTGTCCCACATCCGACCCTATCCCGCTAATCTGCCCTGCCGTCCAGCAGGCGGGCCAGCGCCCCGGCCGATACCGGGCACGGCGCGTCCGCGGGCGCAAGGCCGCGCTCGCGCAGCGTGTCCCACACCTCCATCAGCAGCGGGCGGCGCAGCTGCGCGCGCCGCAGCACGGTATCGTCCGCCAGCACGGCCTGCGGCGCGCCGTCCGCAAGGACGCTGCCGCCCGCGAACACGACCGCGCGCGTCGCCCAGCGCAGGGCGAAGTCCATGTCGTGCGTAGCGATCAGCAGCGTGCGCCCCTCGTCCGACAGGCGGGCGAGCACGGCCTCCAGCCGCTCGCTGCCCGCCGGGTCGAGCGAGGCGAACGGCTCGTCGAGCAGCAGCACCTCGCTTTGCATCGCCAGCATGTCCGCAATCGTCACGCGCTTTTTCTCGCCGCCCGACAGGTCGTGCGGCGGGCGCGCGCGGAACGCCTGCAAATCCATATAATCCAGCGCGTTATCCACCCGGCGCGCGACCTCGTCCCGCGGTAAACGCAGGTTCATCGGCCCGAAGGACACCTCAGCCGCGACGGTCGAGGCGATGATCTGGTCGTCCGCGTTCTGGAACACCACGCCGACGTGCTCGCACAGCCTTTTACGCCCCTTGCGGCCGACCGTCTGCCCATGCAGCACGATCTCGCCGCCGTCCGGCGCGAGCACGCCCGTCAGGCACAGGAAGAGCGTCGACTTGCCCGCCCCGTTCGGGCCGAGCACCGCAATGCGCTCGCCCGCGAAAATATCGAGCGAAACGCCGTCCAGCGCAGGCTTGTCCGCCTCATAGCAAAACCGCAGGCCTTTGGCCTGCAAAACCGGCTGCATGCCGTCCTCCCCCTTTCTCAAAGAAACGCAAGCGCGAGCAGCGCCGCCCAGAACGCCAGCAGCCCGGCGACCTGCGCGGCGCGCACGGGCTTGTCTTCCTCCAAAAACCGCAGCGCGCCGTCGTAGCCGCGCGCCGCCATCGCATCGTCATACACCCGCGCGCGCCGCAGCGCCAGCACCAGCAGGTTGCCCGCCATACCGCCGAACGAGCGGCACGCGGTACGGAAATCCCGCCAGCCCAGCCGTGCGCCCGCCGCGTCCCGCATGCGGCCGGACTGGTCGAGCAGCACGAACACAAAGCGGTAGATCAGGTACAGCAGCTCGCACAGCAGCGCCGGCAGATGCGCGCGGCGCAACACGGCCACCCATTCGCCCGCCGCCGTCGTCAGCGCGAGCAGGTAGAGCGCACTGACCGCGCCCAGCGCCTTGCACACAAGCGCTGCGGCAAAGCGGACGCTGTCCGCGTCCGCACACAGGCAACACCACGGCAGGCGCAGGCTCCACCCGCCCGCCGGGACGGCGGACAGGTCGACCGCGACCGCCAGCCCGCCCAGCAGCAAAAAGCCGAGCGGCACGGCCAGCAGGCCGAGATAGTCCCGCAGCGGCAGCCTGCCGCACACCCGCTGCAGCGCGGCGCACGCCGCGATCACGCAGAGCGACACCGCGAGCCGGTCGGCCGCGAGACAGAGGCCGAGCGTGCCGGCCGCCAGCACAGTCTTGAACGCCGCGTTCCAATCCCGCATGCCCGACCGATAGGCCAGTCGGTCGACCGCGCGCACGCCGTGCGCGTGTCCGTGCGCCATGGCGCCCCCTCCCCTCCGCACAGTGATACCTGTCATTGTATCGGCCATGCGGCGCTTTGTCAACCGCTGTCGTACCGGGCGGCGCTGCAAAAAATTCCGGTTCAGACACGAAAATGTTTGTCATACCCCGTCCGGCGGCGTATAATAAAGGTACTGTGAGCGGCCGCCCCCGCCACCTGCCATGCAGCGGGGCGCGGCCTTTTTTTCGAATTGATCGAAGGAGGAAATAAATGGATACCATCCCCACCTAGACGTGGAAGGACGGCCTTGGCGCGTTCCGCGACAAGACGACCGCGTTCTACGCCGGACAAATCAAGGTCGGCGAATACAAGGGGTTTTCCGGCTACTATGGCAGCTACGCGCAAAAGGGCGGCAAGGCCAGCATGCTGCGCCTGCGCATGCCCGCAGGCCGCGTCACGCGGGACAAGCTCGCCTTCACCGCGCAGGCGATCCGCGAGCACACGATCGGGCGCGTACACTTCACCACCTGCCAGACCATCCAGCTGCACGACCTGTCGCAGCGCACCGTATGCACGCTGATCGAGCAGGCGCTCGACGCGGGCATCGTCACGCTCGGCGGCGGCGGCGACTACCCGCGCAACGTCATGTGCCCGCCGCTGTCCGGCGTGCAGGCGGACGAGTATTTCGACGTACTGCCGTGGGCGGAGGCCGCGGGCGACTACCTGCTGCACTTTATCAAGGCGGAAAAGATGCCGCGCAAGCTCAAGGTGTGCTTTTCCAACTCGCCGGCCAACGTCACCCATGCCACCTTCCGCGACCTCGGCTTTGTCGCGCGCGCGGACGGCAAGTTCGACGTGTACAGCGCAGGCGGTCTGGGCAATAATCCCAAGCTGGGCGTCAAGGTCGCCGAGGCGGTCGACCCGACGCAGATCCTCTATTATATCAAGGCGATGTGGCTGACCTTCCGCGCCTACGGCAACTACGAGAACCGCGGCAAGGCGCGCACCCGCTATATGCAGGAGGCGCTCGGCGGGCCGGAGGCTTACGCCAAGGCCTATGCGGAAAAGCTCGACGAGGTGTTCGCCGCGGGCGAGGACCTGACCGTACACGCCGAGGCGGCGCCGGTCACCAAAACGGGCGACGGCACGGTCGTGGGCGGCCCGCGCATCCTGCCGCAAAAGCAGCCCGGCCTGTACGCGGTCGTCTGGCACCCGATCGGCGGCCAGCCCGCACCCGAAACGCTGTGCGCCTTGAGCGACGCGCTGCAAAAGATGCCCGAAACCGAGCTGCGCCTCGCCCCCGACGAAGGCGCGTTCATCCTCAACCTGACCGGCGCCGAGGCCGAAAAGGTGCTGGAGATCACGGAGGACAGCGCCCGCACGCTGTTCGAAACCTCGGTCAGCTGCATCGGCGGCACGGTCTGTCAGGTCGGCATGCGCGACTCGCAGGGGCTGCTGGCCGCATGCGTCAAGGCCGTGCGCGAGGCCAACATCCCGGACGGCGCGCTGCCCCAGATGCACATTTCAGGCTGCGCCTCCTCGTGCGGCACGCACCAGATCGGTACGATCGGCTTCCGCGGCGCGTCCAAGCTGGTGGACGGCAAGGCGCAGGCGGCGTTTACGCTGTTCGTCGGCGGCTGCGACAAGCAGGACCGCGAGGCGCTCGGCCGCGAGCTGGGCGCCATCCTCGCCGACCAGATCCCGACCTTCCTGGTCGAACTCGGCCGGACGGTCGCGGCCTCGGGCAAGGACTTTGCCGCGTGGCGCGCCGAAGACCCGACCGGCGTCGACCGCATTGCCGCGCCCTATCTGGCCTGACGACGTGCCGTCCCACGACAATCCAAACCGACAAAGCGGCGGCAGGATTCCAAACCGGAATCCTGCCGCCGCTTTTGCGTGCCCAATAACGATTAAAATGTGATCTCCGGGCCGAACACCACCGTGCCGCCCTCTGCGGCGCCGCCGCCCTCCCCCACGGATACCGTGGGCAGCGGGCAGGCCGGTGCGGCCACAGCCGCAAATTCGTCATACGCGTTGTTTTTCCACCGTTTGGACTGCGTGGGCGTCTGCACGATGCCGCCGGTGGCCGTCTGCGCGTCCGCGCGCCGCCGTTTGGTGCGCTGGTCCTTTTGCTGCTGCCGCAGCCGGCGCGCCTCCTCCTGCTTCTGCTCGCGCTCGGCGCGCTTTTTCTTCGCGCTGAGCAGCTGCTCGGCCTGCAAGCGGCTGATCTTACGCGAGGCGCGCACCAGCAGGGCGCGCAGCGACCGGATCGCACGCCGCGCCTTGGCTGCATTCTCACCCGAGCCCATTGCCTCGCCCTGCAGGCTGTCGATCGTGCTGTTGATGTCCGACACCAGCAGGTTGACCTGTCCGACACTCTGCGCGCGCGCCAGCCGGTTGTACTTGCCCTTGGTCGAATAAAACTGCGGCGGCGTGACGATCAGCGGCTGCTTTTCCTCCTTGGGCTGATTGAGCTCATGGAACCAGCGCAGCAGGCGCTGCGCGCGCTCCAGCTCCTCATAATGCGGCGATTTCTCAAAATACTGCCATGTCTGCGCCTTGTCCGCCGTCACATAGACGCCCGAAATATCCGTCGCGTGCAGCGTGCGCAGCAGGCGCATGAGCGTTTCGCAGCCCTGCTCGAACGCCTCCGGTCCCTGCGCCATCTGCGCAAGGAACGACGGGTCGAGCACCAGATGCTTGCCGCCGCCCAGCGTAGCCGCCATCTGCCGCAGCGCATCCTCATCCGGCGCGCTCCCCAATACGATCTCGACATCCGGAAAGCTGTCCTGCAGGCTTTGCAGCACCTGATTGACCGCCACCGTCCAGTTCGTCTGCTGCCAGTTGCCCTGTAACGTCAACGTATCCTGCGGCGCGCCGCCCGCGCCCGCCGCCATGCCGAACGACGCCCCGCCGCCCGGGCTTTGCTGCCCGGCCATGCGGTACATCGCCATGATCCGCTCAACCCGATCCATCATCGTGCATCCCTCCATCCTACGTCCCGGTTTATCCCACATACCTTAATATCCGACCGGAACGCGCGGAAAGTAATGCACATTTTCAACAATCTTTTCAATAAATACCGTATAAACCGGCAACCCCCCGGTCCTGCCGTCATGGGCAGGTCGGGGGTTCCCTATCGCATGTCACGACGCGGGTCCCGTTCCCTGTGCCGGCAGGCTGCGCAAAATCTGCCGGAAGCGGAGCAGGAACAGCGTGGTCGTCGTCGCGGCGGCCAGCAGGTCGGCGACCGGCTCGGCAAAGAACACCGCGAACAGCTGATCCTCAAAAAAGTGCGGCAATATCAAGATCAGCGGGATGAGCAGGATGATCTTTCGCTCAATGGCAAGGAACAGCGAGATCTTGGCCTCGCCCAGCGCAACAAAGCACTGCTGGAACGTGTTCTGGAACGCCGAGACAAAGCCGACCGCAAAATAGATGCGCAGCGCCCACGCGGTCTCCTCGATCAGCGCGCTGTCGTGCGCAAACAGGCGCGCGATCGTGTGCGGCGCCACCATGGACAGCCCCCACACGCCGAACGCAAAGATGCAGGCGACCAGCAGGTTGTACTGCACGACCTTTTTCATCCGGTCTGGCCGTCCTGCGCCATAGTTGAAGCTCAGGATGGGCTGCGCGCCCTGCGTCAGCCCGAGCAGCGGCATCTGCACCATCTGCGCGACCGAGGTCAGGATGGTCATCGCGCCGACGGCGAGGTCGCCGCCGTACTTTTGCAGGGACACGTTGAAGGTCACCGCGAGCAGGCTTTCGGTCGACTGCATGACAAACGGCGCCGCGCCCAGCGCGATTGCAGGCAGCAGCAGCCTGCGGCCAAGCCGGAAAAACGCCTTCCGCAGCCGCAGCGTGCTGGTCTTGCCGGTCAAAAACCGCACGACCCACAGCGCGGACACCGCCTGCGAAATGACCGTCGCGATCGCCGCGCCGCGCACGCCCAGCCCGAACAGGAAGATGAACACCGGGTCGAGCGCGACATTGAGCACCGCGCCAATCAGCACGGTTTTCATGGCAATGCCCGATTTGCCCTGCGCGGTGATAAAGCCGTTCAGCCCCAGCGCGGTCATGACAAAAATCGTACCCAGCACATAGATGTTCAAATACTGCATCGCGTAGGGCAGCGTATCCTGCGACGCGCCGAACAGCACGAGCAGCGGCTCCTGAAAGAGCAGGAACAGCACGGTCAGCGCGATGGCCAGCCCCCACAGGGCGGCCGTGCAAGTGCCGAGCGTGCGCTCGGCCTTCTCGTGCTCGCCCGCGCCCATCGCAATGGACGCGCGCGGCGCGCCGCCCATGCCGATGAGCGCCGCGAACGCCGAGATCAGCGTGATGACCGGAAAGGTGACGCCCATTCCGGTCAGCGCAAGCTTGCCCTCGACCGGGATCTGGCCGATGTAGATGCGGTCGACGATGTTGTACAACAGGTTGACCACCTGCGCGCAGATGGTCGGCAGGGCGAGCCGCAGCAGCAGCGGGCCGACCGGGTCGTTGCCCAGGTCGGCAGCCCTTTTTTGCTTGGTTTGCTTTATCATATCAGTGCGCCTTATCCTCCCGTATCAGGATGCGCAGCGCCTCGACGGCGGTTTTAACGCCGCGCTCGGCGGCGTCCGGCGGGATATTGGGCGCGTCGTCGTTGTCTGCGTTCCACAGCACATTCAGCACTGCGCCGCAGCGCACATGCAGCACCTGCGAGACGATGAAAAGCGCCGCGGTTTCCATTTCGCTCGTCAGCGCGCCCGCCGCCTTCCACGCCTTCCACTTGGCGAGCAGCTCGTCCGCGACCGGCTGCTGCGCCGGACGTATCTCGCCGTAAAAGCTGTCCTTGGACTGGATGACGCCGATGTGGTGCGCCAGTCCGAACTGCACCGCCGCGTCGCGCAGCGCGCTGACGACGGCAAAATCCGCCGCCGCCGGGAACTCGAGCGGCAGATATTCGCGGCTCGTGCCCTCCTGCCGGATGGCCGCGGTCGCAATGACGATATCGCCGCCGCAGACCTTGTCGACAATGCCGCCCGAGGTGCCCACGCGGATAAAGGTATCCGCGCCGCACTCGACCAGCTCTTCCAATGCGATTGCCGCCGACGGGCCGCCGATGCCGGTCGAGCACACGGCGACCGGCTCGCCGTCCAGCGTGCCCGTCCAGACCGTGTACTCGCGGTTCTGGGCGATCTGCCTGGGGTCGTCAAAATAGCGCGCGATTTTTTCGCAGCGCCCCGGGTCGCCCGGTAAAATGACATAGCGCCCGATGTCGCCCTTTTGAATCTGCAAATGCATCTGTTTTCCATCGATCAGCATACCGGTTTCCCCTCCCGTTCAATCAGCTTGATGTTCTTTTCGGCCTTCGAGCGCGGCAGCATGACCTCGTGCCCGCAGCCCAGACACTTGAGTTTGAAGTCCATGCCGGTGCGCAGCACCTTCCACTGCTTCGCGCCGCAGGGATGCGGTTTTTTCATCGTCAGGATATCCCCGACCTGCACGTCCATACCCATTTCCCCTTTCCGTATCGGGCGTTTGCCCCCGTCCATCATACCACAAGCGGCGGCAAAAGCCCAGCCGCCTGCGCGTGCAGACATAATCCCGCCTGCACGCCCATATAGTAAGGCAGACCCCAAAGGAGGCTCTGCTATTTATGAAAACAAGTGAATGCTATCTGCCCGAGGGCAGTTACACCGCGCTGCCCGAGGTCCGGCAGGCGCTCGCGTCGCTCGACGGCCTGCGCCGCGCACAGGATGAGGGCATAATCCTCGAGGCGGTCGCGCAGCGGTGCACCGCCTCGCACGACCTGCTGTTCGACTTCGGCTTTGCCGGGGGCATCCTGCCGCGCGCGTGCGGCGCGCTCGGCGTGGCCGAGGGCGACACGCGCGAGATCGCCCTCCTGTCCCGCGTGGGCAAGCCCACCTGCTTTGCCGTCACCGAGATCGACGAAAGCGCGGACACGCCCGTCGTCTGGCTGAGCCGCACCATCGTGCAGCAGCGCGCGCAGGATCATTTCCTCGATACCCTGCACCCCGGCGATGTTATCCCGGCGGTCGTCACCCATCTCGAAAACTTCGGCGCGTTCGTCGACATCGGCTGCGGCGTCGCCTCGCTCATTGGCATCGAGAACCTGTCGGTCTCGCGCATTTTCCACCCGTCCGACCGGCTGCGCGTCGGCCAGCGCATTTGCGCGGCGGTGCGCGCGGTCGACCCGGTCTCGCGCCGCATTTCGCTGACGCACCGCGAGCTGCTCGGCACTTGGGAGCAGAACGCCGCGCAGTTTGCCGCGGGCGAAACCGTGCGCGGCGTCGTGCGCTCGGTCGAGCCGTACGGCGTGTTCATCGAGCTGGCTCCCAACCTGTCCGGCCTTGCCGAGACGCGCGGCGACCTTGCGCCCGGCACGGTCGTGTCGGTTTACATCAAGTCCATCCTGCCGCAGCGCATGAAGATCAAGCTGACCGTCATCGACGTGCTCGCGCCGTCCGCCGAGCCCGCCCCGCCGCCGTACTTCATCACGGACGGCCATATCGACGAGTGGGTGTACACCCCGCCCTGCTGCGACCGGAAATACATCGCGACCGTATTTGAATAGGCTTATGCTCCGCCCTTGACGCGCGCCCAGTAGGCACGGGCGGCCTGCTCTGTCTTATTCGGCCCGAAGTCGTAGTAATGCGCGTCTTTGAGTTCGTCCGGCAGGTACTGCTGCTGCACCCAATGGTTCGGGAACGCGTGCGGGTACTGGTAGGTCAGCCCGCGGCCGAGCTTGGCCGCGCCGCCGTAGTGCGCATCCTTGAGATGCGCCGGGATATCGCCCGTGTGTCCGGCGCGCACGTCGGCCATGGCCGCATCGATCGCCATGCACGCGCTGTTGGACTTGGGTGCGGTCGCCATCAGGATAACGGCCTCGCCCAGCGGCAGGCGCGCCTCGGGCAGGCCGAGCTGGAACGCCGTGTCGACCAGCGCCTTGACAATCGCCGCGCACTGCGGATAGGCCAGCCCGACGTCCTCCGACGCGATGACCAGCAGGCGGCGCGCCGCCGAGATCATGTCGCCCGCCTCCAAAAGCCGCGCGAGGTAGTGCAGCGCAGCGTCCGGGTCGGAGCCGCGCACCGACTTTTGCAGCGCGGACAGGATATCGTAGTGGCTGTCGCCGTCGCGGTCGTAGCGCATGTTGGAGCGCTGCGCCGCCTGTTTTGCGTCCGCCAGCGTCACGCCATCCGCCCCAGCGCCCAGCACAAGCAGTTCGACCGCGCCGAGCGCCTTGCGCACGTCGCCGCCGACCGCCTGCGCGATGTAGGCGGCAACGCCGTCCTCGACGGGCGTGCCCTTGTCCCCGATGGCGAGCGAAAACGCCCGCTCGACGGCCTTCTGCATGTCGGCCGCCTCGATGGGCTTGAACTCAAAGACCGTGCTGCGGCTCAAAATCGCGTTGTAGACGTAGAAATACGGGTTCTCGGTCGTCGACGCGATCAGCGTCATCTTGCCCGTCTCGATGAATTCCAGCAGGCTCTGCTGCTGCTTTTTGTTGAAATACTGGATCTCGTCCAGATAGACCAGCGCGCCGTTGGGCGCGAGGAAGGTGTCCAGCTCGTCGATGATCGCCTTGATGTCCGCAATACCCGCGGTCGTGGCGTTGAGGTGGTACAGCCGGCGCTCGGTCTGCTTGGCGATGATGGACGCGACCGTCGTCTTGCCCACGCCGGACGGGCCGTAAAAGATCATATTCGGGATCGTGCCCGACTCGATCACGCGGCGCAGCAGGCCGCTTTTGCCGAGCAAATGCCGCTGGCCGACCACGTCGTCCAGCGTTTTCGGGCGGATCTTGTCCGCTAAGGGTTGATGCATTTTCTTCTCCTTATGAAATCAGACTATGGCAGAAAGTGCAGTAATGATTGCCCAGCCAAATACACTAATAAGCAGCAACGGAATCAGCACTAGCGCAGCCACGAGCTCGGCACTCCGTGGTTGCCCGCAGAACAGCCGTACAATCGCGCCGCAGGCAAGAGCAGCAAACAACACAAACCACAATACAGGGAGCCTTATACATCCATGCAGCACCACTATACAGACCAAGTAGTCCGCCTACGTCACCCACGGTTATTGTATATATTACCAACACATATAACGACCATATTGCTGCCATAAAGCCAAGTGCATATCCCATTCTTTTCATGTCACTCGCTCCTACTGTTGATAGCACGATTATACCACGCTTTTGGCGCGCACACAAACAGGACTTGACTTTCTCGCTTTACTGTGATAAACTATCCGCAGTCATGAAAAAGAAAAAGGAGAGTTTTCCCGATGGACAAGCCTTTTATCAAAAAGCTCCGCCGCATCGACCCCTATGTGCCGGGCGAGCAGCCGCAGAGCGAAAATATCATCAAACTCAACGCCAACGAAAACCCCTACCCGCCTGCGCCGGGCGTGCAGCAGGCGCTGCGCGATTTCGACGCGTCCTGCCTCGCGCTCTACCCGGACGCGAACGGCAAGGCGCTCAAAGCGGCGCTCGCGGACCGCTTTGAGCTCAAGCCCTCACAGGTGTTCCTCGGCAACGGGTCGGACGATGTGTTGGCGCTCGCGTTCCAGTCGTTCTTCTGCTCGGACGAGCCGGTTTTGTACCCGGACATCACCTATTCGTTCTACCCGGTCTGGTGCGACCTGTTCCGCATCCCCTATGAGACCGTGCCGCTGGACGAAAACTTCTGCGTCAACGTCCGCGACTACGACCGCCCGAACGGCGGCGTCGTGCTGCCCAACCCGAACGCGCCGACCGGGCGCGGCATGTCGCTCGATTTCCTCGAGGATCTTTTGCAGCACAACGCGGACTGCGTCGTCATCATCGATGAGGCCTACGTCGATTTCGGCGCGCAGAGCGCGGTGCCGCTGCTTGAAAAATACGAAAACCTGCTTGTCGTGCAGACAATGAGCAAGTCGCGCTCGCTCGCCGGCCTGCGCATCGGCTACGCGCTCGGCTCGGAGACGCTGATCGCGACGCTCGAGGCGGTCAAGAACTCCTATAACTCCTACACGATGGACGCGGTGGCGCTGGCGGCGGGCGAAGCCGCCGTCAAGGACGAGGCGTATTTTCAGGAAACCTGCCGCAAGGTCATCGTGACGCGCGAACGCACCGCCGACGCGCTGCGCGGGCTGGGATTTATCGTTTCCCCGTCGCTGACCAACTTCCTGTTCGTCACCCACCCGGCCAAAAAAGCGCCGGATATTTTCGGGTATCTGCGCGGGCGCGGCATATTCATCCGGTATTTCAAGCTACCGCGCATCGACAACTACCTGCGCATCACCGTCGGCACTGATGAGCAGATGGACAAGCTGGTGGACGCGCTGCGCGCCTTCCTGTAAGCCATATAATTGATAACAAACAGGGCGGAAGCATCGCTTCCGCCCTCTTGTTATGCCTTGATGACAACGCCCAGCCGCTTTGCCAGCATGGCCGCCTGCCCCATCGTCACGACCGCGCCGCGCAGCTCGGCGTGGGTGTCCGACACCGCGATGCCGTCTATCTCACAGCCGGTCAGGTCAATCCCTGCGAGCGGCGTATGCAGCAGGCGCGCCGACCGCAGGCTGGTATCCGTCAGCGTCCAGCCCTTCCACCGGCACTCGCAGAGCGACGCGCCCGTCAGGTCGCAGCCCAAAACCGCCACCCGACGCAGGCGCGCCCGGTCGAACACCGCGTCGGACAGGCGGCAGTCCCGTAAGTCCGCGTCGCGCCAACCGGTTTCGGCAAAATCCGCGCCGACGGCCTTGCAGCCGGCCAGCCCGACCCGCTCGAAAAACGACTCCTGCCAGCCGCTGCCCGAAAGCTCGCAGCTATCCAGCACCACGTCCGCAAAATCGGCGCGCGCCCAGCGGCAGCCGGTCAGGCGGCAGTTTTCCAGCCGCACGCCGCGCAGCCGCAGCCCGTCATACTGCGTGCCGGACAGGTCCGCCCCGCGGATGCACACATCTGCCACGGTCTGCTCGTCGCGCGCGGCGCGCATGAGCACCGCCGCCGCGTCCTGCACCGGCGCGAGCGCCGCGGGCAGCCGCGCGCTCATGCCCGGTCGAGCAGCTTGATGATCTCGTCGATCTTATTCTCGCGGGCCTGCCCGTCGCCCGTCTCGAATGCGTCCTGCACGCAGCCCGCCAGATGCGCGCGCAGCACCTCGCGCTGCGCCTTGTGCACCAGCGACTCGACCGCCTGCAGCTGCGTGACGATCTCCATGCAGTAGCGGCCGTCCTCGATCATCTTGAGCACGCCGTCCAGCTGGCCGCGCGCGGTGCGCAGCAGCGGCTCGACCTTTTTCCGGTCCGCCCTCATTGCAGGCCGACCACTTTGTAGCCCGCCTGCTCGACCGCCCCGGTCAGCTGGTCGTCCGCCGGCAGCGGCGCGCCGGTGACCGTCGCCGTGCCGCTGGCCAGGTCGACCTGCGCCGCCACCCCCGGCAGCGCCTCCAGCGCCTTTTTCACATGCGCCACGCAGTGCTCGCACATCATGCCCTCTACCTTGATGATTTTCTTCTGTTCCATTTTCTTTGTCTCCTCCTTTGGCAGAACTATCGGTTGGCCGCCCGTCGGACGGGGCGACGCCTTGAAAAAACGCAAACGCAGTGCGTTGGATACCACGCAGACCGAGCTCAGGCTCATCGCGGCCGCGCCGATCATCGGGCTGAGCCCCAGATGCAGCGGCGCCCACAGCACGCCTGCCGCGATCGGGATGCCGATGCAGTTGTAGAAAAACGCCCAGAACAGGTTTTCGCGGATGTTGCGCATGGTCTGGCGCGACAGACGGATAGCGTCCACCGCGTCCATCAGGTCGCTCTTCATCAGCACCACGTCGGCCGACGCGATGGCCACGTCCGTGCCCGCGCCGATGGCGATGCCGACGTCCGCGCGCGCCAGTGCGGGCGCGTCGTTGATGCCGTCGCCCACCATGGCCACCTTGCGGCCCTGCGCCTGCTTTTCCCGCACGACGCGCTCCTTGTCCTGCGGCAGCACCTCGGCCACCACATCCTGCAGGCCCAGCTCGGCTGCGATCGACTGCGCGGTCTTTTGGTTGTCGCCAGTCAGCAGCGTTACCCCGACGCCCAGCCCCTGCAGCGCCTCGACCGCCGCGCGGCTGGTCGGTTTGAGCACATCCGCCACCGCGAAAATGCCGACCACCTGCCGGTTTGCCGCGAAATACAGCGGGGTCTTGCCCGCCGCGGCAAGGCTTTCACCCATTTGCTGCGCCGAACGCGGCAGCGCCAGCCCATTGGCCAGCAGCATACGGCGGTTGCCCGCCATGCAGCGCACGCCGTCGATCATCGCGCGCACGCCCTGCCCCTCGACCATTTCAAACGCGGTGGCCGCGCGCTCCTTGACATGCCTGGCACGCGCATAGCGCACGATCGCGTCCGCCAGCGGGTGGTCGCTCTTGACCTCGATCGACAGCGCGAGCGACAGCAGGTCGTCCGGGTCGACGCCAAAGGAGCGGACGTCGGTGACGACCGGCCGCCCCTCGGTCACCGTGCCGGTCTTATCCAGCACGACGCAGTCCACATCGTGCAAATTCTCCAGCGCCTCGGCCGACTGGAACAGCACGCCGTTTTTGGCGCCCATACCGGTGCCGACCATGATGGCCACCGGCGTGGCCAGCCCGAGCGCGCACGGGCACGAAATGACCAGCACCGCGATCGCGCGCGTCAGCGCAAAGCTGGGCGTCTGGCCGACCGCCAGCCAAATGACAGCGGTCACCAGCGCGATCAGCATGACGACCGGCACGAACACGCCCGCAACCTTGTCGGCCAGCTTGGCGATCGGCGCCTTGGACGCGCCCGCCTCCTCGACCAGCCGGATGATCTGGGACAGCGTCGTATCATCGCCCACGCGCGACGCTTTCATCGCAAAATAGCCGTTTTTCATCACCGTTGCGCCAATGACCGGGTCGCCCGCGTGCCGCTCGACCGGCATGGACTCGCCCGTGATGGCGCTTTCATCCAGATAGGCATGCCCCTCGACGATCTCGCCGTCCACCGGCACCGCCTGCCCGGCGCGCACGATCACATAATCCCCGACGCGTACCTCGTCGACCGGCACCTCGACCTCCTGCCCGCCGCGCACGACCGACGCGGTCTGCGGCCGCAGGTCCATGAGCGCGGCGATGGCCTCGCCGGTCTTGCGCTTGGCGCGCGCCTCAAAGAACTTGCCGAGCGTGACCAGCGTTAAAATCATGCCTGCGGATTCAAAATACAGATCGTGCGCAAATGCGTGCACGGTCTCCATATCACCAGCCGCGCCCGCATAGCCGATCTGGAACAGCGCGTACACGCCGTACACGACGGACGCGCCCGAACCGACCGCGATCAGCGCGTCCATCGTGGGCGCGCGCTGCACCAGCGTGCGCCCACCGTTGATAAAATACTTGCGGTTGATAAACAGGATCGGCAAAGTCAGCAGCAGCTGCACGAGCGCGAGCGCAAAGGCGTGCGCCTCCCCGCTGACAAAGCCCGGCAGCGGCAGGCCGACCATCGGCCCCATCGAAAAATACATCAGGATGACGAGGAACACCGCCGAGACGGTGATGCGCGTTTTCATCTCCTGCAAATCGTCCTCCGGTGCGGCGGCCTTGGCCGGCGCGCCCGCGCGCGTGCCGCCGTCCACCGCGGCGGTGTAGCCGCCCTGCTCGACCGCGCGGATGATCTGCGCGTCATCGCACGCGGTTTCGTCATACTCGACCGCCATGCTGCCCGCCAGCAGGTTGACCTGCACCTCGCGCACGCCCGGCACCGCGGCCACGCTCTTTTCCACATGGGCGGAACACGCCGCGCAGCTCATGCCGCCGACGCGAAATCGTTGTTTCATCTTGGGTTCTCCTTTTCCGCTATCTCACCCCGCCCCCGGGGAGGGGGTATTGCACCGATAGTATACCGCAGCGTGTGGATTTTGTCAACGCCCGTCCGGGCATGCCGGACGCAGTACGCCCCTGTCGGCAGCCATGTGCCGGCAGGGGCGTATGGGGGCGCCATCCGCCCACCGAATTTACGGGCGGGTGCGCATGATGGTGAAATGGAACAGGTCGCTGCGCAGATAGTCCAGCGAATAGAGCAGCGGATTGCCGCGCGAGTCGTAATAGTATTGCCGGAAACCAAAGGCGTCCCGCCCTGCCGGCAATTGCAGCTTGACCCGCAGCGGGTCGTCCGATGCCGGGATGAACAGCTCGGTCAGCGCGCGGCTGATGCGGATGCCGTGCGTCTCCTCCAGATAGGTGAACAGCGAGGGCGGCATGCGCTCCATCAGCTCCTGCGTATATTTCTGCGGCAGATACCCGATGCTGGCCGAAATAATGCCGCAATCCGCGTGGCGGATGCGCTCGAGGATGAAAAATTCCTCCTCGGGGGATGCTTCAAAAAAGCGGGCGGCTTCCGCCGGCGCACGGCCGACCGAACCGACCACATGCGATTCCTTTTCCTCGATGCCCGCCGCGGCGATCATCTTGCTCATGCTTTGCAGCTGCGCCAGATCGTTGACGATGCGGCGCGGCCGCTCGAGCAGATAGGTGCCCGAGCCGTGCTTGGACACCAGCAGCCCGTCGTTGCGCAGCAGCACCAGCGCCTTGCGCCACGTCTCGCGGCTGACGCCCAGCCGCCCGGCCATCGCCGTTTCCGATGGGATGCGGCTGCCGGGTGCAAATTCCCCCGCATGATATAAGGACAGGAAGGCCTCTTTGGCGCGCAGCGCAGATGATTTTTGTTCCATGGTCGCCTTTCCCTCCCGATGCGCAGGCCGTCCCAGCGGCGGCCGGTTTTGTCTTTTGTACTATTATATAGCTTTTTGCTAAAAGTGCAAGCCGATTTCTTGTAAACGCCTGTTTTTTCCTGTTAATATTCCATAAATTATCCAGCCCTAAAACGTCATTTCGACAATTTTCCCCGAGAGGTATTTACAACTTCTTGTGCGTGTTATACAATACACTCAAGTCGTCTATACAACAAAGCGACGGAGAGGAAAGGAGAAATAACATGGTATCAGGACAATACGCTGCACTGTTCATCGTAGGCTTCTTTGTGTACATCGGTCTGATGATCCTCATTGCCTACCTGACCAGCAGGAAGGGCACAACGCAGGGCGAGGATTACCTGATGGGCGGCCGCAACGTCGGCCTGCTTCTGCTGATCTGCACCGCGGCCGCAACGGCGGTCGGCACGGGCACCTCGGTCGGCGCAACGGCCAACGGCTTCCGCGACGGCTGGCTGGGCGCGGTTTACCCGCTGGCCAACGCCATCGGCCTTGTCACGGTCGCGTTCTGCTTCTCGCATGTGCGCAAGCACAAATTCCGCACGCTGTGCGAAGAGCTGCAATTCTATTATGACGGCAGCCCGTACATGCGCAAATTCATGTCGGTCGTCATCTTCATCGTGTCGATCGTCTGGGTCGGCAGCGCCATCAACGGCGGCGCCAACTATCTGGCCTACCTGATCGGCATGGACATGATCCCGGCCAAGATCATCACGGTGCTCGCCTTCGGCGTTTACGTTTTCGTCGGCGGTTACATGGCGGTCGTCTGGACGGACGCCATCCAGGCCGTGCTGCTGTTCGGCGGCTTCGTTACGATCGCGATTCTGGCCATCCCTGCGGCGGGCGGCTATGAAACCATCCGCGCGACCTATGAAGCGGCGGGCAACCCGGGCGCGATGACCGCGTTCGGCCTGGGCTCCAAGGGCGTGCTCGGCGTGCTGGCCGTTGCGCTGGCTTCTTACTACGGCGCGATGGCAGGCCCGACCGCGCACATGCGCGTCTACACCGCCAAATCCCCGGCGACGGCGCGCAAGGCCATCCTGATCGCGGCGGCAGTCGTCGGCTGCTTCTCGATTCTGCCGGCCATCGTCGGCATGTCCGGCTTCACCATTGCAACCAACACCGGCGCGGAAAGCGTGCTGGCCAACCCGGACTTCACCTTTGCCTACATGGCGACCACGGTATTCCCGCCCGCCATCGGTCTGGTATGCCTGATCGCCGGCCTGTCGGCCATCATGTCCTCGGCCGACTCGGACGCCATCGCGGGCGTCACCACCTTCCTGACCGACGTGTACGCGCTGATCTTCAAAAAGCCGGTCGAGGATAAGGACATCCCCAAGTACTCCCGCATCATCCTGGTCATCATGCTGGTCGGCGCGTTCGGCATGACCATCTTCGCCAACGACATCATGAGCTACATCAATAACGTCATCGGCTCGTTCACGCCCGGCATGGCGGTCGCGCTGCTGGTCGGCCGCTTCTGGAAGCGCGCGACGTGGCAGGGCGGCGTGGCGACCATGGCCAGCGGCATCGCGTTCGGCGTTGTCTATCTGGTGTACCAGCCGTTCAACGTGTGGATCACCGAGACCTTCAAGGGTCCGGCGCTCCCCGTCACCATCGTTACCTTTATCTTCTGCATCGTCGTCAGCCTGATCACCCCGCCGTCCTCCCACACCGAGGAGGAGCGCGTGGCGCTGGTCCTGGCCGAGCGCAACCAGGAAAAGACCGCTTCGGTCCGCTAAACATCTCGGCACATGGGCAGTCCGGCCAAGCGGACCGCCCATGTGCCTGTTTTCCCACGGAGGGATTTTATGGAACTGTATTTTTTGAGCGTGGGCTACGGCGAGGCCATCGTGCTCATCGACGGGGCGCACTGTCTGGTCATGGACGGCGGGCCGGGCAGCGCGGACGAAGCCTATAACGAGCCGGGCACCATCCGGCTGGCGGATTTCCTGCGGCAAAAAGGCGTCACGCAGATCGACTGCATGATCTGCACCCACCTGCACAACGACCACCTGAGCGGGCTGGTCGAAACCGCCGGGCAATTCCCGGTCGGCGCGTTCTGGGTCAACTGCTGGCCGACCGAAAGCGCCGCGCGCGCCATCGAGGCCGCGCTGCCGGAATGCCCGGACGACCTGAGCCTGCGGCTGTTCACGACCGGTTTGCAGCACTTCGAGCGCCTGCGCGCCGTGCTGGGACAGCGCGGCGTGCCAGTCCGCGAGCGCGCGGCGACCGCGGACTTTGAAGAACTTTGGCCGAGCTGCGGCATCCGCCTGTTCGGCATGGACGAGGGTCAGATCGCCGCGCGGCGCGCCGCGTTCGACGCCTTCTGCACCATGGACGACCCAGCCGCCCAGCGCGACGCCATGCGCGCGTTCGACAAGGTCGAAAACACGTGCAGCCTTGCCTGCTGCATCCAGTCGAGCGACTGGCGCGCGCTGCTGACCGGCGACCTGTGCAGCGGCTGGGACGCGCGCTGCGCCGCGGCGGATTTCCCGCGCGCGCAAGTGCTCAAACTGACCCACCACGGCCAGCGCGACGGCATGCCGCAGTCGCTCGTCGACGCGTGCGACCCCGAAGTATTCGTCATGTGCGCGGACGCCGCGCGCACCTTCACCAGCGCGTGCGCCGAGGTACAGGCGCGCGCCGCTGCCTATCTGACCGAGCGCGGCCGCCCGGTGCAGGTGTACACCACCGGCCTGCTGGCGGACGCCTTTGGCACAAAGGACGGTGCGCAGCCCTGCGCGCTGTGCTGCGCCGTCGGGCAGACCACTGTCTGCACCCCATATTACGCAAAGGAGGGCTGAGCATGCTGCTATTGGAACAGGAGTACCGCTGGACACCGCAGGACGCCCAGCACGACGTGCCGTTCTCGTTCACCTGCCCCGCAGGGACGGCCGAGCTACGGCTGCACTTCACCTACGGCCCCGGCAAAGAAACCGCCGAAGAGATCTGCCGTCCGGCGGTCGAAAAGGCGCTGACGCGCTACTACGACTGCTATCCGCGCGAGTTGCAGCCCATGCAGACCGACCGCTTCCTGCCGGTCAAGAACCTAGTCACGCTCTCGCTGGACAAGGACGGGCAGTATGTCGGCAACGCCCACCGCTGGGACACCGACCAGACCCACATCCTGACCACCGGGACCGCCTCGCGCGGCTTTACGCCGCCCGCCCGTCTGGACGGCGACTGGGGCGGCATGCTGCACCTGCACGAGATCATTTCGCCGGTGTGCACCGGCACGCTGCGCATTGAAGGGAGGACGGACGATGAAGTGGTATCCGGTTGAACTGCACACGCACACCGAGCACAGCGACGGTGACTTTACCGTCGCCGGGCTGGTCGAGGCGGCGCGCAAACGCGGCTTTGCCGCCGTCGCGCTGACCGACCACAACACCGCCTCCGGCCTGCGCGAATTTTATCCCGCGCTCGAACGCGAGGGTCTGGTCGGCGTGGACGGCATCGAGTGGACGACCTATTTCGGCCACATGCTCGTGCTCGGCGAGCGTGGCTACACCGACTGGCGCGGCGTGCGCCCGCCCGAAATTGACCGTGCGATCGCCAATATCCATAAGAACGGCGGCATCGTCGGCATCGCGCACCCGTTCGCGCTGTCCAACCCGGTCAACACGGGTTACCACTGGGAGTTTCAGGTGGCCGACTGGGCGGCGGTCGATTACCTCGAGGTTTGGTCGCGCGACGACGCGCCGCGCAAAATCCAGAGCCTGCGCGCGTTCGCGCTGTGGGAGCAGCTGCTGGATCGCGGCTGCCGCACCACGGCCACCAGCGGCCGCGACTGGCACCGCGAGGACTCCTTCGCCTACGCGCACACCTATGTCGGCGTCGACGGCAACCTGACGCAGGACGCCATTCTGGACGCCGTGCGCGGCGGGCGCGTGTGCCTTGCCGCCGGCCCGCTGCTGACCATGCACGGCACCGATGCGGACGGCAACCCGTGGCAGGTCGGCGACGAGCTGCCCACAGGCGACATCGAGGTCGATCTGGATGTGGATGAGACCACGCTGCCCCATGACTGGGACCGCAGCCAAGTGCAGATGCAGGAGCTGCGGCTGGTTCATAACGGCCGCGTGCTGGCCGTCTGCCCGGCCGAGCCGCACCAGCGCCTGCACCTGTCGGCCGCGCCCGGCTGGCTGCGCGCCGACCTGATCGGCACCTATTACGGCCGCGCCGGCCAGCACATCGCCTTTACCAACCCGCTGTTCCTCCGCGCAAGGGGGTGACCGGCATGGACCAACTCGTTCTGTTGGGCAATACCGCGCTGCGGCTGCTGCTCGCGCTGTGCATCGGCGGCGGCATCGGCTGGGAACGCGCCCGTGCGCACCACCCGGCCGGCGTGCGCACGCACATGCTGGTGACCATCGGCGCGGCAGTCGTCATGCTGCTGGGCGGGCAGACGGTCAGCGAATTTGTCGACACCGCCAATTCCGACCCCGCCCGTCTGGGCGCGCAGGTCATCTCGGGCATCGGCTTTCTCGGCGCGGGCACGATCATGAAGGAGGGGCGCTCGGTGCGCGGCCTGACGACCGCGGCCACCCTTTGGGTGTCCGCCTGCCTGGGGCTGGCCATCGGCGCGGGGCAATATGTGGTCTCACTCGGCGGCTTTGCCGTGGCAATGCTCGCGCTGCGGCTGTTCAAGTTCCCCCGCTTCGAGATTTCCTTCCTCTATGGCCGGAGCGAGGACTGCCTGCACACCATCTGCCGGGCGCTCGAGCTGCAAGAGGCCAACATCAGCAACTTTTCCAGCCGGGATGTCGACGACACACATATCCGCGTGCGGTTCGAGCTCTACCTCGGCGTGCAGCAGCGCAACATCTCGACCTCGGACATGCTGCTGCGTTTGTCCGAAATCCCGCATGTTTCCTGCATCAATATCGACGCGCTGTGAGCGCCGCTGCCCCGCTTGCCGCGGCCGGCGGTCAACGCCTGCCTCCCCCTTCTCATCACCCAGCCGGCGTCTTGCGCGCAAGCAAGCCCGCCCATCCCACCCTTCCATGAAAAAAGAGCGGCCAAGCCGCTCTTTTTAGTCTGTCGATAAAGTCCTCGCGCCGCAGCGCGCATTGTTCAGCCGCTCTGTGAGCGGCATCAAAAAAGCGAGCTTCAAGGTGAATTGGCCGCAGGCCAAGAGAAGGCGGCCTGGGCCGTGCCCGCTTTTTTGATACATTTGATTCGATCGGAAGCGTGGTTCCGATCGAGAGGCTGTCGAAAACTATGTTTTTCGACAGCCTCAAAAGAGCGGCCAAGCCGCTCTTTTTTCGTTTATCCGGATTTTGTTGCATTTCCCCGCCATCATTCGCGCATCGCCTTACAGATGGAACCGACGCGACAGTTCGGCCTTGATGGTCTGCCACTGGAACAGCACGAGCGCCGCCAGCGACAGGATGGACAGTCCGGCGCACAGCAGCGAGGGCAGCAGGATGTGTACTCGGCCGCGCGCGACCAGCAGGAGCGGCACCAGCCCGAGCACACACGCGCTGATCAGCGGCCCGGCGAACGCGCGCAGCGGCAGGCGGCACAGCACAGCGATCAACAGCATGGCCAGCACGCCGACGATGCACACGCAGGGCAGCACGAAGTCGATCGACCAGCCGCGCCAGCCCGTCCAGATATCCCACAGGATGGACAGCAGCGGGATGAGCACGACCTGCCAGCCGAGATTTTGCGTCATATCCCGGCGGTATGCCACGCCGACGGCCGCCGCGACCCACACGCAGGCCACGCCCGCCACGACAAACAGCGACCAGAGCACATGCCAGCCGGTCGCAATGTTGACCAGCACGCAGATAACGCTGACCGCGATCGCCAGCAGCGCGAGCAGGCGCAACACAAAGCCGGTCGTGAACCGCGGCTTTTCCAGCGCGGGGAAGACCTCGGTCTCCGGCTCTGGCGTGCCGGTCAGCTGGCCGCCGCACAGCGGACAGCAGGTTTTATGACCGGCGACGGTCACTCGGCAGCTGGGGCATCGCTGCATGGCGTCTCCTCCTCCTCGTGGTATTCGTTGCTGCGGATCTCGATATCGATCCCCTCGTCGGCCAGCAGCTCAAAAAAGCGGCGCTGCACCTCGGTGTTCTCAAACGCCGAGGTAAAGCCGAAATGCAGGCTGCTGCCGAACGAACAGGTGCAAAGCTGGGTCGCGCCGGTCGACATGAATACGCCGAAGCCGCGCACATAGGGATGCAGCGCGTCCGGCAGGCGGAACTTGCCGATGTTGGACAGCGCGGCGGTCTCGCCGCGGTCGGACACCACGCCCGACAGGCGCAGCACCGGGTTCTTGAGCGCCAACGGGATAGGGCGCAGCAGCGGGTTGTGCTCGAGCGCGGCCAGCCGGTTCATGCGCGCGCCCAGCCGCTCGGGCGTCAGTTCCTCCTTGAACGCCGCGGCGACGCAAGCGGCAATGTCCTCAATCTCGCCCGACCGTTTGGAAAAATCATAGCTGACACGGATGGTGCCGAAAAAGTTGCGCGTCGTGCGCGACGGGAAAAAACCGCGCAGGTCGACCGGAATGGTCAGCACGACCGGCTTTTTCTGCTCGCGGACGTACATTTCGCTGTGGATGGCGGCAAACAGCAGCGCGGTCAGGTAAACGGTCAGCGTTGTGCCGCAGCGGTGCGCCGCCGCAAGCACCTGCCCCACGTCGGCCACGCCCTCGATGATGGTCAGGCCGCCGTCCGCGCGGCGCACGCCCCGCAGACGGTAGGCGCGGCCATGCCGCTCGGACGCCGTCTTGCCGCCGCGCGGCTTATAGTATTTCTGAAAGCTGTCTGCCCAGCGCTGTGAGACCGATGCCTGCGGCTGTCCGTCCACACCTGCCTCGGGGTGGCGCAGGACAAGGTAGGCCGTCATCAGCGATTCAAAGAACTCGATCGCGCCCGCACCGTCGGCCAGCACATGGAACATATCGAGGTTCACCTTGTGCCGCCAGTAGCTGACCCGGAACAGCAGCGACTGACTGCCCTCATACAGCGCCGCGCACGGCGGCGCGTGCTCGGGCACAACGGACGGCCGCAGGCGCGTCTGCTCCAGATAGTACCAGAACACGCCGCGCCGCATGACCATCAGCAGATGGGGGTAGCGCTCAAGCGTGCGCGCGAGCGCGTTTTGCAGCACATCGGGCGCGACCGGCTCGTTCAGCTCGCACGACAAGCGGAACACACCCGTATCCGAACCGTGCGAGGTCGGCGGGAAGATTTTGGCGGCGTTGTCCAGCCGGCTCCAGCTCAGGTTTTTTTGACTGCGTTTGTCTTTTGGCATACGCTTTGTTCTCCATTCAGGAATTGTACGATCAGGTCATAGGTGCGGCGCACCATTGGGAAGCGCGCCGGCAGCGAAAAATAGCCGTGCAGCGCGTCCGTCATGCGGCACAGCTGCACGTCGACCCCGGCGTCGCACAGCGCGCAGGCGTAGGCTTCGCCCTCGTCGCGCAGCGGGTCATATTCGGCAGTGATGACCAGCGTGCGCGGCTGGCCGGACAGGTCGGGCGCGCACAGCGGTGAAAAATACGGGTCGCGCATGACAGCCTCGTCGCCGCCTGCATAAAGCGCCATGTAATCCTGCACCCGCTTGGCGGTCAGCAGGTAGTCGGCGCCGTTTTCGCGCACGGACGCAAAGCGAGAATCGGGCGCATGGTCGTAATGGGTCGCGGGGTAGATCAGAATTTGTTGGGTGACGGCAAATTCGCCCCGGTCGCGCGCCATCAGCGACACCGCAGCCGCCAGATTGCCGCCCGCCGAGTCCCCGATGAGCGTGATCTTGTGCGAAGTCACGCCGAACTGCCCGGGATGGCGGTAGACCTCGCGTGCGGCGGCGTAGCAGTCCTCCAGCCCTTCGGGAAAGATGTGCTCGGGCGCGAGGCTGTACTCGACCGAGGCCACGCGGCAGCCCGTGCGGTTCGCCAGGTTGCGGCAGACCGCGTCGTAGGTGTCCACGCTCTCGAGCACCCAGCCGCCGCCGTGGAAAAACAGCAGCAGGCGCTGTCCGGTCTGCTTTTTCGGCGTGTAAATGCGCACACGGATGTCGTGACCGTCCCGCTCAATCTTGTGATCCCACAGATGATAGAGCGGCGCAAGCGGCGTGCGCAGGCCGCGCACCGCCCGCTCGACCTTGTAGGTTTTGCCCACGTCGATGTTTGCCGGGTAGCTCAGCGCGTGCAGCGCCGCGCGCATCGCCTTGCTGATTGCCATGTCGTCCAGTTCCCCATTCCATTCCCAGTTTATTATCAGTATATCATGTTTTGCCCCGCCGCGCAAAGTAAATACGCATCCGCCCACACAGGTGCTTCGGATAACGCGGCCATGCGGACGGGCGGCGCGCGAAATGCTGATTGCAGCTTTCCTCTTTAGCCCATCTATTTGCTGCCTTCCGGGCGCGCTGCGCGCAAACGGTCTTTTGCACCGTGCAGCCGGCTTATCACGGCAAAAATACCGCCCCAAAGGACAGCTGACGGACAAAGAAAAACAACGTGCGCTATCGTCAGGGCGCACACGCAGCATCCTCCGCTTCTTGCAGTGCCTGCACCAGTGCGGCACAGATAAACGCCTGCGGTACATCCTCCCCGCCGCACTCCAGCTGCGCAATCACCTGTTCGACCCGCGCAATCAACAACGCATAGGCCTTGCGGTAATGCAGCGGTTGCAATTCGTTTTGGCTCATCCGTATCACCTCAAGCATATTTTAATTCGTATCGAATTAAAAAGCAATAGCGCGAAACGAATTAGTCTACACTATCCTCGGATGGTGATGCCCATGCAATGCAATCGGATGCGCGACTTGCGCGAAGACGCGGAACTGAGCCAGACAGAACTTGCCGAAGCACTCGGTATCGCACAGACCACATACAGCGGCTATGAACGCGGGTTTCGCGAGCCGTCGCTGGACATGCTGTGCCGGATTGCCGACTTTTTCCACACCAGCACTGATTATCTGCTTGGCCGCACGGATGACCCCGCGCCGCTGAAAAGCAAACCGCCCCGTCGATGACGGGGCGGTTTTTTTGACGGGGTAATTCCTATGCATATTTGACCGATTGACGGCAAAAAGCGGGGCAAAGCGCCCTATTTATGAAATACGTTGGCCGAAACGGCCGGAAAGGAAGTTTATTATGTACCAGAACAACATCTACATCCAGAACCACGAGGAAGTCAAGGCCATGGGCGGCGACATCGGCGTGTGCCTCGACAAGTACGACCACAAGCACGGTCTCCAGCACGACGACCTCGCCCGTGCGCAGTACTGCCACTGGCGCAGCGTGCAGACCGGCGTGCCCGAGCTGCTGAGCCTGCCGGACAAGCAGCTGCTGGTCGAGAAGGGCTTCATCGCCGCGGACGCGTGAGCCGGAGGGAGGTGACGGGGCGGGCACAGCCCGCCCCACCTTGCGATGAATGTGGAAATCATCCTGTCCTGCATCAGCCTGTTCGGCACGCTCGTGGGGTCGCTGGGCGGCATCCTGGTGTCCTCGCGGCTGACCAGCTACCGCATCGAGCAGCTGGAGAAAAAGGTAAACGAACACAACAAGGTCGTTGAGCGCACCTACAAGCTCGAGGGGCAGATGCTCGATGTAAACGCTAATATAAAAGTGAGCCACTTGACAGGGATACGCTCATGAATAATTGAGCCACCCAAAGATGTCCTC
>NZ_CALWUN010000002.1 GCF_944384735.1 uncultured Agathobaculum sp. | reverse complement strand
CCTGATGGGCGCGTATATCGTCAAGTGCAACGAGGTCGTCAAGGACGAAAACGGCAAGATCGTCGAGCTCCGCTGCACGGCCGACCTCGAGACCGGCAACGGCATGCCGGCCGACGGCCGCAAGGTCAAGGGCACGATCCACTGGGTCTCCGCCCAACATGCAGTCGACGCCGATCTGTACCTGTACGACAACCTGTTCACGCTCGAGAATGTCAACGACGTACCCGAGGGTACGGATTACCTCGACTATCTCAATCCGGACTCGCTCAAAAAGCTGACCGGCTGCAAGCTCGAGCCGTCGCTCAAGGATGCCAAGGAGGGTGAGCGCTTCCAGTTCGTCCGCATGGGCTACTATGTCAAGGACAGGGAAGCGGGACGCTTCAACCGCATCGTCACCCTCAAGGACAGCTTTGCCAAAACCTTGCAGAAGTGATCCGCATGCTGCGCAAATGGTATTTTGCAGTAAAACGCTGAAAAAGCGCTTGCGCAGCAACATGGATTTTCACAAAACAAAACCCGCCCTGCCGGCAATACATGCCGGCAGGGCGGGTTATTTTTATGCGTTGCGGCTTACCAGACAGGCTGGATCGGGCGTCCTATTGCGATAGGCGCCGGTGACGCATGGCTGGCAGCCTTGGCGCGCAATCTGATTTAGCCGCAGGACTTGCAGCCGCAGCCATTGGAACTGCCGCAGCCACAACCGCCATTCGAGCCGCCGCTCAGCGCACCGCACAGGTTATCGGCGCACTCCGGCTTGGGCGGGAAGAATTCCTCGATCGGGAACTCGAAGTTCGCAAAGATCTCGCAGGGGTCCTGCTCGCCGCCAACACCGCTGCCCGAGCAGTCGCGGCGCGGCAGGCAGATGTCGTACGCCGGCATCAGCAGCTGGATATCGCGCTCCAGGCGGATGATCGAGAACTGGCCGAGCGTGACAAACAGCTGGTAACCATCGTGATCCAGCACCAGATTGTCACCGCCGAAGCACGAGCAGATCGAGCGCGGAACCTCATGCAGCGCGCAGCAGCAGCAGTTGCAAGAGGTCTCAGGCGCTACGACCCGTGCGTCGAGCACAATCGGGTCGACAACCTCGACGACCGCGGTCGGCTTGTTGCTGTCAGGCGCAAGCTGGACGTCCATGCCGTCCTCGATATAGCGGGAGGAGAAGATGCGCGCACCGCCTTCGCCGCCGAACAACACCACGCGCTTGTCGAACACGGCAAGGCCGTCAATGATGCGGGGACGGCCGACCACGCAGCTGACCTCACACTCGATGCGGTAGAAGAAGCGGATGTCGATGGTATAGCAACCTCGATTGAACTGGACATGCTCAACATCAATCTTGACGCACAACAGCTCGGCTGCGCGCGGCTTGACGGATGCGATACCGCCGGCGTTGAGCAGTTCCTGCGCGTCGCGGCACAAGTAGACGCGGATATCGCGCAGGCACTCCTTGCTGCGGCAGGAGTCGTAGACCTTCTTGGTATGCACGCAGACAGCTTCGCGGAAGCTGCCGGCCGTGCCGTTATTGTTATTACCGCCGCAGATGGGGCCTGGGCAGCAGACTTTATCAGCCATGTAGATTACCTCCAAATCGTGGTTGAAGAGACTTCAATACCAGTCTATTCGGAGGCGTTCCATGTGTTACCCGAGCAGGTCGTCGTCTGTAATGAAAAACTCGCCCTCCATGTCCGTACAGCGGCGGTCCAGCTCAGAGGTCGTACCGAGCAGGCTGCGCACCGCGTCGTATTCCCTGCGGGCGCGCGGGTTGTCCCGCCCGACGCGCGTAGCGCGGATGAGCAGGTTTTTCGGCGTGTCCAGCGGCGAAATATATTCGACGACCGACACCTTATAGCCTTCGGCTTCCAGCCTGAGCGCGCGCATGCTGTCGGTCAGCACATCGTTAAAGCGCGCCTTGAACACGCCGAACTTGGTCAGCGGTTCGAGGCCGGGCAGGGTGTACTGGTCAAGCAGTTCCTTATGGCAGCACGGCACGCAGGCGATATACTTGGCGCGCGCCCGGATAGCGGTCGCAAGCGCCAAATCGGTCGCGATATCGCAGGCGTGCAGTGAAATGACCGCCGTCACATCTGCGGGCGGCTGGTAGGTGCGTAAATCGGCGCACTGGAACCGCATATTGTGATAGCCCAGACGTTTGGCCATCGCGCGGCTTTCCGCGATGACATGCTCGTTGATGTCAACGCCGATCACGCGGCAGCGGCGGCGCAGCACCTCATGCAGATAGTAGTTCATGACAAAGCTGAGATAGGATTTGCCGCAGGCACAGTCGAGCAGCACGATCTCGTCGTCGCTGTCATCCTGCGCGAACATCGGTGCGACCAGCTCGACATAGTGGTCGATCTGGTTGTACTTGCGGATCATATCGTTTTTCAGCTTGCCGTCCGCGGTCAGGATGCCGATCTCGCGCAGAAGCGCCGCCGCGCGGTCGACCCGGATCAGGTACTGCCGGCCGGGATCGAGCAGGGGATTGGCCGCAGCGGCTTTTTCCTCGGCCGTCGCCTGCCGCTCGGCCTGCTTCATCTGTACGCCGCGCGTCGTGACCGACAGTGTGACAACAGAGCCGCGCTCGGTATATTCAAGCACCGCTTCGTCGTATTTTTCCGCTTGTTCAGCGAAAAATGCGCAAAAGCCGTCCGCATCGACCGTGCGTTCCGCACCCTGAAACCGCAAGCGGTAGTCCTCGCCGTCGCGCGTCAGGCGGGCTTCGAACTGTTTTTTGCCCGAAACAAATGTGCCGGATGCCCGCGCAAAAAAGTCCTTGTTCTTATTTAGCCGGGCGGAGATGCCCGCCAGCAGCAGCTTGAGTTTTGCCGCGTCCCCTTTTTGCATATCATCACAACCTTTACGCATTATCTTACCACATCCTGCGGCGCTTTGGCAACCATACAGGCAGGACGGCCACCGGAAAGGGCGGCCGCTCTTATTCGGTCAGGTTGAAGGTGAGGAAGCCAGCGGGCAGCACCTCGCTGCCGTGTGAAACGAGCCCAAGCGCGCGTCCTGCGCGATACTGCATGATGGTCTGCATCGCCTGCTGCGCAGTCTGCTCGTCCAATCCGGCGAAGGGTTCGTCCAGCACCAGCATGTCACTGTCCGCCGCCAGCGCGCGCGCCAACGCGACACGGCGACGCATGCCGCCCGACAGTGTGTGAACCGGCTGGTCGAGCGCATCCTCCGGCAATAACGTGCATAGGATTTCCCGCACACGCGCCGTATCGCTGCAAACCAGCCCGACGTTGGCCGATGCGCCCCAATGCTCGACCAAACGGTCTTCCTGAAAAACCGGCGCAAAACGAACTTGGTTCTGCCCGATGATGCTGCCGCTGTCCGGCTTTTCCAGACCCAGCAGCAGCCGCAGCAGCGTCGTCTTGCCGATGCCGGACGGCCCGCAGACCTGCCACCGCTCACCCGGTCGGATTGTCCAGCTGACGTCCCGCAGCACCGACTTGCCGTCAAAGGCCTTGCTGACATTTTGAAACACGATCATGCCGTCGCACCCCATTTCTTTTCCAGCGACGATGCCGCGCGCACCAGCAGCTTTTCCAGCACAAGACTGAGCGCCAGAATGGTCAGCGACCACGCAAACAGGTCGGCTGTGTTCAGATAGAGCTTGGATAAGTATAGCTGTTCACCGATCGACCAGCGCGGCAGACCGATAATCTCGCCCGCGACACCCGCTTTGAGCGCCATACCAACCGATACACGGCACGCGCTGAGCAGATAGGGGAGTACTGCCGGCAGCCACACTGCACGCAGACGCTTGCCGGCGGTCAGGCGGAATACCTGCGCCATTTCCAGCATTTTTTCGTCCGTGTTTTGAAGCCCCTGCTGCAAATTGATGTAGACAGCGGGGAAAACAACGAAAAACGCCGTCAGCACCGATATCCAAGCGGACCGCACCCAGATCAGCGCAACCACCACAAAGCAGGCCACCGGCACGCTTTTCATCACCTGCACGGCGGGCTCGAGCAGCATGCGGGCAAGCGCTATCCGGTGTGCCAACACCGCCAGCAGGCATCCAAGTGCAAACGCCAGGATAAAACCGCCTGCGATCTTGCTGACGGAGAACAGGATGGACAGCCAGAAGTCGGCCTTTCGCAGCATGAAAAGCAGGCTCTGCACGGTTTGTGCAGGGCCTGCGAACAGTAACTTGGGCAGCGAAAGCGCCGCAATCTGCCAGACTGCTAGCCAAAAGAGGGCGGCCAGCAGCCGGCGCAGCCATTTTTTATCCCAGATAGTAGAAGCCTTCATCCGGCAGTTTTCCTCCTACTGCGTCGGGCGCAATCTCATAGAGCATTTCCAGATAACCGGAAACCCATGTCTGCATGGCATCGCCGGTTGTCGCAACCATGGGATTGAAATTTTCGATCACCTGCTGCGCGACCGCCGCTTTGACGATGCCGTATTGCTCGATCAGTGCCGCTGCGCCGGCCGGATCCTCCTCCGCAGCCTTGACCGACGCCTGATGGTCGAGCATAAACTGTGCGACCGCCGCCGGGTGCTCCTCAGCAAAGGCCTTGCGCACGACCGTGACACCGGTCGCAATACCGCTGCCGTCCGGACTGTATTCCTTCCACGCGTTCTCAAGCGGGAAGTTGGCCGAAAGCTCCTGATCCTGCATCAGGGCGACGGTTGCAAACGGCTGCGGCAGGATGCCGATGGCCGTCGCGTCCTGTGCCAGCGCAGACACGACCTCGGTTGCTTCTGTCTTAAATTCGATCGTTAGGTCCGATGCGCTCATGCCCGCTTGATTGAGCAGATATTGCAATGTCCAGTCGGGGGAAGTGCCCTTGCCGGTCATATAGACGGTCTTGCCTTTGAGGCCGCTCAAATCGGTCAGTGTTTCGTCATGCGAAACAACGTAAAGCACATTGCCTGCGTTGACATCCAGCACCTGTACGCCGCCTTCAGTTTTCTGATAGAGCGTCGCAGCCAGATTGGTCGGAATGAGGGCAATGTCGACCTCTTCCTTGGCAATCAGCGGCACGATCTCATCGCCTGCCGTATACAGATCAAAGGTGTAATGCGCGTCCTCACCCTCGTTTTCACCCATCAGGCAGACCAGTCCCATTGCAGTAGGCCCCTTGAGCGCGGCAACGCGTGTGGTCACGCCATCCTCATAGCCTGCTTCTACTGCATCCGTTGGTTGCTGCGTCTGTGTGTCCTGCGTCTGCGATGTGCCGCAGCCAATGAGCGAACATGCCATCGCGCCTGCCAGCAGTGCTGCCAACCATTTTTTCATAGCGGTTTTCTCCTTTTCACTTGGCTGTCATGGATTTGACCTGTACGCTTTTCAGCCGGCCGAGCTTGCCGGACAGTGCGTTGAGCGTATCGCTCGTGCATTCCAGCACGACCGTAATCACCGAGCAGCCCGCCCGCGGTATCCCCATGCGGCCGACGATGTGCTCGCCGTACTCATGCAGCAGTCGATTGACCTCGGCGCTGGCGTCCCGGTCAGACACGATTACACCCAAAATCGCAATGCGTTTTTCCATGTCTGGATGCCCCTTCCCATAAAAAATGCGTCCCGCATGCGATGCAGGACGCAAACATGACATTCCGGCTCTTTCATCGCAGACCATATCTTTGACAGCAGATTCATTGTTGCGTAGCGGCTTGCCCGTCAGCATTGCTTCCGGGAAAGGTCATCTACGAAACCAGTATATTCCCTTGACAGGAATTTGTCAATATCGTCTGGCACAAAGCGGAAGAGGAGGATGCCGCGCTGCGGTATCCTCCTCTTTGGCCGTCAAATCAGCACTTGCGCTGGAAGGACTTGCAGTCCGTGCACTGGTCGACCGTGGGATTGGCCTCGTGGGTGCCGACGGTAATGCAGTCGAGCGCGCAGTATTCTGCGCTGTCACAATGGTTGGCGCACTGGCTGACCGTGCAGCGGATCGCCTTATTACACTGAGCATGGTTCATGACAAATGACCTCCTTTGTGGTTTGTCATTATCATGCCCGCTGCGCGCCGGATTATGTGGCGTATGTTTATTTTTTGTCCGTCGATGTACGGGTACGGAACACAGCGCCGCGATCGAAAATGGAAGGCGCGGTATTGATGCCGCCAAACCGTTTTTCCAGTCCTTGGTCGAAAATGGAGGCGGCGGTGTTGATGGCCTCAAATGGTTTCTGTTCCAGCTCTTCCTCCATATCCTCCGGCGGCGGGGGAAGTTTGCGCGGTTGGCTGTGCTTTTTTTCAAGCGGATCAAGCGATCGCATAGAATGACCTCCTGTTTGATGCATGATGCGGGGACGTCTCCGTCCATCCGAATCAAAAAGAAAATGATACATGAGGAATTATTATCCGGCCAAATGCTGTGCTGCATATGGGATGACCGCAGCATTGTTAAGCACTGCTATTATATCATAGTTTGGGGCAAACCGCACCATGGCATCGGACGTGTTGAACGGAAAAATTTTCGCAATTGATACCGCTGCTATTTTAGCTGCGGTGATGGCTTGACCGTCCCGGCTGCGCACCCCCTGCCGTCTGGCGGCATAGGATGCCGCAAAGGAGGAATTTGCATGAATCAATCGACGGCTCTTGCGGTTGTCGGCGGCGATATCCGCCAGGCCCATCTGGCTGGGCTGCTGTGTGGTGATGGGCACACCGTACGCACCTTCGCGCTCGAGCGCCATCCCGTTGCCGGATGTGCCGCCGCAGGCGACCCGCGCAGCTGTTTTGCTGATGTGCAGGCCATCGTCCTGCCGATGCCCGTGCTGCATGGCAGCGACCGGCTCAACGCGCCGCTGTCCAGTGCGTCGTACGCGCTGGCAGATATCTTGGACGCGATCCCGCCCGGCACGCTGACGCTGGCCGGCGCAGTGCCGTTCTGGGTACACGCCCGTGCCGTGCAGAATAACCTGCGCATGGTCGATTACTTAGCACGCGATGAGCTGGCAATCCGCAATGCCGTGCCGACTTGTGAGGGCGCATTGCAGCTGGCCATGGAGCAAACCGACCGCACCATCCAGCACGCACGTTGTCTGGTAATCGGTTGTGGCCGTATCGGTGCGATGCTGGCGCGTAAGCTGCAGGCGCTCGGTGCGGCGGTCACCGTGTCGGCACGCGCGCCGCGCGATTTTGCCCGCATCGAATCCGCCGGTATGACGCACTTGGACACCCGGCATCTGGCTGGACAACTGGCGGGGTTCGACCTGATCTTTAACACCGTACCCGCGCCTATCTTAGGTGCAGCGGAACTGGCCGACCTCACGCCGGGCTGCTGCATCATTGATTTGGCATCGCTTCCCGGCGGTATCGCGCCGGACGCCGCACCGCCGGAAGGCTGCCGCATGCTGCATGCGCTGTCCCTGCCGGGCAAGGTTGCGCCGCGTTCGGCAGCGCACGCCATTTATCAGACCATCTGCACCATTTTTCAGGAGGAGGGCCTGCTATGACAACGCCGCTTCGCATCGGGTTTGCGCTGACCGGTTCGTTCTGCACCTTTGCCGTCGTTTTGCCCATCATAGAAGAATTGGTCGCACGCGGTTGCACGGTCACACCCATTTTGTCCGAACACGCCGGGACGCTGGATACACGTTTTGGTGCGTCCGCTGCATGGCGGCGCAGCCTGCGCGACGTCACCGGCAACAGCATCATTGACAGCATTCAGGCGGCAGAGCCGGTCGGACCGAAAAAGCTGTTCGATGTGCTGGCCGTCGCGCCCTGTACCGGGAACACGCTGGCGAAATTGGCGCACGGCATCACCGACACGCCGGTGACAATGGCGGTAAAAAGCCATCTGCGCAGCGAACGACCGGTCGTGCTGGCCGTTTCCACCAACGACGCCCTAGCGGGCAGCGCGGCCAATCTCGGCACGCTGCTCAACCGTCGGCTTTATTACTTTGTGCCGCTGCGGCAGGACGCCCCCCGCGCCAAGCCGCGCTCGCTGGTCGCCGATATGGCGCGCTTGCCCGATACGCTGGACGCCGCGCTGGCCGGGCGGCAGCTGCAGCCGATACTGCTCGCCCCGGGGGAGGGATAAGCCAGCCGCAGCATAGCGGAACCATTCATACGCAGGGACAGACTGACGGCAGCTGTCCCTGCGTTTTTTATGGCCGAAAATCTGTCCGCCTTCATATTTCGGACAGGGGGGACATATGTTTGTACAGGAGTGCAGCCGAAAAGGAGGAGACAGCTTCGATGGAACTGAATCAAACAAGCATCCGCTATTATGATAAACGCTTCGCCCGCATCTCGACCGGCAGCGAGACAGCGGATGCGATCGTACCGGACACCTATCCGGATATTGGACGGGTGGTGTGCGCTTACGGCATGGCGGCCGTGCGTGACCAGTCGCCGCAGAGCGGGCGGCTGCTCGTATCCGGCATGGTGCAGGCAGTCGTGCTTTATGAGCCGGAAAAGGGCGGCGGCTTGCGCCGGTTGACCATACCGGTCAGCTTTGCACATATCGAGGAGTGCGACGGCATGGACGCCGACACCATCTGTTCGGTGGTATGCCGTGCGGCTTCGGTCGATGCGGCGGCGGTCAACAGCCGAAAGCTGAACATCAAGGTGCAGCTTTGCTTTGCCATGGAAGGGTATTGTCTGACCGAATGCGAGATCACCGAAGGCACGGAGGACGCGGGCGTCGAGCTGCTGTGCGAAAGCGAGACGGTGACGCTGACCGAGCAGGTTTGCACCTACCCGATCACCATTCTGGACGATCTGACCGTGCAGGAGGCCGAAGGGTTAGCGCTGCTGCATGCCAGCTGTGTGCTCCGGCCGAGCGAATGCCGTGCGATGCACGGTAAAGTTGTGCTCAAAGGCGAGGCATCCGTACAATGCCTTGCTTTGCAGCCGGACGACGCAGTGCGCACGCTGACGGGCGCAACGCCTTTTACACAGATCGTCGAACTTCCCGAGGCCGAGGACGGCGACGCGGTCGGCGTGCAGCTTGCGCTGCGTGAAATGGATTGCCATGTCGAGCAGGATGGTCTGTTGTCGTATACGGTTTCGGCATCCGCGCTGGTGACCATCCGGCGGGCGCGCACCCTACGCCGGATTAAGGATCTGTATCTGCCGGGACGTGAGCTGCGGGTGAGCGAGCAAAAAGTTATCCTGCACTCCACGCCGCCGCTTGTGCCATTTTCGGCGGAAGCGACCGAAACGCTCGCCACTGCGCAGCATGCTGCGCAGATCATCGCGGCGGATGCGACCTGCTGCGGCGCCAAGCGCGCCACAAGCGGTGAATTGCAGGTGACAGCCGCCGTCCGGGTGCTGTACCTGACCGACGACCAGCAGATGCACGCGGTCGAACGTCTGCTGCCTATGAACCTGTCCTGCCCGGCGGCGGGCGAGCTGTCCGGGGTGGAACTGACGACCCGCGCTTCCGCGGCGGGTGAGACCGGCATCCTGCTGCATGTGACCGCCGCCGGTATGGCGTCCGCCGAGGGGCGCACGGCGTTCCGGCATATCACCCAGCTGGAAGCGGGGGAGGAGCAGCAAAAGGCGGACGGCGCAACGCTGCTCTTGCGGTATATCGAGCAGGAACAGCAGTTATGGGAGATCGCCAAGCACTGCGGCACGACGGCGGATGCGATCCGGCGGGCAAATGAGCTGTCGGCGGACACGGAAACGGTAGCGCATACCGTGCTGCTCATCCCGATGCAGATTTGAAAGGCGGGGATACTTTGGATCATCAGATTTATAACCAGATCAGCGCCCGCACGGGCGGGGATATCTACATCGGCGTAGTCGGGCCGGTGCGCACGGGCAAATCCACCCTGATCAAGCGGTTTATGGAAACCATGGTGCTGCCTGGCATGGATAATATGTATAAGCGCGAGCGGGCGCGCGACGAACTGCCGCAGTCGGGTGCGGGTCGGACGATTATGACCGCCGAGCCAAAATTTGTACCCGAGGAAGCCGCTGAGATCGCGCTGCCTGAGGGCGGGGTGTGCCGCATCCGGCTGGTTGACTGCGTCGGCTATCTGGTCGAGGGCGCGCTGGGCGGCATGGAGGACGACCGACCGCGCATGGTGTCGACACCGTGGCGTGAGGAACCGATGACGCTGGCCGAGGCCGCGGAAACCGGCACCAACAAAGTGATCGGTGAGCATTCGACCATTGGGCTGGTCGTCACCACCGACGGCAGCTTCAGCGAGATCCCGCGGGAAAACTACCTGCCGGCCGAACAGCGAGTGATCGAAGAGCTGCGCGCGCTCGGCAAGCCGTTCCTGGTGCTCGTCAACTCGTCCGAGCCGGAAGGGGAGGGGGCAAAGGCTGTCTGCGACATGCTGCGCGCGCAATATCAGGTCGAACCGGTCGCGGTCAACTGCATGGAATTGACCGAAACCGGCATTACGGATATCCTGCGGCGTGTGCTGTACGAATTTCCGATCTGCGAAATGGCGTTTGTACTGCCGCGGTACATCGGTGCGCTCGCCCCCCAGCACAAGGTGCGGCAAAGCATCTACCAATCCGTGCGCTCGGCCGCACAGTGCGGCACCAAAATGCGCGACATCAAAGGGATTTGCCAAAAAATCAGTGAAAACGAGTACATTGGGCGGGTGGATATCGACCAGCTGGCGCTCGGCACGGGCGCGGCGCATATCCATGTCGAAATACCGGAGCAGGTGTTTTATGGCATTGTGGGCGAGCAGACCGACATTCAGGTGCGCGACGCCGCAGACCTGATCGGTGTGCTGGGCGAGTTCGCCAACATCCGACGCCGGTACGAAAAGCTGCGCGGCGCGCTTGATCAGGTCTATCAGACCGGTTACGGCGTGGTCATGCCGACGGTTGACGAGCTGACGCTGGAAGCGCCGGAAATTGTGCGGCAGGGCGGGCGCTATGGCGTACGGCTGCGCGCCTCCGCGCCATCCATCCATATGATGCGCGCCAATATCAAGGCCGAGGTCAACCCAATTGTCGGCACGGAAAAGCAGTCCGAGGAGCTGGTCCATTACCTGCTCAGCGAGTTCGAAGAACAACCGGAAAAGATTTGGGAGACCAATATCTTTGGTAAGTCACTCAACGAACTGGTGCGCGAGGAGTTGTCCCACAAGCTCAGCCGCATGCCGGACGACGCGCGCGGCAAGATCCGCGAAACGCTGGAGAAGATCATCAACGAGAGCGCAGGCGGGCTGATCTGCATTATATTATAAGGTATCCGGGCGGACGCGGTGCGGCGTTTGCCCGGATTTTTTCGTGCGGGCAGCCTGTCGCCGGGCGGGAGTGCATCCTTGACAGAAATAAAATTCAATGCTACTATTATTGAATAGATACCCATATGCTGCGGGAGGGATTTCGTTGGCCCAGATGCGTCGTAACGCGGAAATCGAGTGCTGTGAGGAGCATGTCATCCATACCGACGCCGTTATTTGCGCGCGCAATGCCATGCCGGGCGACGAGGTCACCTCTGCGGCTTCGGACTTTTTCAAAGCATTTTCCGATAAGACCCGGTTGCGCATCCTGTGTGCCCTTTTGGCCAAGGAGTTGTGTGTGTGCGATATCGCCGCGCTGCTGGGTATGAGCCAATCCGCTATCTCGCACCAGCTCCGCTTCCTCAAGCAGGCCCGGCTGGTCAAAAGCAGGAAAAACGGAAAAACAGTGTATTATGCGCTTTGCGACGACCATATCCAGACCATTTTAGCACAGGGCATCGCGCATGTGCAGGAGGGATAGATGCATGAGTGATACGAACAACCGCCGTGCCGAACAGCCGGCGGAGGCGGTCGGCGGGGACAGTACGGCATCGCCGGCCGAATTGCTGCAAAACCTGTTGGACAATTTAGAGGATACTGCGGCGCAGGTCGAAACGCTCGCACCGGCGACTGCCCAACAGCAGGCAGCACCCGTTGAGGCAGAGGAGGCTCCGCCGGAGGAATCCGCGCCTGTCGGGGAGGACGAACCGGTGGAGGAATCGGCGGAAGACTTGCCGGACGGGGAGGCTTTCCCGGAAGAAGCAGACGCGGACGAAGCCGAGCCGGCGGCTGACGAGCCGGAAGACATGGAGCTGGAGGAATCAGCGGAAGACGCTGGCGACGAGGAACCGGCGGTTGCCGAGCCGGAAGAAACGGACGCAGAGCCGCCCGTGGTGGGAAAGGCGGAGCACGCCGTTTCCTCCCTGACCGAAACCGCACTCACCGTGCTGGGTATGGGTTCAGAGGAGACCGACGGCATGTCGCTGCTGGAAAAGGCGCAGTACCATGCGCGCATGCGCCGCCGCGAGCAAACGCGGCTGCGCCGCGAGAACGCCAAGCGCAGCGCGTCGGGCGGGGAGATACCCTATCAGGCGATGACGCCGATAGACATGCGGTTTACGCTGATCCGGCTGGCGATTGCGGCGCTCTTTCTGGTGCTCGGCGTGTTCCTGCGGCAGACTGGCGCAGGGCTGGTATTTTATCTGATCGCTTATCTGATCACCGTGCTGCCCATTGCCACGCAGGTGGCCTACCACGTCACCCATGGTAGGTATTTTGACGAATATATGCTGATTCTGATCGCGTCGCTCGGCGCGTTCCTGCTTGGCAACCGTCCGGAGGCGACGCTGGTGCTCATGCTGCACGCGGTTGGCAAAATGGTCAGCGATTTGGTGCTCAGCTCGACCCATAAATCCCTGACGCAGCAGACCGGCTTTGTGCCCGACCGGGCTTCGGTCGTCAATATGCAGGGCGAAGAGCGGCAGGTCGCACCGGCCGAAATCAAGATTGGCGACTTTGTGCTGGTGCGGTCGGGCGAGCGTGTGCCGATCGACGGCATCGTGCTGCGCGGGGAAGGGACGGTCGACGATACGGTGCTGACCGGCGACAGCGAGCCGGTGCCGGTCGGCAAGAATCATAAGGTGCTTGCGGGCAGCCTGTATAGCGGCTCACTTTTACTGCTGCGTGCGGTCGCACGGTTTGAGGACTGTGCGGTCAACCAGATTTTGCGCGTGCAGGAGGAAGGCAAGGAGCGCAAGGCCGCGTTGGAAGACAGCGTAACGCATGGCGCGAGCCACATCATCCCGGTGATCATTGTGCTGGCGGTGCTGCTGTCGGTCATCCCACCGCTGTTCAATTCCGGTACGTCGATGAGCAACTGGGTGTACCGTGCGCTGACCATTCTGGTGGTCTGCTGCCCGACCGCGCTCATTATTTCGGTGCCGCTTTGCTTCCTTTGCGGCGGCGGGCGGCTGATGCAGAAGGGTATCCATGTAAAGGGCAGCGAGGCAATCGAAAAGATGGCCGAGCTGCGTATGGCGGTATTCGATAAGACCGGTACGCTGACCGAAGGCAACCTGCATATCAAGGAGATCCACGGCACGCAGGATTTCAACCAAGAGAGCTGTCTGGCGCTTGCGGCCGCAGCCGAGCAGATGTCGCAGCATCCGGTGGCGCGCGCGGTCGTAGCCGCATATCAGGGTGTGCCGCAGAAAATCAGCGAGTTTGAAGAATTTCCGGGTCGGGGCGTGCGCGCACGCATCGGCAACCGCAACCTGTTGGCCGGCAACCGGCGGTTGATGATCGCCCGCGGCGTCAAAGGCGTGCCGGATATTAGCGGCACGGTGGTTTATATCGCTTATGAGGGCGATTATGCGGGTGCGATCGTACTGGAGGATACCGTACGGCCGGAAGCTGCCGAGGCCGTTAAGGAATTAAAAAGCCAAGGCGTACTGCGCACGGTCATCCTGACAGGCGATACTGAACTGCCGGCCCATCAGGCCGCCGAGGCAATCGGCATTGATACCATGCATTACGGCTTGCAGCCGGAGGAAAAAGCATCCAAAATGGAGTTTTTGATGCGCACCATCCCGACCGATGGTACAGCCGCCTATATCGGCGACGGCGTCAACGACATCGAGGAGCTGAAAATGGCGGATGTTGGCATTGCGATGGGTGTTGCAGGTTCGCAGCAGTCCGCATCGGCGACCAACATTCTGGTGATGACCAACGACCTGATGCGGCTGAGCGATACGCTGCGTATCTGCCGCCGCACACACAGCATAGCGCTGCAAAATATGGTGGTTGTCATTCTTATTAAGATCCTGCTGGCACTGCTGACGCTGGTGGGCGTTGCCTACATGTGGCAGGCAATCGCCGCCGATGTGCTGCTGACCGTATTGACCGTTTTTAACGCAGCGCGCATTCTGGGCACGCGATAATCTGTACGTCACGAGGCCATACCGGACAAATCGGTATGGCCTTTTTTCGTCGATTGTGGTATACTGATGATGTATTTCGTTTTGGAGGAAACCGCCTTGCATAAAAAAATGGAAGCCATTTTGTCCCGCGTGCAAAAGCCGGCGCGCTATGTCGGCGGCGAGTGGGGCTCGGTGATGAAGGACAAAGCGGACGTCGACCTGCGGTTCGCGTTCTGCTTTCCCGATACCTATGAGGTCGGCATGTCGCATCTTGGCTCGCGCATCCTGTACGGCCTGCTCAACGACCAGAACGGGATCTGGTGCGAGCGCGTGTTTGCGCCGTGGATCGACATGGAAGCGGAAATGCGTGCAGCCGGTATCTCGCTTTACGGTTTGGAGAGCGGTGACCCGCTGACCGACTTTGATATTATCGCTTTCACCCTGCAATATGAGCTGTCGTTTACCAATATCCTGAACATGCTCAACCTGGGCGGTGTGCCGGTGCTGGCCAAGAACCGCACCGAACTCAAGCACCTTGTCGCCTGCGGCGGTCCGTGCGCCTACAATCCCGAGCCGCTGGCCGACTTTGTCGACCTGTTCATGATCGGCGACGGCGAGGAGATCATGCTCGAGTTTACCGACCTGTACCGCAAGGCCAAGCGTGAGTGTTGGAGCAAGCAGGACTTCCTGATCGCGGCCGCGCAGATCGAGGGCATGTACGTCCCGTCGCTCTACGAGATCAGTTATCACGAGGACGGTACGATCGACCGGGTCACGCCGACGCACGGCGCGCCTGCCATGGTGCAGAAGCGCATCGTGCAGGATCAGGACACGATGTACTATCCGGAGAGCTTTGTCGTGCCATCGACCGATATCGTGTTCGACCGCGCGATGATCGAGCTGTTCCGCGGTTGCCCGCGCGGCTGCCGGTTCTGTCAGGCAGGGCATACCTACCGCCCGCTACGCACCAAGTCCAAGGAAACACTGCTCAAACAGGCGGAAGCCGTGCTCAAAAACTCGGGCTATGAGGAGATTTCACTGTCCTCGCTGTCGACGAGTGACTACGGCGACCTTTCGGGACTGACCGAGTGTATGCTCGACTACTGCGAGCCGCGACACATCAGCCTGTCGCTGCCCAGCCTGCGCGCGGACAGCTTCAGCGCCGAGCTGATGCAGCGCGTGCAGAAAACGCGCAAGAGCGGTCTGACCTTTGCCTGCGAGGCGGGCACACAGCGTCTGCGCGATGTCATCAATAAGAATATCCGCGAGGAGGACGTGCTGCACGCATGTGAGATCGCCTTCCAGGGCGGTTGGAACAACGTAAAATTGTATTTTATGATCGGCCTGCCGACCGAGGCGACCGAAGACCTCGACGGCATCGCCGAGATCTGCAAAAAGGTCGCCTACTGCTGGCGCATGAACACCAACAACCGCGCGCGCGGCGTGCGCATCACAGCGTCGGCGTCCTGCTTCGTGCCCAAGCCGCAGACCCCTTTCCAGTGGGACGCACAGGACACGCTCGAACAGTTCGTCGAGAAGCAGGCGCACATGAAAGAGATCATGCGCACGCGCAATGTCACCTATAACTGGCATGACGCCAAGACGTCGGTGCTCGAGGGCGTGATTGCCCGCGGCGACCGCCGGCAGGGCGCGGCCATCTATCTTGCTTGGCAGCGCGGCTGCAAGATGGACGGCTGGGATCAGTGCTTTGACTATGACAAATGGATGCAGGCCTTTGCCGACTGCGGGCTTGACCCGGCGTTCTATGCGTCCCGCCAGCGCCCGCTTGACGAGGTGTTCCCGTGGGATCACATCGGCTGCGGCACGCGCAAGGAGCATCTCAAACGCGAGTGGGAGCGCTCGCGCGACGCGGTCATCACGCCCGACTGCATGCAGCAGTGCGCGGGCTGTGGCGCAAATGCGCTGCTGAAGGGGGGCAAATGCCATGTTTAAGGCTCGCATGAAGTTTGCCAAGGAGGGGAGAGCCAAGTATATCTCCCATCTCGACCTGATGCACACCATGCAGCGCGCGATGGCACGCTGCCAGATGCCGCTCTGGTTTACCGAAGGCTTTAACCAGCACGCCTATGTGTCGGTCGCGCTGCCGCTGTCGACCGGCTACTCGGGCGAGTGCGAATTTCTGGACTTCAACATCACGGCCGAGGCCGTGCCGGAAAACGCCGTTGAGGCGCTCAATGACGTGTTTCCCGAAGGCCTGCGCGCCATCGAGATTTATCCGCTCGAGGACGGCGGCATGAAGGTCGGCACGATCGCGTGGTCGCAGTACCGCATCACCTGGAGCTTCGAGGACGGCGTGCCGTCTGGCTTTGTGCCCGCGGTGCGTGAGCTGTTCGGGCGGCAGAAGGTCGAAATCGTCAAGCGCAGCAAGCGCGGCGAAAAGACGGTCAACATGAAAGACCTGATGCGCGACCTGATGATCACCGCGTCCGCGGACGCGGTGACTGCAATTGTCACGACCGCGGCGGGCAACGATAACCTCAGCCCGGAATACCTGACCCGCGCCATCCGGCAGTATCTGCCGCAGTTCGAGCTGCCGTTCTGTGCCTACCACCGCCTGAACGTCTTTACCGCAGACGGCACCCCATTCCGTTAAAAGGAGGCACTTGGATGCCTGTTACCGTTTCCGATGAGCAGCTGCAAAGCCAGTTCACCTACATCGACGCGATCGCGTCGATGGTCGGCGGCAAGCAGCTGCGCGCCTACACCCACACCTTCGGCTGCCAGCAGAACGAGGCGGATACTGAACGGATCCGCGGCATGCTGCGCCAGATGGGCTACGAGATGACCAACGATGTCAATGAAGCGGATTTTATCCTCTTTAACACCTGCGCGGTGCGCGAGCACGCGGAGGATCGTGCGTTCGGCAACATCGGCTCGCTCACCCATTTGAAAAAGCGCAGGCCCGAGGTCATCATCGCGCTGTGCGGCTGCATGGCGCAACAGGAAAAGAATGTCGAGAAGATCAAAAAGAGCTACCCGCAGGTCAGTCTGCTGTTCGGCACGCACGCGCTCTGGCGTTTTCCGTCGCTGCTGTACCGCGTGCTGAGCGGCGAAAAGCGCGTATTCGACATCGGCGGCGAGGACGACATCGCCGAGGGGCTGCCGGTGCTGCGCGCCGCAGGCCCCAAGGCGTGGCTGTCGATCATGTACGGCTGCAATAACTTCTGTACCTACTGCATCGTGCCCTATGTGCGCGGCCGCGAGCGCAGCCGCCGCCCGGAGGAGATCGAAAAGGAGCTGCGCGAGCTGGTAGAGGCGGGCTATAAGGAGATCACGCTGCTTGGCCAGAACGTCAACTCCTATGGCAAGGACTTGGGGCTGGATCTCGACTTTGCCGGTCTGCTGCGGCGGCTGAACGCCGTGCCGGGCGACTTTTGGCTGCGGTTTATGACCAGCCACCCCAAGGACGCGTCGCCGCGCCTGTTTGACGCGATGGCCGCGTGCGACAAGGTCGCAAAGCAGCTCCATCTGCCGTTCCAGTCGGGCAGCGACGAGATATTGCGGCGCATGAATCGCCGCTATACGGCGGCCGATTACCGTGCGCTGATCGCAGACGCACGCGCCAAAATGCCCGATATCACGCTGTCGAGCGACATCATCGTCGGCTTCCCCGGCGAAACTGAGGCAGATTTTGAGCAGACGCTCAAACTGGTGCACGACGTGCAGTTCGACCTGCTCTTTACCTTCCTGTATTCGCCGCGCACGGGCACGCCCGCCGCGTCCTATGAGGAAAACGCGACCCCGCAGGAGAAACAAAACCGCTTTGAGCGTTTGCTCAAAGCGCAGGATGAGATCGTTGCCCGGCGGCAGGCCGCCTATCAGGGCAAGACGCTGCGCCTGCTGATCGACGGTACGGCCAAGGGGCCGGATTACCCGTTCACCGCGCGCACCGAGGGCAACCTGCTGGTCTGCGTGCGCGGCGAGGGCATCACCATCGGCTCATTCATTCAAGCGACAATTGAGAAAACCAGTCTGCGCTGTCTGTTTGCGCAGAAAAAATAGAAAGAGGGAAACGCCATGGCCGAACTCACGCCCATGATGAAGCAATACTTTGAGATCAAGAACAAAAACAAGGATTATATCCTGTTTTACCGTCTGGGCGATTTCTATGAGATGTTTTTTGAGGATGCCAAGCTGGTTTCCCGCGAGCTCGAACTGACGCTGACCGGCCGCGACTGCGGGCTGGAGGAACGCGCGCCGATGTGCGGCGTGCCGTACCACAGCGCGGAGAGTTATATCGCAAAGCTGGTGCGCAAGGGCTATAAGATTGCGATTTGTGAGCAGGTTGAGGACCCCAAGCTTGCCAAAGGGCTGGTCAAGCGCGAGATCGTGCGGCGCGTCACGCCCGGCACGGTTGTTGAGGCATCCATGCTCGAGGAGGAACGCAACAACTTTCTCAGCTGTGTCTATGCAGAACAAGGCGGCATTGGCGTGTGCTTTGCCGATATTACAACGGGTGAAGTCTACGCGACGGGTTCGGGCAACTGGCAGGAAATTGCCAGCGAGTTCGGGCGTTTTTCGCCGCGCGAGGTGCTGGTCGGCGGCGCAGCCGCAACAGCAGATGCGTTTCTGGCCTTCCTCAAGGAACGGCTGGAAGCGCTGATCGAACCGATGCCGGACGAATGCTTTGATATGCAGCGCGCCGCAGAGCGTATTCGCACGCATTTCCGTATCGAGGATTTCGATGCACAGGGGCTGACCGATTTGCCGCAGACCATCCAGTGCCTGGGCGGCCTGCTCGATTATCTGGAACAGACGCAGCAAGCCAGCCTGACGGCGCTGAACCATTTGCAGGTCTATCATCAGGGGCAGTTCATGGAGCTTGACCTGATTGCACGGCGCAATTTGGAATTATGTGAGACCATGCGCACCAAAGAGAAAAAGGGGACGCTGCTTTGGGTGCTCGACCGCACCAGAACAGCGATGGGTTCGCGCCTCATTCGTCAGTGGCTGGAAAAGCCGCTGTATAACCCGCTGCACATTGTGCGCCGTCAACAGGCGGTCGGCGCGCTGTGCGACGACGTGATTGCACGCAGCGCTTTGACCGACGCGCTCAAAAAGGTATTCGATATGGAACGGCTGATTGGCCGTATCACCTACGGCACGGCGAACTGCCGAGATTTGCGCGCGCTGTCCGCCGCCATCGAGTGCCTGCCCGAGATCCGCGCACAGGCGGCGCAGTTTACACAGCCCATGCTGCGTGAGATCACGGCTAACATGGATCTTTTGGAGGATATCCACGCGCTGGTCGAGCTGTCCATCGTCGATGAGCCGCCCATCCTGCTGCGCGAGGGCGGTATGATCCGCACGGGCTACAACGAGGAGATCGACTACCTGCGCGACCTTGCATCCGGCGGCAAGGGCAAAATCGCGGAGATCGAACAGACTGAGCGCGAGAAAACCGGCATCAGCAAGCTGAAAATCGGCTATAACCGCGTGTTCGGCTATTATATCGAGGTCAGCAAGTCGAATATCGACGCGGTGCCCGACCATTACATCCGCAAGCAGACGCTCGCAAACGGTGAGCGCTACATCACCGAGGAACTCAAAGCGCTCGAAAGCACGGTGCTTGGCGCGCAGGAGCGCCTGACCGCGCTGGAATACGAGGTGTTCGTTTCGGTGCGCGACCAGATCGCCGATCAGGTGCACCGTGTGCAGAAAACCGCGCAGGCGGTCGCCTCGCTCGATGTGCTGTGCGCGCTGGCCGAGGTCGCATGCGACAACAACTACACCTGTCCGCTTGTCGACTTTTCTGATAAAATTGAAATTCACGACGGCCGCCATCCGGTGGTCGAAAAGATGCTGGCTGACAGCCTGTTTATTCCGAATGATACCGTGCTTGATGGCGGCGAAAACCGCGTTGCCATCATCACAGGCCCCAATATGGCTGGTAAATCGACCTATATGCGGCAGGTCGCGCTGATCACCGTCATGGCGCAGATCGGCTCGTTCGTGCCCGCCTCGTCCGCGCACATCGGCGTGGCCGACCGTGTATTCACGCGCGTGGGCGCGTCGGACGATCTGGCGAGCGGCCAGTCGACCTTCATGGTCGAAATGAGCGAGGTCGCGGACATCCTCAAGCACGCGACCAAATCGAGCCTGCTGATCCTCGACGAGATCGGCCGCGGCACCTCGACCTACGACGGCATGTCGATCGCCCGCGCGGTGATCGAATATGTGGCGAACAAACGCAAAGTCGGCGCGCGGGCGCTGTTTGCCACGCACTACCATGAGCTGACCGTGCTGGAAGAGATGGTCGATGGCGTCAAAAACTACAACATCGCAGTCAAAAAGCGCGGTGACGACATTACGTTCCTGCGCAAGATCGTGCGTGGCGGCGCGGATGACAGCTACGGCATCGAGGTCGCCAAGCTCGCCGGTATCCCGAACGCGGTCATCAAGCGCGCCAAGGCGGTGCTGGCCGATTTGGAATCCACCATGCCGCACCCCGAGCTGCACGAATTGACCGAGACAGAAGAAGGCCCGCAGATCACGATGGAAACACTGGCAGACAACGCGGTCGCGCAGCGGCTGCGCGCGCTGCAAGTGGACACCATGACACCCATCGAAGCGCTCAACGCGCTTTACGAGTTAAAGAAAATGCTATAACAGCATAAATCCCTTTGGAAAGGACGCTGCAATGGCAATCATCCATGAATTATCCCCGCATCTGGCCGACCTGATTGCGGCGGGCGAGGTGGTGGAACGTCCCGCCTCGGTCGCGAAGGAACTGGTCGAGAACGCAATCGACGCCGGTTCGACCCGCATCACGGTCGAGATCGAAAACGGTGGTATCAGCTATCTGCGCATTGCGGACAATGGCTGCGGCATAGCGGAGGAGGACGCGCCCATCGCGTTCCGCCGCCACGCGACCAGCAAGCTGCGCACCGAGGCGGATCTGGCCGCCATCGGCACGCTGGGCTTCCGCGGCGAAGCGCTGGCGGCAATCTCATCCGTTACACGCATCGACCTGTTCACCCGGCAGAAAGGCGCGATCGCCGGCCTGCACTTGCATCTTGAAGCAGGCGATATCCAGACGCAGGAAGAGGCCGGCTGTCCGGAGGGCACGACCATTGTCGTGCGCGACCTGTTTTTTAATACGCCCGCGCGCATGAAGTTCCTCAAAAAGGATTTCACTGAGGCGGGATACATCCTCGGCGTGGTGCAGCATGCCGCGCTTTCCCATCCGGAGATTGCGTTCTGCCTGATCCGGGACGGCAAGCAGGTATTTTCGACCAACGGCAAGGGCAAGCTGATGGCGCCGGTTTTTGCGGTGTTCGGTAAGGACATGACGGCCAATATGCTGGAAGTGCCGCCGACCGAGCGCAACGGTATGACGGTACATGGTTACATCATCAAACCGCACGCCGGACGGCCTAACCGCTCGATGCAGCACTTTTTTGTCAATGGGCGCTATGTTAAAAGCCGTCTGATGCAGGCGGCGCTTGAGGAAGCCTACCGCAACGCAATCATCGCGGGAAAATACCCGTCCGGCGCGGTGTTTTTGGAGCTTCCGCTGGGCGCGGTGGACGTCAACGTCCATCCGGCCAAGACCGAAGTCAAGTTTTCACAGGAAAAGTCGGTGTTTGAAGCCGTCTATGTTGCCTGCAAGAATGCGCTCGCGGCAGGGGACAATATCCCGCAGCTGGTGCATAAGGAAAAGAAAGCGGCAGAGCCGCCGGTCATGGAGTCCAAACCGGCAAAGCCGGAATATGTCCAGCAGCAATTTGCCGAACCGGTATCCAAAGCGGTACAACCCGGACAAAAGGTGCCCGAGGTGCCAGTGCTCGAGGATTTCCTCGTCGCCGTGCCGCCGCGCACGCCCAAGCCCGCGGAACGCGGGTTGTTTGCCGCGGCGCCGCGCATCCTGCGTGAGGAGTCGGAGTCGGTAGACACCAAACCGGAACCCATACAGGTAACGACGCCAGCCGGAGAGGACAAACCGGCCGTCCTGCCGGGAAAACCGTCCCTGCCGCAGACGGAGCGAACACAATCCTGTCCTGCGCCTGTACCGCCTCGTGTAGCAGAGCCGTCCCAGTCGGCTTTGGCGCCGCTGACCGGCGGTGCGCGGGTGATCGGGGAGTGCTTTCAGACCTATCTGATTGCTGAGGACGCGGACGGCCTGATTTTGATCGACAAGCATGCCGCCCACGAGCGGATCTTGTTCAACAAGCTGCGCGCGCAAACTGATATGCCGCAGCAGGAGCTGCTCGCGCCGATTGTTGTCGAGCTCAGCGGGGAGGAAGCTGCCGCCGTGCAGGATGGGATAGAGGAAATCCGTCAGGCTGGATTTGCCATAGATGAATTCGGTGAAAACAGCTTTGCGGTGCGCAGCGTCCCGGCCTATCTGGACAGCGCGGATGTGCCGGCGGTTATCAGCGAATTGGCGGATAAGCTGCTGCACAGCCGTACCGCCGTCCCAGACAGGCTGGATGACCTGATCCACACGGTTGCGTGCAAAGCGGCCATCAAGGCGGGTAAGGCAACGAGCCTGACCGAGCTGCAGGACTTATGCGACCGGGTGCTGGCGGATGAAAACGTCCGCTCCTGCCCGCACGGCAGGCCGACGACCGTCCGGCTGACCAAATATGAACTGGACAAGCTGTTCAAGCGTGTCAATCAATGAGGGGAACGACATGGAAAACCGTTTGATCTGCATCTGCGGGCCGACCGCCAGCGGCAAGACCGCACTTTCGGTCGCATTGGCCAAACAACTGCATACGGAGATCATTTCAGCGGATTCCATGCAGATTTATCGCGGCATGGATATCGGCACAGCCAAGCCGACAATGGCCGAACGGCAGGGTACCGTACATCATTTACTCGACATCTGCCAGCCGAACGAGCCGTTTTCGGTTGCCCGGTATGTCGAACTGGCGGACACCGCCGCACAGGATATCCTGTCGCGCGGCATGCTGCCGGTCGTCGTTGGCGGCACCGGCCTATATATGGACGCGCTGATCGAGTGCAGTGTGTTTTCTGGGGATGAAACAGACACCGCCCTGCGCGAACAATATCAGAGGATGGCGGCAGAACAGGGCAACGCTGCGGTACATGCATGCCTCGCGCGGGTCGATCCGGAGAGCGCAGAACGCCTGCACCCCAATAACCTCAAGCGCGTGATCCGCGCGCTTGAGGTCTACGAACAGACCGGCATGACCATTGGGGAACTGAATCGCCGTCATAAGCGTCCCACACCGAAATACCATGCGCTCAAGCTGGGCGTGTGTCCGGCGCAGCGCGAAACGCTTTATGCGCGCATCGACAAACGGGTCGACCAGATGTTGGCGGACGGACTGCTGGAAGAGACCCGGCGCCTGCTGGAGCGAGGCGCACTAATGGGCACGGCAGCGCAGGCCATCGGTTATAAGGAGCTGCTCGGCGTACTGCATGGAACGGATTCCCTTGAAAATTGTGTCAATTTACTCAAACAACGCAGCCGGAATTATGCAAAAAGACAGCTGACCTGGCTGAAAAGGGATGACAGTATCCATTGGATTTATTATAATAGGGAAGAGGACTTCTCATCCGTTTTACAGGAAGCGACAGAATATGTGCAAAAACAAAGTGTACAATAATTCCAGAATATGTAAAACATAGGAGGAATCATTGTGAGAAACGAGATCAATCTGCAGGATCGGATGCTGTGCGCACTGCGGCAGCAGGCCATGCATACGACGGTGTTCCTGACCAACGGCTTTCAGATGCGCGGCGTTGTGCGTGGGTTTGACAACTTTGTGGTCATTCTGGAAAGCGAAGGCAAGCAGCAGATGATTTATAAACACGCCATATCGACCCTGATCCCGCAAAACCGCATCGACTTATATGCGCCGAGGGAGGACCGGGCAGGGGAGTAAGATACATCGAGGTTCCCTTATGCAGCAAGAAACCACACACCAAAAACCAAAATCGAAACATCGTCGCCGTTTGCTGCCCAATGGCCGCCCGGTTTTTGTAATCGTCACGGCCGTGATCGTCCTATTGCTGGGCTGGCAGGTGATCAGCGCATTTGCCGTGACCAATGAAACCACCCCGGCGGTGCAGGTAACGGTCAATGACAGCATCTTCGCGGACGGCTGGTTTTTCCGGGATGAGACCACGATCACCGGCGGTACCGGCGACTCGATCAAACATATCGTGTACAGCGGCGAGCGTGTGCAGCAGAATGCAGCGCTGGCTGTGGTGTATGCGGACGAGCAGGCGCTGATGCTCAGCCGGGAGCTTGACCCGCTGGAAAACCGCATTGCGCTGCTGGATACCGCGCTGCAATCCGCAACAGACGGTGCGGACGCAGCCAAGATCGACCAGATGATCATCCTGCAACTGCAGCAGATGGCGGCGCAGGCCAAAAGCGGCACGGGCAGCGCGCTTTCCACGGCTTCCAATACGCTGCGCACGCTCGTGCTGCGCCGCGAGGCAGGCAACGCCGATTCCGCTGCCATCACGGCAGAGCGCGATGCGCTTCTGCTCGAGCAAAGCAGCCTGAACGCGCAGCTTGCCGGTCATACTACCCAGTTGACCGCACCGACCTCAGGCTACTTTTCCGAGGTGGTCGATGGCTACGAGGATATTTTGACGTTGGACGTACTCGAGGATCTGACGACGGAGCAGTTCCACGAACTGACGGGGAGCAATCCCCAAAAGGACGACGCCAGCCTTGGCAAGATGATCGAGGGGTTCAGCTGGTATCTGGTATCCGAAATCACGACCGAGCAGGCCAGCCGTTTTTATGAAGGGCAAAGTCTGCGCGTCAATTTCACACAGGCTTCGCTGGAAACACCGGTCACGGTGCATGCCGTGCTCAAGGAGCGCGGCGCGGACACCGCGCTGCTGGTGCTTGAGGGGACGGAGTTCAACAGCGAGATGGTTTCCATGCGGCAGCAGCCGGTGGAGATCATCCTTGCCACCTATACCGGACTGAAAGTGCCCAAAAAGGCCGTCCGCATTCAGGAGTCCACGGACAGCAGCGGCAACACCGTGCAGCAGACCGGCGTGTTCATCCTCAGCGGCTCGTTCCAGAAATTCAAGGTCATCAACACGCTGTACGAAGCTGATGATTTCTATGTCGTCGAACAGAGTGCGACCGATGTCGATATGCTGGTCGAACAGGATCAGATCATCATCCGCGGCAAAAATCTGCAAAACAATATGGTGGTGAAAAAATGACGGAGCAGCAAAAAAATGAGCTGCGCGGCCGCATCGCGGCTGTGCAGGAACGCATCGCGCGCGCAGCGGAGCGGGCAGGACGGGACGCCAAAGAGATCACGCTTGTCGCGGCTTCCAAAATGAACGACGCCGAGCATGTGCGCGCGGCAATCAAAGCCGGCATTACGGTGTGCGGGGAAAACCGCGTGCAGGAGCTGCTGGAAAAATATGAGCAGCATGCTTATGACGGAGCGGACTTGCAGTTTATCGGCACATTGCAGACCAATAAGGTCAAATATCTGGTCGGCAAGGTATCGCTGATCCAGTCTGTCGGTTCGGTCCGGCTGGGAGAGGCGATTGCCAAGGAGGCCGCCAAACACGGTTTGCAGCAGGATATCCTGTTGGAAGTCAATATCGGACGCGAGCCGGCCAAGAGCGGCCTGCTGGTCGAGCAATTGGATGAGGCGATCGGCCTGCTGCGGGAGAAAGAATCGCTTTGTATCCGCGGTTTGATGGCGATTCCGCCCATTGCGGATGAAACAACGAAGAACTTTAGCTATTTTAGTGAAATGCATCAAGTATTTGTTGACATTTTGACGAAAAAATACGATAATGTAAATATGGATTATTTGTCTATGGGAATGACGAATGATTTCGAAACGGCGATTGCGTGCGGCGCCAACATGGTGCGCGTCGGCACGGCGATCTTTGGTGCGCGGCCGTATCAGATCGTTTCGCCCTAAAACATAAGGAGGAACTTTGCATGGGTTCGATCAAAGGCTTTATCGATTGGGTCAAAGGCGAGGACATCGTGGATGATTATGAAGAGGAACTCCCCCGCCAGCGCAGCGAAGAGCCGGTCAAGAGCAGTGCAGCACCCGCATATGAGCGTTCTTATGAAAGAGCATATGATAGCGCACCTTCGGAAGCGGCTTCGTTCCGTCGCAGCAATAAAGTAGTCAATATCCACACCACAACACAGCTGGCGGTGGTGCTGGTCAAGCCCGACCGTTTTGAAAACGCGGCGGAGATCGCCGACCACCTGAAGGACAAGCGCACGGTTGTGCTGAACCTGGAACAGACCAACAAGGATATCGCGCGCCGTCTTGTAGATTTCCTCAGCGGCGTGGCGTATGCGAACGAGGGCAAGATCAAGAAGGTTGCGAACAGCACTTACATCATCACCCCCTATAACGTGGATATCATGGGCGACCTGATCGATGAGCTGGAAAGCAGCGGCATGTATTTTTAAGGGCGTGCAGCTGTGAATACGATTGTGGTTTATGCGGTTAGCAGTCTGCTGCGGATTCTGGAATTTCTGCTGTTTGCGCGGGCCATTATGAGTTGGTTCGTACAGGAAAGCACGTCGCAGATCTACGAATTCCTCTGCCTGTTGACCGAGCCGCTGGTGCAGCCGTTCCGCAGCTTGCTGGGCCGGATCGACGCATTGCGCGGCTGTCCGTTCGACTTAGCGTTTATGTTGGCATTTTTAACGCTGATTGCACTCGAGCAGGTGCTATACATGCTCTGAGCTTGTCGGATAAACGGTTCACTCAAGTGGTCGGGCGACGCCCGGCCATTTTCCCGTGAGTATGGCAAACAAATAGAATACGGAGGAGAAACAGAATGACGGTGCAGGAAATTCAGGAAATCGGCTTTGAAAAGGCGGTTTTCGGCGGATACGACATGAAGTCGGTGGATACATTCCTCGAGCGCGTTGCGGAAGAGTTTGCTGCCATGCAGAAGGAAAATGCCGCGCTCAAGGCGAAGATGAAGGTGCTTGTCGACAAAATCGAGGAGTACCGCGGCGTGGAGGACGGTATGCGCCGCGCGTTGATGAGCGCGCAGACCATCGCGCAGGATACGATCGACAAGGCCAAGAAGGAAGCGGAGGACATCGTTTCCAACGCACAGAATGAAACGGAAAGCAAGGTAAAAAATACACGCGACAAGATCGTTGCCGAGGAGCAGAAGCTGGAAGCGGCCAGAAAAAATACCTTGGAGTTCATCGCGCGTGTTTCATCTGTATATCAGGCGCAGGCCAAGGCGTTGGTCGAGCTGGCCAAGGCAGAGGATTTGGTGCATGCGCAGGAAACCGCGGCTGCCGCGCAGCCCGCGCCGCAGCCACAGGTAACACCTGCCCCGCAGCCCACCCAGCCCCAGCCGGAAAGTGCCGCCGTACAGGCGGATGCGCCGCTGGAGGATGCGACCCGTAAGTTTGATTTCGGCGAATTGAAATTTGGCGCCGACTATGACCCCAAGCAAGTAAAGTAACAAGCGAAAGGACTGAACACTGCACAATGCAGCAGGATTACAACCAGACGATCAATCTGCCGAAAACCGAGTTTCCGATGCGCGCCGGACTGCCCAAGCGTGAGCCGGGCTTCCTCGAGGGCTGGGAAAAGGATGACCTTTACCATGAGTTGATGAAAAAGAACGAGGGCAAGCCGCTTTTCGTCCTGCACGACGGCCCCCCGTATGCCAACGGCAACCTGCACATGGGTCATGCGCTCAACAAGATCCTCAAGGACTTCATTGTCCGTTCGCGCAATATGATGGGCTATCTGGCGCCGTATATCCCGGGCTGGGATACCCATGGCCTGCCGATCGAGCGACAGGCGATCAAGGCCTATGGTATGGACCGCGACAAGGTTTCGACCGCGGAGTTCCGCTCCAAGTGCGAGGAGTTTGCGCACAACCATGTCGACACCCAGCGCACCCAGTTCAAGCGACTGGGCGTCATCGGCGACTGGAACCGTCCATATCTGACGCTGACGCATGACTACGAGGCCACCCAGATCGAGATCTTCGGCGAGATGGCCAAGCGCGGCTACATCTATAAGGGGATGAAGCCGGTTTACTGGTGCCCGCACGATGAAACGGCGCTGGCTGAGGCGGAAATCGAGTATCAGGACGAGCCGTGCGCCTCGATTTACGTCAAATTCCATGTGACCGATGATAAGGGCGGCAAGATCAGCGCGATCACCGGCTCGCTGGACAACGTCTACTTTGTGATTTGGACGACCACGACATGGACGCTGCCGGGCAACCTTGCGATTTCGGTCAACCCGGTTTACGAATACGATCTGGTCAAGGTGCCGTCTGGCGAGGTTTATGTGCTGGCCAAGGAACTGACCGAAGCGGTCATGCAGGCGGCTAAAATCGACTCCTGGGAAGTGCTCGGCACGTTGTATGGTTCCGATCTCGAGTTGATGCGCACCAAGCACCCGATTATGAACCGTGAAAGCGTTGTCATCTGCGGCGACCATGTCACGTTGGACGCCGGTACCGGCTGTGTCCACACGGCGCCCGGCTTCGGCGCGGACGACTTTATCGTCTGCCAGAAGTACGATATCCCGATCATCGTGCCGGTCGACGGCAAGGGCATGACGACGGCAGATGCAGGCAAGTACGCCAACATGTACTATGAAAAGACCACGCCCATCATTCTGGACGACCTCAAAGCCTGCGGCGCATTGCTGGCCATTGAGGATATCGTGCACAGCTATCCGCACTGCTGGCGCTGCAAGAACCCGATCATCTTCCGCACGACCGAGCAATGGTTCTGCTCCGTCGATGCGCTCAAGGACGATGCGGTCAAGGCCTGCGAGGGCATCCGCTGGATTCCCGGCTGGGGCGAGGAACGCATGACCTCGATGATCCGTGAGCGCTCTGACTGGTGCATCTCCCGTCAGCGCGTCTGGGGCGTGCCGATTCCGATCTTTACCTGCAAGAAGTGCGGCAAGCCGCTGGTCACCGAGCAGACGATCAAGATCGTCGCCGACCTGTTCCGCGAAAAGGGCTCGAACGCATGGTTCGACCTCGACCCGTCCGAGATCCTGCCTGCCGATATCCAGTGCGAGTGCGGCTGCGGCGAGTTTGATAAGGAAACCGACACGATGGACGTCTGGTTCGACTCCGGTTCGTCGTGGCGTGCGGTCATTGAAAACCGCGAAGGCCAGTCGACGCCGGTCGACGTTTACCTCGAGGGCAACGACCAGTACCGCGGCTGGTTCCAGTCGTCCATGCTGACTTCGATTGCAACGCAGGGCAAGGCGCCGTACAAGACGGTCATCACCCACGGCATGATCGTCGATGAGGAGCGCCAGAAGATGTCCAAGTCACTGGGCAACGGTATCGCGCCCGACGATATTCTGAACCAGTACGGCGCAGACGTCATGCGCCTGTGGGTTGCGTCCGCAGATTACCGGCAGGATATGCGCATTTCCAAGGACATGCTCAAGCACCTGTCGCAGAACTATCTGAAGATTCGCAACACGGCGCGCTATATGCTGGGCAATCTGTTCGATTTTGATCCCAAGACTGATCTTGTCGCTTACGACCAGCTGCCCGAGCTGGACAAGTGGGCGCTTATGCGCCTGAATGAACTGGTCGCCAAGGTGCGCGCGGGCTACGAAGACTACGAGTTCCACACGGTATTCCACGCAATCCACAACTTCTGCGTGGTCGACCTGTCCAACTTCTATCTGGACGTCATCAAAGACCGCCTGTACTGCGACGAGACGGCCAGCCTGAGCCGCCGCGCGGCGCAGACTGCGATGTACCGCATCCTGAGCGCGTTGGTGCGTATGCTGTCCCCGATCCTATGCTTTACAGCGGACGAGATTTGGCAGTCCATGCCGCACACCGCCGAGGACGATACCCGCAATGTTGCCTACAACGAGATGCCGTCCGCGGACGATGCGCTGGCGTTCTCCGAGGCAGATGCGGATAAGTGGGCCAAGCTCACCGCGTTCCGTGACGATGTCAACAAGGCGCTTGAGGGTGCGCGCAACGCCAAGACCATCGGCAAGCCGCTCGAGGCGAGCGTTACGGTCTACGCGGACGCGGAAAACGCCGCGCTGCTGAACGGCTGTGGTCAGGATTTGGCCGACCTGTGCATCGTTTCCGAGCTTTTGGTCGTCGAAGGCGCGGGCGATGGCATGACGAGCGAAAACCTGCCCGGCCTGACGATCGCCGTTGCCCGTGCGGCCGGCGAGAAGTGCCTGCGCTGCTGGAAGCAGGCCAAATCGGTCGGTACGGATGCCAAGCATCCCGGCCTGTGCGCACGCTGCGCCAAGGTCGTTGGCTGAGCTATCATGTGAACAAGAAAGGGGAGCAGATTGCGTTCTGTTCCCCTTTTTGGGTGATAAGGAGTGCAAAAATGCTTTATGTGATTTTAGCAGTGCTGATGATCGCGCTGGATCAGGCAGTCAAGTACTGGGCGCTGACCAGTTTGCAGGCGCAGCAGACCATCCCCTTGCTGGACGGCGTGTTCCATCTTACCTATGTAGAAAACCGCGGTGCGGCGTTCAGCCTGTTCGCGCAGTTTGACTCCCGGTGGATTTTCGTCTTGCTGGCGGTTGTAGTGTCCATCTTGATTGTCGTGGCACTTCGTAAGGGATTGGTTCAAACCAGGCTCGGCCGGTGGTCGCTGGTGCTGGTTGCGGCAGGCGCGCTGGGCAACGCAATTGACCGCGTGGTACATGGCTTTGTAGTCGACCTGTTCGACTTCCGGCTGATTCACTTCCCGGTGTTCAATGTGGCGGATATCTTCATCTGCGTTGGCGGCGCACTGTTTGTAATCTATTTCCTGTTCCAGCACAAGGACGAGACCGAAGCGGTCGCCTCGGACAAGGCAGAGGGGCAGGAACACCATGAATGAGATTGTACTGACTGTCCCGGCAGACTGCGCCGGGCTGCGTGTGGACAGTTGGCTGGCTGACCAAATCGACGGACTGACCCGTTCGGCGGTACAGAACCTGCTGACCGAACAGGCCGTCTGCTGCGGCGGCAAGCCGCTCAAAAAGAACTACAAGCTGACCGGCGGCGAGTGCATTGTCGTCACGCTGCCCGAACTGCGCGAGGTCGACCTTGAACCGGAAAACATTCCGCTGGACGTGATTTACGAGGATAACGACCTGATCGTTGTCAACAAGCCGCGCGGCATGGTCGTGCACCCCGCGCCCGGCAACTGGTCGGGCACGCTGGTCAACGCGCTGATGTACCACTGCGGCGACAGCCTGTCCGGCATCAATGGCGAACACCGGCCTGGCATTGTGCATCGTATCGACAAGGATACGAGCGGCCTGCTGGCCGTGGCCAAGAACGACGCTGCACACCAAAGTCTGGCCGCGCAGATCGCCGCACATACGGCGTTCCGCGGCTATCAGGCAATTGTGGTTGGCAGTCCGCGCGAGGATGCGGGCACCATCGACAAGCCGATCGCGCGTCACAAGACCGACCGTAAGAAAATGGCGGTCACCGAGGGCGGCCGCGAAGCGGTGACGCACTATACTGTACTGCGTCGCTTTCACGGTTATACGCACATGACGTTCCGGCTAGAGACCGGCCGCACGCACCAAATTCGTGTGCACATGGCGTCGATCGGGCATCCAATCATCGGCGACCCGGTGTACGGCCTGAAAAAAGACCGTTTTTCCGACATTGGCGGCCAGTGCCTGCACGCCGCCGAATTGACGCTGTGCCATCCGGCGACCGGGGAGCAAATGCACTTTTCTGCACCACTGCCGGACTATTTTACGCGGATTCTTGAAAAATTGGAGCGGATGGCATGAAAAAGTTTGAGGGTTTTCTGCTCGCCTGCGATATGGACGGCACACTGCTGGACAATGACCGCAATATTTCATCCGCAAACCTGCGAGCGCTGCACCACTTTACCGACGAGGGCGGCCTGTTTTCGCTGGCGACCGGCCGTGCTTTCGCGGCAGTGACCGATTATCTGGACGCTTTGCCGGTCAACGCGCCGTACAGCCTGCTCAACGGCTCGCTGATTATGGATGCAAAGCACCGCCCGCTGCACTGCGCGGGCATGCCGGGGCAGTCCGTCGCGTTGATCGACGAGGTACTCGCGCGGTTCCCACAGGTCGGCTGCGAGGTGTTCCTGCCCGAGCGTATTTTGGTCTGCCGTATGAGTCCGGAGACCGACCATCACATGCGCGTGCTGCATCTGGATTATACCTGTGTCTCCTCTGGTGAGCTGCCTGACCCGGCAGAATGGTGTCAGGTCAACTTTACCGGCACGCCGTCGGTGATTGCGTCGGTGCGTGCCCATCTGGCACCGATGTCAGATACCTTCAGCGCGGTTGCTACCATGCCCACTTTCTGTGAGGTCACGCGCGCCGGCATAGGGAAGGGGACTGCGCTGCGGCAAATCGCCGCGGATTGCGGCATACCACGGGCGCGCGTGTGCGCGGCAGGGGATAGCGATAACGACCTATCCATGCTCGACTGGGCGGCAATCGGTTTTGTCCCGGCGAATGCCACGCCGGACATCTTGCTGCATGCGGATGTGTGCATTAGGGACAATGATCACGATGCGATCGCGCAAGTCATAGACTATTTGGAACAATATGCAAACGCCTGACAGAATGAACAATTCTGCCGGGCGTTTTTCTATGTCCGTACCACGGTTTTTATGCAAAGGATATTGACGCACAACCGTATTATAGATATAATACGGTTACAGAAAGTGTATCATATCTATAATACACTTTGAGGGAAAGGAGGGGTTCTGCATTGATTTCATTCGACGGGTTTCGCATGGAGGAGGGAACCCCGATCTATCAGCAGATTTTACTGTATCTCAAGCGAGGTGCGGCATCCGGTGAAATACGGGATGGGGATGAGCTGCCGTCCCGGCGCGCATTGAGCGCATTGCTGGGCGTCAACCCAAATACCGTGCAAAAAGCATACCGGCAGCTGGAGGAGGAAGGGTTGATCCGTTCACACACCGGAGCAAAAAGCTGCATGGTGCTGAATGCCGGACAAACCGCCCGTATCCGGTCGGAGCTGCTGGAAAACGATGCGAAAAGTGTAGTGCAGGCAATGAAACAGATGGGGCTGTCCAAGCCGGAGGCGCTGCGCTTGATTGAAACCTACTGGGATTGAGAGGGGAATCGAACGTGGGGCATAAACACCTTTCCGTGCTGATGCTATATGTGCGCAGCGCAATATTTCCGTTGCTTGGCACGATATTCTTGCTGGTGGTGACACAGACCGGGTTATTCCTGTGGCAAATGACGCGAAATACGAGTTATTTAGAAGCCATTGTGCAGTCTGGTTATCTTGCATGGGAAATTGCCGCTGCGCTGCTGGTTGTATTGCTTTCCCGTATGAAGGGCAGTAGCTATACCATGCGCCGCCTGCGGATTTCCGAACGCGCATTGTTCCTGTGGCACAGCTTGTCGTGTCTGCTGTGCTATGTATTGCTTTGGATGGCTGAAGTGTTGACCATCACCTTGCTTTGCCGGTATTTCCTGATGCGGCCTGCCGCGGCAGATGCATCGGAACAAGCGCTGTTTTTAGCGTTTTACCGCAGCGATTTTTTGCACAGCATACTGCCGCTGGAGGAAATCAGCCGGTGGGTCTGGCTGCTGTTTGCATGGGTCACGCTGGCACTTGCTACAGCAGGCGCCAATGTGCAGATGCGGTACAGCAGAAAACCATCGACACTGATCCCGATTTCATTTTTATTTCTTTGGCATTTCAAACATCCGCTGGGCAGCTTGGGATTGGATGTCCTTTTGACGTTACTCAATTTAAGCTGTGCGTTTTACTGTGTTTGGGATGTCTGGTTCCATGCCGAGGAGGTGGAAACAGATGAAACAACTTGATCTGACTCGCTACGCACCACCCGGTACCAATATCCAGGAAGAGCTGAAACGTCTTGCCATCGGTCTGGCCGGCGCAGCCGCTTGTGCGGTTTTGATTTACGGCACGTCCTTGCGCAGCGCCTATGATAGTCTGTTTGATCGCTTCGGTGGAGAATGGGTGCTCCGGCCAGATGCGGTGATGCTTCCCTTTGATGTCATTCTGGGATATAGCCTGCTGTTCATCTACATTGCTGCAATTGTCGCCTTGGCCAGTGCAGTGCCGCATCACATCAGCTATTATATGGGCGGCAGCAAAAGCATCTATCTGATGCGCCGCCTGCCGCAGCGGTGGGAATGGTTCCGGCGTGATATCACATTGCCGGTTGCTGAAGCTGTGATCTGCCTATTGGCTGCGCAATTGCTCAAGCTGCTGTTTTTGGGGATATACTATTGGGTGACGCCCGCACAATGCCTGTTATAAGAGGGGGGATTTACAATGCTGGAAATCAAGAACGTATGCAAAAGCTATTCGCTAAGCCAACGGCTCCGCGGTACACCGGCGCTGCAGCAAGTCGACCTGATGGTTGGCCCCGGTGAAATCGTCGGCCTGTTCGGGGAAAACGGTGCAGGAAAAACCACACTGATGAAGTGCATCCTTGGCTTTTTGCGCTATGAAGGGGAAATTACGCTCGACGGTGCGCCGGTCACCTGCCGGAATATCGACAGGCTGTCATTTGCGACCAGCGAGCACTCGTTTTTTCCCAACCTGACCGCGGAAATGCACCGTCAGTTCTATCGCGAGCATTTCCCGCGCTTTATCGACAAGCGCTTTACCGGACTGATGGACTTCTTCGAACTGCCGATGCACAAGGCGCTGCGTGGCTTTTCGACCGGACAGAAAAACCAGTTCGAGGTCATTCTGGCGCTGTGTCAGGGCGCAGACTATATCCTGATGGACGAGCCGTTCGCAGGCAACGACGTATTTAACCGTGGGGACTTCTACAAGGTTCTGCTCGGTATTTTGGAGCCGAACGAAACAATCCTGCTGTCGACGCATCTGATCGAGGAGGTCTCGAACTTCATCAGCCGTGCGGTGCTCATCCGGAAGGGGCAAATCGTTGGGGATGTAACATCGACCGAACTTGAGGACAGGGGCACACCACTGATGGACTACATCAAGCAGACCTATCATTACAGCGCCGACCGTGTCAGCCGTGCGCTGGATGATATCACAGGAGGGGAGGGGTAGGCCATGCGCAAAGCATTGGGACTGATGGCGGTGCTGTTGGTAGCCGGTAGCACTGCGGTCGGTTGGTGCGCCACAACCATATATGCGGCACATGATCAAGTGACATTCACCCAAACCATATTGGCCGGTGACCCGGCAGCCGCAGAGGAACTGTCCGTGCAAACATACGCGACCTATGATGACCGCCTTTTCTGGGATAGTACGACCAACCTGCACGGCGATGCACCGCAAACGCAAACAGAGTACCGTTTCTACAACACCGAGCAAGAGTATCAATCCGACCAATCCTATCCGGGAGTTACAATTTACTCCGCGACCCAATCCGGCGGCAGTAATTTTCTCGATACGCCAAAGTATCGACAAAACGGATTGGAACGCGCCTATCAAGAGCTGTATGACAGTGCGGCCAACGGTCAGGAGGTGAAAAAAACCATCCGGGTTGCGGATTATTGCGAATACTATCCACTAGAGGGCTTTATCGGCTTAGCAGGCATTAATTATGATTTTGGTATCTGGCGGTATCAGGACAGCAACAGCGCTGACCTCATGGTTCAAAAGAAATTGCAGGAATTCTTTCGCATTCCTGTCCTGCCAACGGAACAGCTCACGATTTCACTGACGAAATATAGCGATGGCTCACTGGGTACCGGCACCAGTAACGAAGCAGGCGAGCAGTTTTATTTAGAGACGCAAAGCACGGTTACGCCCACAACCTGCTATTTTACGTTTAATACTCATACCTCCGAAGGCAATATCGTGGATACCAGCCTGATTCCGGGGGGATATGGTATCTATGCGCTGGATTACACAGCGGGTGTCGTCCAAATTCGCGAAGACGGCATAACGCAAGTGACAGAAAACGGTATGCTGCAGTTGGACAGTCTGCGCATGGTATATCCCATTGACGCTACGGAGGAACTCCTCCAGTTGGGCCAATGGGAGGCCGACGGGACGCTGTTGTTATATACAAGGATAGCGAATGACTATTATTTAACAATTATTGCAACGGATACCATGCACCAAGTACAGCGGCTCAAACTCCATTCCGCCCAGACAGATTCCAGCGCATGGTACAACCTGTTTCAAAATGACGATTATATCGTTACCATCATCGACCAAACGGTGACGGTTCTGCTGCCGAACGGTGACGGGACATTCCATATTGATATGCAGACATCCGCCATGGCAGACAGCAGTTATCTACCATGGAGCGTGGACGGAAAGGCGATAGCATATCAAGACGGCAGGCTTGCATTCGCCACAGAGGGCTATAACAAAGACACAGGCATGCGGGACAACGTCAGTTTTGATTTGATTGTTTTGGACGCACATGGCATACAGCTATGTGCAAACTATCAAAGCAGTCTGCAAAACGATCTGACAGAATCCTATAGCTCCGATGAAATTGTCCGATTGATATACGATCATCCAATTCAATTGGCATGGAAATGAACAGAGCAGCCTGACATGATGGCTTATCCAACAAGTCAGGCTGTTCCAGAAAAGTTCCCATACTCCCAATTGCCCTACCCTTAATTATACAAAACTTTTCTTTTGTATAATTATATATCTGACAATTCCGTGAAGGACGAAGTGAACTGCGTATAGCTGCATCAGCCGTCCGCAGTCCCCTCCACATAAACCACCACAAGTTCAGGCGGATTAAACAATCGTGGCTTCCAATCGCGCGCCAAGCCGCGGCTGACGATTTCTGTCATATTGCCGTAAACGTACTGACCGCCGGCATACTTCGGAAACCAGCCCTGATTGGGCGCGATCAGTCCGTTCATGAAATACGGGATGCGCCACTGACCGCCATGTGCATGGCCGCATAACGTCAGATCGAATGGGTGCTCCGCGTATGCCGCAATGTACTCCGGTCGGTGTGCCAGCAGCACGGTGAAGCAATCATCCGGCAGCGTGTCGAATTTTTCCAGCGCAGACCGGTAGGCATCGCCATCGCCATAGGCGCGCCGCTGCCGGTTTCCATAAGCCGCCGGGTCGTCCACGCCGCAGATCGTCAGGTTGACGTCATTTACCGTAATGGTTTCGTAAGCATTGCGAAGTACAGAAATGCCATACCCTTCTATCATTTGAAAAATCGCCTCAGGATCATCGCTCCAAAACTCATGGTTGCCGGATACATAATAGCATGGCGCAATGTCTGCCAACTGTTCCAGTAACTGCTTTGCACTATCCTGTGACCGTTTATCGTCGACAATATCACCGCAAAGCAGGAGCAGGTCCGGCAGCTGCTCACGGATATGATACAACAATTGCCTTTGGTTTTTCCCGTAAGTGCCGCTGTGCAGATCGGACAGCACAACCAGCCGAACGCCCTCCCCTGACGGTATTTTTCCTGTTGAGAGGCGATAATACTGCGTTGTCAGGCCGCATTGCAGGCCGGCGATCCCTACACCAACTGCACAAAGCAGAAGCGCAGAAACAGCTTTCCTTCTTCTTGTCATTTACAACCATCCCTTTCAGCGAAAGGCACCATCAAGGTTCAACCAAGGCGGTGCTTCCGCTATGGCAAATGAAATCCGCTGAATAATTAGGGGGACACGGTCGGGCTTTACCTGCCGTGCCCCCTTTTGGTTCCTTCAATTGGCTTTTTGATGCCCATGAACCGCTATTTGCTTGGATTTAATAAACACACTCAGTTTTTTGTATGCCACCATGGTAATCAATGTCAGAATAATGCCTTTAATCAGGTTAAACGGTAGAATGCCGATCAGCAGATAAGTCGTCATGCCATCAATTGCAGGATTGACCACCCGACACATTTCGAAAATCGCATCCAACTTCCAGCCCATGCCGTTAACATAAAACGGGATAATCAGATAATAATTGGTCAGCATGCCCATGCCGGCCATCGCTGCTGAACCGCACAGGCAGCCCAACACAGCCATCTTGCGGGTTTTGTGCATACGATAGAGCAACACTGCAACAATCACCAAGGTAGACAGCATCAGGAAGTCGGCCAATTCCCCAGAACCGGCCGTCTGGGACTGTGTCAGATGGATCAGATCCTTGATGCCGATCATCGTAATGGCGGGGGCAATCCCAAAGATAAATGCGCCGATCAGAACGACTGCACCGGATAAGTCCACTTTCAAAAAGGGCGGCATAAATGGGATTGGAAACTCAAAATACATCAAAATGGTCGCAATCGCTGCAAAAATTGCGGTATAGGTGATTTTACTTACTTTGGTCATGATAGGCTTTCCCCTTTTCAGCGTTCTGCCGGGAATCAAAAAAGCCCTCGGAGACGGACTCCAAGGGCGCAGACGTACCGGAATACACCTGTTTCTTCCATCCGGACTATAACCGTCGGTCGGGATTTTCACCCGTCATGCCTTGCGGCTCGCAGACTCTCGGGCATTGGCCCGTATACTGCCGGTGGAGAATTTCACTCCGCCCTGAAACAGAACTTTCATTTTTCAAGGCAACATCATCCATCGGCCAGAACGATTAAAAAACGTCCAGACAGAGGACACAGCGTTGCCTTCAGCAACATTATACGGCGGGGAGGCAGGATTGTCAATCCCCTGCCCCGGCCTGCCGGATGATTTGCCCGATCTCCTCGCGTGTGCCAACTGCGTTGATAAACGCAAGCAGGGCGTTTGCCGTCATATGTGCAGGTAGGTCCAGCGCATGCAGCACCGCGGCACGGCGCTTGGCGCTGTCCGGGTGGCCGGACAGTCCCCACGCATAGAAATCTGCTTTGGTGATGGGGGCATGGTCGGCCTCCGGCGCATCCCCCTCCTGCTCAAAGGTGGCGCCGGCACGGCGCAGCGCCTGTAAAATGACATTCGGCCGCATGCCTTCCACCCCCAGTTTGCCTTCCTTGGAGCCGTGCCGCTTGCGGCGCTCCTTGCCTTGGATATCCGGGATATACGCCTGCTTGATGCGCCCTGCCGGCAATGCGCCCTTGAGATAATTGCGGATGACAAAGCCTGCGCCATCGCTGTCGGTGAGCAAGATCAGGCCGCGCGCAGAAGCAATGCGCCGCAGCAGACGTAGCTGATCCTTATCGTTGAATATACGGAAGCCCCCGGTTTCTAACACAACTGCGTCTACTACCTGACGTACTGCATTGACATCATACCGGCCCTCGACCAAAATCGCTTCGTGCACACGGATCACGGTCTCCCCTCCTCCGGCGCTGCCATGGCCAATAGCGCCAGTTCGATCTGTTTTTGCCGGTCAACTGCGCTGCCTTTGAGCGCTGCATCCGTTTCGCCGCACAGCATGGCTGCCCGACGCAGCCAAGGTAATGATACGCGCCGTGCCGCATTTTGCAGCTGCCGCGCATAGTACGGCGATTTGGAGCCGATCATCTCCATCAGCTGCTTTTCCCCTGCACGCGCCTCGGCGCACAGCTTGGCCGCATACAGGCGCTGGATATGCCGTGTTATCGTGGTGAAAATCATCACCTCATTGTTTTTCTGTGCAATCAATTCGCCGACAAGAGCGACGGCATGCCCGAATTTTCCGGCTGTGATCGCATCTGTCAGATCAAACACCACGGCATCCAATACAGGAGAGCATACGGCATCAATGTTGTATTTTTTGATTTCACCTGTCGTCGAATGTGCTGCAGCCTTTTCAATCTCACCAGCAAGGTTGGTCATATCATTGCCGCACAGGAAAATCAGATATGCCGCATCATCCGGCGCGATAAAACGATCGAGCGCTTTGGCACGCCGCTCAATCCACGCGATGAGTTCCCGCTCCTCCATGCGGGAAAAATCTGCAAAGCAGGCTCTTTTGTCCAGCTGTTTGTATAGCTTTGTGCGCTTATCCGGCGTGCCTTCTAAAATATCATAGTAGAACACCAGGCAAAGATAATCCGGCAAGTCGCCCAGTAGTGCCGGCAACTGGTCGGCAAAACCCGCAGGCGGCTTGAACAGGTCGAAATCCGTCACAATAACCAGCTTTTTCTCCGACATGGCCGGGTAGCTGTCGATCGCCTCGGATAATTGCTCCGGCGTCAGCCCCTTCCCTTCCAGTTCGACCAGATTAAAATCAGCAAACGCCGGGTCGATTACCTTTTCCCGCAGCTGCTTCAGGTAATATTCCTTCAGATAGCTTTCTTCACCGTAAATGAGGTAAAGCGGTGCAAAGGTGCCGTCTTTCAAGTCCCGGATCAGCTGGGCCTTACCGTTTTTTTTATTCTTTTCTGCGGGCACAAGGGTCACTCCTTTGGGTATTGGCGCGTCAGTTCACCGACACGGTACGGGCTTTCTACCGGCAGACCGCATAGGCGGCTGGGCAGGTCAGTAAATCCGGCCTGCATGACCAGTCGTTCCGCACCAAGCTGTTCCAGCGCCTGCCCGAGCAGTTCTGTATCCTCCAGATTGCGTTCTGATAACACGACTTCCGGCGCAGTGACCGAGGCCGTTTGTAAAAATGCTGCAAGTTGCTTCTGCGTCGGACTGTGCAGCACAAGGATTTCTTCTGCGATCCGCACACCGAGCTTACCGTCTGTCACCGGAAAAACGGTTAGCGAGACATCCCCGGCAGACAGGGTTTGGGTATCCGGAACCTCCTGCGCGTCATGCTGCGCGCACAGCGCGAGCAGATCGGCATTGTTTTTGGTTTCCTTGCACCCGGACGGGATGATAATCTTCCCTATCTCGACTGCTTCCAGCAATGCGGGCAGGTCGCGCGCGTGCCCCTTGTCCACGGCCGTCAGAATCAGCGTATCCAATCGGGACACCCCGTTCATCCGCATCCATTCCGTCACCAGTTCGGCCGCATTGCGATAGCCGCCGTCGCCCGCGCAGTCAATGAGCGTTGCCTGACGCGCATCCGCGACGATAATCGCTTGCCCTGACCCGCAAGGAAGGTAGGTTACGCGATAGCTGCTGCGGTATTGGTAGGCGCTTGCGCCGCTCAAACCAGCCAGCAGCACACAGACAAGCGGCAGCACGATGTTCCACTTGACATGGCTGCCGGCCAACAACCAAAGCAGGACTGCCGCACCAAATACGGCCAATGCGGCCAGGCCAAAGCCATCGCCCCAGTCCACCATCCCGAATGGGATAGCGGACACGCGCTCCCCCACCCAGAGGATGTAATCCAGCGGCGGCTTGGTAACTGCGGCAAAAAACGGCACCGCAGGCGGGCATACTGCTGCCGCAATACACAGCAGGAACCCTGCGATAAATACGAATGCCGTCACGCCGACGACGGCAAGGTTGCTCAGAACCGACAGGATCGAGATATAGCCGAACGAAGAAAGCAAGATCGGTGCGGTAAAGATCGTTGCACAGATGGTGCAGGACAGTGCGCCCGCTATCGCGGCGGCTATCTTACGCACAGGCTTGGGACAATTGCGGAATGGATGCAGCAGCTTGCGCTGCATTTTCCCGGCAAACAGCACCAAGCCGAGCGTAGCCGCAAAGGAGAGCTGCAAGCTCAAGCTCGCAATCGCATAGGGATTCTGCACAAGCAGCAATCCCAGTGCCGCAAAAAGGGAATTGAGCGTATTCGCCTCCCGTTTGGTCAGAAAAGCGCCCGCAGCGATCAGGTACATGACCGCCGCACGGATGACCGACGGTGACGCCCCGGCGATGGGCACGAACAGCAGGATGAGCGGTACCGACAGATACGTGCCCAAGCGCCGTCCAAACAACAGATAACAGAATGCGACCAGAAAGCCGACATGCAAGCCGGATACCGCGACCAAATGGCTCAATCCTGCAATGCGCAGCGAAAGCGTATCCGCATCCGCAATGCCGGTCTTGTCCCCGATGAGCAGGCCGGTCAGCAATCCGGCTTCCCGTGCAGGCAGCGCCCCCGACACAGCTTGCTTGCAAAACCGCGCAATGCGGTTGGGCAGCCAGCGCGGCGATGGGTTGTCCGTCTGCGTGACAGCAAAAGAAACCGGTGCATCATCTTCGGTCTCGGTGTAGGACGCCGCGATAAAGCAGCCGTCGGATGCCTGGTAGGCCGCACGGTCAAACCCCTCGGTATCGCCCGGCAGATAAAATACAACATTGACCTTGACGCGGTCTCCGGCGAGTAACGGCATTTCTGTCAGCGGCAGATAACAATACATTTTGAAGCTGCGCGGCAGTACGTCATTGTCATCTACCGACAGTTCGGCGCGCTGACTGTCCTCGTAGACCTCGGCATCCTGCAACACGGTCGCGGTGATTTCAGCATGCTTGCCGTTCAGCTCACGCACCGGTGAAACAAAAATGCGCTGATAGACCGTCACACCGGCCAGTGCGATGGACGCAGCGGCAAGCATACAGCACAGTGTGAACAGGTACCGCCGTCCGGTGAGCGCACCGCCCGCCCCAAGGAAAACCGCTGCCAGCACGAGCGCCAGACTGGGTGAGAGCGATACATCCAGGCAGACCGCAGCAAATATTGCCGCCGCCGCGGCAGGCACCAAAAATACCAGCGGACGTTCGTACATTCCGTCTCCCCTCCCCTATCTGCACATAACGCTCGGTGAGAAAAAAGAAGTGGCGGTTTTGCCACTTCTTTTTTGCGCATATCAGCCCGGCGGCCAGGTCATATCGCGGCCGGAAAGCACATGGAAATGCAGGTGGAACACACTCTGCCCGGCCTGCTCGCCGATGTTGGACACCACGCGGAAGCTTTCCAGGCCCAGGTCCTTGGCGACCTTGGCGATTACTTCAAAGCAGTGCGCCACGACCGCACTGTTGCCCGCGTCCACCGCAGCAACCGATTGAATGTGCTGCTTGGGGATCACGAGAAAATGCGTCGGCGCCTGTGGGTCGATGTCATAAAAGGCATAGCATTGCTCATCCTCATAGACCTTTTTCGAGGGGATCTCCCCTGCTACGATTTTACAGAACAGGCAATCCTGCATGCAAACTGCTCCTTTCTATTGGGCTACCTTTATTATAGCCGATTCAGAGCTGCGCTTCAACAATATTGTTGACCGCTTCGAGCGCTGCTTCCAATTTTTCCGGCTGCTTGCCGCCAGCCGTTGCGCTGTCCGGACGGCCGCCGCCGCCGCCGCCAACCATCTTGGCAACTTCCTTGATGATCTTACCGGCATGCGCGCCCTTTTTGACGGCTTCCGCGCCGCAAACGCACAGCAGATTGATCTTACCATCGTTGACCGCAGACAGGACAGCAACCATATTCGGCGCTTTTTCCTTTACATTATCGCCCATTGTACGCAGCGTTTCGGCAGAAGCGTCCTCCATCTTGGTCGCGATGACGTTGACGCCCTTGACGTCGCGCGCGACGTTGAGCAGGTCGACCATTTGCAGCGATGCAACCTTACCGTTGAGCTTTTCAATTTTCTTAGTCATGGTGCGCAGTTCACCGACCGTCTGCTCGATCTTGGCGGGCAGCTCGTTCGGAGAGGTCTTGAGCGCGGCGGATGCCTCGCTCAGGATGTGCTGGCGCTCGTTGAGATAGCTGAGCACGGCCTTGCCGGTAACTGCCTCGATGCGGCGCACACCGGCCGCGACCGACGCCTCGCCGATGATCTTGAACGAACCCGCCTTGGCGGTGTTGTCCAGATGGGTGCCGCCGCACAGCTCAACCGAGTCACCAGCCTGCACTACGCGGACGACCGCGCCGTACTTCTCGCCGAACAGCGCCATCGCACCCTTCTTCTTGGCCTCGTCAATGCCCATTTCCTCGGTGATAACCGGGTAGCCCGCAAGGATATCCTCGTTGACCAGCGCTTCGACCTGCGCAAGCTCCTCGGGCGTCAGCGCCGCAAAGTGCGTGAAGTCAAAGCGGATATGGTCGTTGGCAGTATAGGAGCCGGCCTGCTCGACGTGGTCGCCCAGCACGCGGCGCAGCGCCTTTTGCAGCAGGTGGGTCGAGGTGTGCGCGCGGCAGATCGACTGGCGGTATTCCGCGTCGACCTTGGCCTGCACCTCATCGTCGACCGAAATTTCGCCCTCGGTGACAACACCGATATGCATATACTTGCCGTCCTTGGTCTTTTGCACGTCGGACACGGTCACGACGCCGTTCTTGCCTTCCAAAATGCCGTGGTCGCCAATCTGACCGCCCATTTCCGCGTAGAACGGGGTGTGGTCGAGCACAACGGTGATCTTTTCGCCCTTGGCGGCTGCACCGGACGGCTCGCCCTCGTTGACGATGGCCAACACCTGCGCTGCCTCGCCCAGCGTCTCATAACCGTCAAAACGGGTCTTGATCGACTTGTCCAGGCCGAGATCCTCGCTCTGCCAGCCCAGATCACCCATCTTCTTGCGGTCCTCGCGCGCACGCTCGCGCTGTTCGTTCATCAGTCGGTCAAACTCGTCGCGGTTGGTGGTCATGCCCTGCTCCTCGAGGATCTCGAGCGTCAGGTCGATCGGGAAACCGTAGGTATCGTACAGCTGGAACGCATCCGCCGCGGGCAATTCCTTGCCATCCGCCGCCGCGATGCGCTCATTGAGGATATTCAGGCCGCTGTCGATCGTCTTGTTGAAGCTGGCTTCCTCGTTTTCAATGACCTTGTGGATATACTTCTGCTTTTCAACCAGCTCGGGATACGCGCCGCCGGACTCGCTGATGACGGTCGTCGCCACCTCGGACAGGAACGGACGGTCGATGCCGAGCAGCTTACCGTGACGCGCGGCGCGGCGCAGCAGGCGGCGCAGCACATAGCCGCGGCCTTCGTTGGACGGGATGACGCCGTCGCAGATCATCATAACGGTCGAACGGATGTGGTCGGTGACGACGCGGAGCGAAATATCGGTCTTTTCGCTGTCGCCGTAGTGCTTGCCCGCAATCTCGGACACCTTGTTGGTGATGTTGCGGACGGTGTCGACGTCGAACAGCGAGCCAACGCCCTGCACCACACAGGCCAGACGCTCTAAACCCATGCCGGTGTCGATGTTCTTTTGCTTGAGCTCGGTGTAGTTACCGTTGCCGTCGTTGTCGAACTGCGAGAATACGTTGTTCCAAACCTCCATATAGCGGTCACAGTCGCAGCCGACCGTGCAGCCCGGCTTGCCGCAGCCATATCCCTGGCCTCGGTCATAATAGATTTCCGAGCAGGGGCCGCAGGGGCCGGAACCGTGCTCCCAGAAGTTATCCTCCTTGCCGAAGCGGAAGATGCGCTCGGCCGGGATACCGATGTCCTTGTTCCAAATCTCAAACGCTTCCTCATCATCCTGATAGATCGACGGATACAGGCGGTCGGGGTCAATGCCGACCCACTCCGGGCTGGTCAGGAATTCCCAGCTCCACGCAATCGCTTCCTTCTTGAAGTAATCGCCAAACGAGAAATTGCCCAGCATTTCAAAGAACGTGCCGTGGCGCGCGGTCTTGCCTACATTCTCGATGTCGCCCGTGCGGATGCACTTCTGGCAGGTCGTCACGCGATGGCGCGGCGGCTCCTGCTCGCCGGTGAAGTACGGCTTCATCGGCGCCATGCCCGAGTTGATCAGCAGCAGCGACGGGTCGTTCTGCGGGATGAGCGAAAAGCTCGGCAGGCGGAGATGCCCCTTGGTTTCAAAAAACTTCAGGTACATCTCGCGCAGTTCGTTCAGACTTCTGTACTGCATTTGTCTTTATCCTCCAATATTATAATTTTACCAAATAAAAAAATGCCTTCGCCCTACTCTGTTAGGGGCGAAAGCATGCTTCCACGGTACCACCCTAATCTACGTCCTGCTGGACGCATCTTAGCCGATCGGATATCGCGGATCAGACGGCCCGCTTTCACGGGCTGCTCGGAAGTGGCTGCTTTCCGATTCGGCCGAGGGCTTGCACTCTCCCCTCTCGCTGGATACCGACGGACGGAAAACTCGTTTCCTCATCGCATTGCATGATATACTTACCTAATCAGTATACCATCTTTTATCCGTTTGTCAACAGAAAAACCGGCCAAACGGCCGGCTTTTCGGGAGAGAGAAAGAGAAATATTCAGGTTACAGCGTCATCCACCGGCCGGGTGACTTTTTTGACCCATTTCCAGCTGCGCAGACGAATGACGACCGGGATAGCCTTATACAGCTGATCCCATTTGAGCAGGAAGAAAACGACGACCGGCGGGCACTGCCACCAGAATGCCGCCATCGCAGAGAACGGTACGATAATCAGCCACATGCTGACAAGGTTCATCTTGGCACTGAACGAGGTATCACCGCCGCCGCGGATGATGCCGTTGTCACAGGCCATCTGATAGGCGGTGCCGACCGTCGTGATGGCGAGCACCAGCATGAACTGCATGGAATATTGGTATGCCTTGTCTGTCAGTGAGCCGCCGAACAGGTGCAGGATTGGTGTGCGAAGGGAAAAAATCAACAGGCCGGAGCAAAGGCCGATCGTCAGGAACAGCACCTGCAGCGTGCGCACCAGCGGGCGCAGCCGCTGCTCGTTGCCCTCGCCGATCGTGCGGCCGACGACAATGCCGGAGGCCGACGCCGCGCCATAAGCCACGACCGACAGCACTTGAAAGACCTGCACCGCGATTGCATTGGCTGCGGTCACGTCACCGCCCAGATGGCCGAGGATGCCGGTCTGCACCATCTGCGCCACACCCCAGAGCGCCTGATTGATCAGCACCGGGGAGGAAACGCGCGTATAATCGCGGATATAGCTGGTGTCGATGTGCAGCAGCTTGCCAAACGTCAGGTTGAGACGGTGTTCCTTGTATTTTAAGTAGTATATGACGATCAGCAGCTCGACACAGCGTGAAACCAGCGTTGCCACAGCCGCGCCGCGCACACCCAGCTCAGGAAAACCGAAGTTGCCGTAAATCAGGCAGTAGTTCAGGCAGACGTTGATGACTAAGGTCGAACCGGAGATAATGTACCCAATCTTAACAATACCGATCGACCGCAGCGATGCGACCAGGATATTGGTGACGGTAAAAATGATGTAAGTGAAGCAAATGATCTGGAAATACTGCGCCCCTTGCTCAATCACATCCGCGTTATTGGATAACAGTGACAGCAGCTGGTAGGGGAAAAACAACACAATGCCGAACAGCAGAACGGCCAGCGATCCGCCGAAGCGCAGCGCCACACCGATGATATGCGGAATGGGTTCAAATTTCCCTTTGCCCCAGTACTGCGACCCCAGCACGACCGCGCCCTCGCCTGCCCCGACGACCAGCATTTGCAGCAGGTACTGCACCTGATTGCACAAGCTGACGCCGCTCATGGCATGCTGGCTATACCGCCCCAGCATAAGCGTATCCATCATATTTACGCCATAGGTCAGCAGGTTCTGCAGCGCAAGCGACAACGCCAGCACCATAAAAGATTTATAAAATGTCTTTTCCCGAATCATGGCTGCAACACCTTGCTATCGAAGCATTCCGGACTGTACTGACTGACTGCCCGCTCTACCCCGTAAGCATACCGAAAAAACAAACGATTTGCAATCATAAAACACTGCAACTTATTTATATTTTGTGCTATCATCAAAACAGAGGTGAGATCCATGAAAGTGACCAATGAACCCGGCGTGCTGTCGCGCTCCGAACGCTTTTTTTCCACGCCGTCCGCTACTGCGCGCAGCCTGTTTTTTTATGTGACCCGCGTCGGGCATTACTACTATGACGGGCGGTATAACTTTCTCGACAGCTGCGATGTAGCCAAACAGGAAAGCCATAAGAACTTCTTTCTGGCCTATGTGCGTGCCGGTACCCTGTATTTTCAAACTGCGCAGACCTTTTCGGCTGAGCGCGGTCAGGTTGCGCTGATCGACTGTCACAAGCCGCACCGCTTTTATACAACCGGCGCAGCCGAAGCGATGTGGATGCATTTTGACGGCTCCAACGCCGCCGCCTTTTTCCAGCATATCCTTGCATTCCGCGGCGGCAGGCAAACCTTTACCCCGCCGCCAGACAGCCGCATCGAACAGGAAATGGCGCAGATCATCGCTGGGCTGCGCAGCACGCACAGCAGCGAAGTGGACTGCTCCCAGCGTATTTACCGCATCCTGTGCGCCCTGCTGTTTCCGCACGCACCCGCGCATGCAGTCCAAGCGGACAGCGCCATCACCCGCGCCGTACAATATATCGACGCACACCTGTTTGAAGCCATTTCTGTCCGGCAAATTGCGTCTTTGGTCAATCTGAGCCCATCCCATTTCTCCCGGTTGTTCCGCAGCACTACCGGATTTTCTCCGCATGAATATATCATGCTGCATCGTATCGACGAAGCGAAAGCCCTGCTGCAATCGACCGAATTGTCCGTCAAGGAAATCGCTTTCCGCGTCGGCTACCACAGCGAAGTCAACTTTATCATGGCGTTTACCGATAAGACCGGGCTTTCGCCCACCCAGTTTCGCAAAAACACGCTATAACCATACCCTTGGCAAGTGATTTCCCGTCGCCCTGAAAAGCCAGAGCGCCGTGACCCGCCTTTCAGCGGGTCACGGCGCTCTATATCGTCATAAAAAAACACAGGCCAGAAAAATCTGACCTGTGTCTCGTGGCGGAGAAGGTGGGATTCGAACCCACGTGACGTTTTACCGTCAACTCGATTTCGAGTCGAGCTCGTTATGACCACTTCGATACTTCTCCGTAAAGCGCCTGCCTTACAGGCGCTTATTAAGTATAGCATGATATTCCGCAAAAGACAAGTTTTTTTTGCAAACATTTGAGATTTTTTTATTTGACCAGAAAGGCATCCGGCAGGTAGCGTCCCTCCGGGTTTTGGGACAAGGTGGTCGGGCTGGTGATCTCCCGTCCGTCGTACACCATCACTGAGGACGAACCGCCATCCAGCATAGAGGCTTGATAAGCGCCATAACACTCCATCACATCCGCACATTTTTCGATAGAAATACCAAAGGAGTGGAACTGACGCCCGTCGACGACCAGCATAATCACTGTGCCGTCTTCAGCCTGCCCGATCGCTGTGCGAGGCTGCTGCTCATTCAGTCCAGTGCCGGCGACCAGGTTCTCGCCGTTGATGATCAGCGCCGGGTGAAATTCCACCCCGTCCCGCAGCTGCGAGGTATCGCTGAATGCGCCAATCTGCAAGTGATCATCCTCATCAAAACCGATGATTTTCCAATCATCGCCAACCGCAGACTGCAGCTTTTTCCCTTCACTTTTGAGGAAGCCATACGGCAGGCCGCCCGTACCATTGCCCTCATAGTCGGCAAAGCCGGACGCATTGATGCCCAAAACTGCATCATAGTCCCGCACCATGTCGGACACATAGGAGCCGTATTCAAACAAGCCTTCGCAGGTGCCGACAAAGACATTTTCCGGATGCTTGCACAGCGCCACCTTACCGGCATATTCCATACCGAGTGAATCCTCGCCAACGATTTCAGCGATCAAGATGCCATGCACCGCATCTACCACGAGCACGGTATCCCCCTGCACGGTCTGGATGCCGGTATCATAATTCTTCTCGGTCGGATCGTCAATCAGGTCGATTTTGATTTGGTCATAGCCGTTTTCCACCGCCTCGGGATGCTCCCGCAGGTATGCTTCAAAGCTGTCGCGGTCGAGCTCAGAAAAGGTCTGGTAGAACTGTTCTTCGGGTGTAAACGCCGTCTGCGTCACATCATCCGTCGGCGCACGCCATGTGCTCGTCACACCCTGCTGCTTTTGGTTGAGCAGGTAGCGCTTGGCCATAACCTGTTCAATGATATCGTCCGGAATAAACCATGTCGCCAGCCACTGGTGGGTCATCGTCCCCATCGCGGTTTCGATATACCACTCACGCCAGCTGGTAATGAACGCATTGGGTGTGTAAAGCAAAAAGGGATAGACCACCGTCAGGCAGACCATCAGAAAACAAGTCAGCCCGAGGGCAAAGCGATGTCGTGCGCCGTTCATCGTGTAAACTCCTTCGCGGTATCCGGTGTGCGCGGCAGCGCCGCAGGCCGCTTACGGATTCTTGCGGCGCCTGCGGCGGGCAGCAGGCTTGGCCTTGGACTCCCCTGCTGCCTTGTTGTTTTCTGTCTTTTGGGTTCGTGCGGCCAGCGCAGCCGCCACTTTTTGACGGATCCGCGCGGCGGCTTCTTCGCTCAGCGCATAGGCACGGGAAGGCGTGTGCGCGTCGACGCGCGGCTCGTTCTTTTCATAGCGCGCATATGGGTCGTTGCGGCGTCCGCGTCCACGAGAAGCAGACGCTTTGCGCGCGCGCGGAGCAGCGGCCTTGGCGCGCTGCTCTGCCTGCGCTTCGGCTGTTTTTTCCTTCCGGGCCGGCTGCTTGGCCGCCGCGGCACGCTGCTTGCGTGCCTTCTGCTTGGCCTCTTTTTCTTTTGCCGCCTCTGCCGCAACCGCTTCCGCCGGGGCATTTTCCGAGGTCAGCTTGCCGCGCCGCGACCGCGTGTTCGTCGTTTTGCGCTGGCCGCTTTCGCGCGGTGCACGCTTCGCCATAGGCTCGGTATGCGCGATCTCACCTGCCAACGGAATGCGTTTACCGATCAGTTTTTCGATATCCGCCAAATACGGACGCTCCGAGCGGTCGCAGAACGAAATCGCCGTGCCCTCCTGCCCGGCACGGCCGGTACGGCCAATGCGGTGCACATAGGTTTCCGGAATGTTAGGCAGGTCAAAATTGATGACCAGCGGCAGCTCGCTGATGTCAATGCCGCGTGCAGCGATATCGGTTGCGACCAGCACCGCGATCTTACAGGACTTGAAGTCCTCCAGTGCGCGCTGACGCTGGTTCTGGCTCTTGTCGCCGTGGATCGACCGCGCCTTGATGCCCGCGCGGTTCAAATCGCGCGCCACACGGTCAGCGCCATGCTTGGTGCGGGTGAACACCAACGTCTGATGCACATTGCTTTGACGGATGGTGTCGATCAGCAGTTCCCTTTTCTCCGCTTTTTCGACCAAAAAAACCTTTTGCTCAATTTTTTCAACCGGCTTGGCCGACGGCGTGATCGAGATGCGGGCAGGGTTATGCAGCAGGCTGTCTGCCAGCGCCGCGATCTCCTGCGGGATGGTCGCGGAAAACAACATGGTCTGCCGTTTGGCGGGCAGGTACTTGATGATACGCTTGACATCCGGGAAAAAGCCCATATCGAGCATGCGGTCGGCTTCGTCCAGGACAAAGCACTCGACTTTACCCAATTTTACAATCCCCTGCCCCATTAAATCCCACAGGCGGCCGGGCGTGGCGATCAGAATATCCGCACCGCGTGCAATCGCCTCGACCTGCGGCACCTGCGACACACCGCCGAAAATCACCGCCGCTGTACACGCGGTATAGCGCGCATACTGGCAGACGTTTTCGAAGATCTGCAGTGCAAGCTCGCGCGTCGGCGTCAGAATCAACGCGCGCACCACACCGGGTTTGCCCTTCTCGCGGTCGATATGCTGGATGATCGGCACGGAAAACGCACAGGTCTTGCCCGTGCCCGTCTGCGCACAGCCCATCAGGTCGTGACCGTCCAGCAGCGGCGGGATGGCCTTCTGCTGGATCGGCGTGGGCTGCTCGTAGCCTGCCTCGCGCAGTGCTTTCAGGATGTTTTTTTCAATCTTCAGTTCGCTAAATTTCATAATACCCTTTCGTTTCCTTTGCAAAACAGCTGTGTATCGGCAAATCCCGCTTGCCCGGATGCACAGTCCTGTGTTATACTGATAAGAGTTTGCAATCCGTATTCTGTGATGAGGTGAAGTCTTTGCTCCATATCCTATCCCATGTTCTGCCCGAAGCATTTTTCGACGTGCTCAAAACCGTGCCGCTTCTGCTTCTGGTTTACGCGCTGCTCTATTATATTGATAACCGCCTGACCAACACCCCGGCGCTGCTGTCTCGCGCGGCGCAGTTCGGGCCGGTCGTCGGCGCGCTGGCCGGCACCATCCCGCAATGCGGCTTTTCTGCGGCTGCCGCCGCCTTATTTTCTGCAGGCTATCTGGCCCCTGCCACACTGGTCGCCGTTTTTCTGGCCACCTCGGACGAGGCCGTCCCGGTCATGCTGGCAGGCGGCGCAAGCGTGCCGCAGGTCGTCCTGCTGCTGGTGGTCAAGTTTTCCATCGCGGTCATCGGCGGTTACATCCTGCGCTACACCGTATTCCGCAGCCACCGCGCACCCGGCGAAGAGTTGGAGATCGAAATGTCCCCCTGTGATTGCAGCGCAGGCTCGCCTTTGTGGAGCGTTGTGTGGCACACGGTCAAAACCGCATTCTTCCTGTTTGCCGTACTGTTCCTGCTGAATTTCGCGGTGCACCTGATCGGCGAGGATGTGCTGGCGTCCCTGTTGCTGTCGGACAGCATTTTCCAGCCGCTGCTGTGTGCTGTCCTCGGCCTGATCCCCAGCTGCGCAATGAGCGTGCTGCTATCGGAACTGTTCGTCAGCGGCACGATCAGCTTCGGCGCGCTGGTAGCCGGCCTGTCGACCGGCGCGGGCTTCGGCTATATCGTCCTGTTCGAAGAAAAGGAAGGCCGGCGCCGTGCGCTGCCCGTTATTGCAGCGACATTGGTTGTTGCCGTCATCGGCGGCACGCTGGTACAGGTTTTCTATGGCTGAGTTACCACCAATTGCGGTCTCCCCTTACGGGAGGCCGCTTTTTTAGCGCATTTCGTGCAGCAGCTCGAGCGCGCTGTTCGCCCATGCCATATCGACTACGGTGAAGTCGCCACCCGGGGTATACAGATAGGTCTCTGCGTCCTCGCGCAAGCGCTGATATACTGCGCCGGGCATGGCAGCATACTGCTCTGCCCCATCGGACAGTACCGCGACAAAGCGCAGTTCGCCCGTCCGCTCGTCCAGTGCGTGGAACAAGAGCTCGACCACATCCAGATCACGGTTGAGCTGCGCAAACAGCAGCAGCTTCATCATTTCTACCGCGCGGTCATCCAAGCCGCATTCCAGCACGTTGATTTTTTCGCGGAATGCATTTAAGCTGTCCACCCGGCGCAAAGTATACCCTGCAAGCGGATCGAACTGTGCGCGCGGCGCCTGCCCCTCCTCCGGCCACAGCCATACCATAAACTGGTTTGCCATGTCGTGATACAGGCAGGGATGTACGGCAAGTGCAGTCTCACCGCAGTTTGGGCATTGGACACGAAAACAGGACAGATCCTGTACTTTTGCCCGCAGCTCGGGATTTCGGTCAATATTGATATGGTCGAGCACTTTGTGGTCAGTCTCGGCCTGACAGTGCGGACAGATGATGGTCATAGCGGCTGTCTTCCTCCTCGGTGATGCCCAATTGCATATAGTATACCACAAATCCCGGTAGTCAGGCAAGCAATACCGGATATTTGCATGGAAAGCGCCCGTCATCCCGATGCTGCGCCGCCCAGACGGACCGGCGTTTTCCGTCCCCTCACTCACCTGCAATGGTTTTGCTGTACATTTTTGATCCGGCATGCTATACTGTTGCCAAAGGAGGGATCAGAACCATGCTTTTTGGCATCAACAGCCTGTATGTCTGGGTGGCTGTCATTATATTATGCGTGACAATCGAAGCGTTTACGCTCGATTTGTCCGCGATCTGGTTCGCCGCCGGCGGTGTCGCCGCGCTGATTGCGGCAAGCCTGTCCCTTGGCATCCCGACGCAGCTGATTATCTTTGTGCTGTTCTCCGCCGCGCTGCTTGCGCTGGTGCGCCCGTTCTGCCGTAAGTTCCTGAAGACCAAGAACGAACCAACCAACGCCGACCGTATCATCGGTGAAACCGCCGTAGTGACCGAGCAAATCGACAATCTACATGAAACCGGCGCGGTCAAGGTGTTCGGCACGGTATGGACGGCGCGCAGTGAGGACGATGCCGTCATCGAGCTGGGCGCGACGGTGAAAATTGTTGCAATCCGCGGTGTCAAAGCCGTGGTCAAAAGGTAGGATAAGTTTTTGGAGCAAAGGAGTACACTATGCCGATACCGTTTCTGATTTATGGACTGTGGATCCTGCTGGCCATTCTGCTGATCGCATTTCTGGCCAGTAACATTGTCATCGTGCCGCAGGCGAAAGCGTATATCGTAGAGCGTCTGGGCACCTACAAATGCACTTGGAACACCGGCCTGCATATCAAGGTGCCGCTGTTCGAGCGCGTCGCCCGCCGCGTGACCCTCAAGGAGCAGGTCGTGGATTTCCCACCCCAGCCTGTGATCACCGAGGATAACGTCACGATGCAGATCGACACGGTGGTCTACTTCCAGATCACCGACCCGAAGCTGTTCACCTATGGCATTGAAAGCCCGATGGCGGCAATTGAAAACCTGACCGCGACCACACTGCGCAATATCATCGGCGACCTTGAACTGGACCAGACGCTTACCAGCCGCGATATTATCAACACCAAGATGCGCGCCATTCTGGACGAGGCGACCGATGCTTGGGGCATCAAGGTCAACCGCGTTGAACTCAAGAATATCATCCCGCCGGCGGCGATTCAGGAGTCGATGGAGAAGCAGATGAAGGCCGAGCGCGAGCGCCGCGAGGCAATTCTGGTAGCCGAAGGCAAAAAACAGTCTGCGATTCTGGTCGCGGAGGGCGAAAAGGAATCCATGGTACTGCGCGCCGAAGCGACGCGGCTGGCCAAAATCAAGGAGGCCGAAGGCGAGGCAGAAGCTCTGCTGACCGTGCAGAAGGCATTGGCCGATTCGATTGCGATGCTCAACCAAGCGTCGCCGACCGAGCAGGTCATCAAGCTCAAATCGCTCGAGGCGTTCACCGCCGCAGCCGATGGCAAATCCACCAAAATCATCATCCCAAGCGAGATCCAGAGTTTGGCTGGGCTTGCGACTTCGTTCAAGGAAGTCATCACCGAGCCCAGACCGGAAAAATAATGTCGCAGCCCGCCGTGCAAAACGGCGGGCTTTTGGGTTAAAATTTAGTTATATTGGCCGCTTATGCGCTTGCAACACGTCATAACCTGTGCTAAACTATATAAGTTGACGTATGTGTGAAGGAGCGTTTGCATGCACAAATCCGTTTTTATCATCAATGGCAGCGGCGGCGTCGGTAAGGACAGCGTCTGTCATGCTGCCGCCGCCTGCTGGCGGGTGCAGAATATCTCGTCGATCACACCGATTCTGCAGGTGGCGCGCGCTGCTGGCTGGGACGGGAATAAAACCCCCGAGGCACGGCGGCTTCTGTCCCGGCTGAAAGAGGTTTGCACCGAATACAACGATCTGTCGTTCCGGTACTGCATGGAGCAATATGCGGCGTTCCGGCAAAGCGACGCGGAGATGCTGTTTGTCCATATCCGTGAACCAGAGGAAATCGAACGCTTCCGGCAAGCGGTCGGCGCCGGCTGCTTTGCCGTGCTGGTCCGCCGCCCGTCGCTCGAGCAGACGCGAGGGGCGTTGGGCAACCGTTCGGATGACGGTGTGGACGCTTACGCCTATGACGGCGTGCTGGTCAATGACGGTACATTGGATGAACTGCCACAAAAGGTACGCGCTTTTTTCGGCCGCTGGATGGACGGCGTCGCGCAGCCTGCGCACGACACCTAACCGCAACCCAAGGATAGAGCACAGAAAGGATCACCACTCATGAGCGAGGAAAACAAGCAGAAGCCAAAGTCGCCCACCAAGGGCGGCGCGCATGTTGCCAAGCCGGGCAGCAAAACGTCCGCCGCGAAGGCTGCGCAAACCATTAAGACAGAGAATTTACCGGCCTCCCCGGAAGCGGGCGCCGGACTGCCGGAAGGCACGCCTGCGCCGACCGAGAATCCCGTGCCGCAGCCGCCCAAGCGCAACAAATATGCAGATAAAATGAATCAGAAAAAACGCCGGCTGAGCCGCGGCGTGCGTATGGGGATCGGTATTGCCATCCTGCTGCTTCTGATTGCCGCGGGCGTTTTTCTGGTCTGGAAGACCCGTGATACCGGCACGCAGACGTCGGGCGAGACGACTGCGGTCGCTACGCGCGGCATGATCGAAACGTACATCGAGGGCAGCGGTGTGACCGCCGCCAAAAAACGCGAGGAACTGGGCCGCGACCTCAAGGGCACGGTCACCAGCGTGCTGGTCGAGGTCGGCAACGAGGTCAAGGCCGGCGACCAGCTGGTCGTGGTCGACCCGACCGAAACCAGAAAAGAATTGCAAACGGCACAGACCGCCCTGTCTGATGCGCAGCGCGCCGTCAGCGACGCGCAGGCCGAAGTGACGGCTGCACAGAGCACGTTGAGCGCCGCACAGAAAAAGCTGGGCAAATTGAGCGTTACCGCCCCGTTCACTGGAAAAATTATCCCGGCATCGGACGGGGAAGGCAAGGAAACGACCTACCGGGTCGGCCAACAGGTCAGCGAGGGCGAGGTCATCGGCTACATGGTCGACGACAGCACGATGAAGCTGTCCCAATATTTCAGCGCGGCATACCGCGGCGCCATCCAGTCCGGCCAGACGGCCACGGTATCCATCCCCTCTGTCATGAGCGAGGTATCCGGCACGGTGTCCTCGGTCGAACAGTCGGAAAAGATTTCTGCGGAAGGCGTCAAAATGTTCCGCGTGGAGATCTCTGTCAAAAACCCCGGCACGCTGACCAAGGGCATGACGGCGACCGCGACCGTCGATACCGCGTCCGATGGTACGGTTTATCCGGCCGAATCCGGCACCTTGGCCTACAACCGTGAGGAAGCGGTGACCGCGCAGGTCAGCGGCGAAATCACGGCGGTCAATGGGATCGACTATTATAATTACAGCAGCGGCGCAACGATCATGCGTCTGACCAGTGATACGGCGCAGCAGGAAGTGACTGCGGCGCAGAACGGCGTGACCACCGCGCAGAACGGCGTCACGGCAGCACAAAAGCAGGTTGCGGACAAGCAGAAGGAAATCAGCGACCTAAAAAAGCTGATTGAAAACGCAACGATCGAATCCCCGATCGACGGCGTGGTCGTCAGCCTCAACGCCGTCGAGGAGCAGGAGGTTACCGGCACGGAAGCACTGGTCGTCGTAGCTGATCTGACCGACATTGTGGTCAATGCGGATATCCTGTCCACCGACGTGGGCGCGGTGCAGCCCGGCCAGTTTGCAACGATGAACATGTACAACTATGACGGCTCACAGCTGACGCTGACCGGCATGGTCGATTCGGTCGCGCTCGAGCCGACGCAGGATTCAGGCAGCGGGCAGGGCAGCATGCCGACCTTCCGCGCGGTGATCTCGATCGACCCGATCGAAGGCCAGTCCATTTACAGCGGCATGATGGTCGACTACCAGATCACGACCGCCTCCTCGATGGACTGCCTGATGGTGCCCTCGCGCGCGATCGTCAATACGGAGGACGGCACGGCGGTGTTTGCCAAACCGTTGACCGATGAAAACGGCGAAGAAATCCCCTTCTTTGAAACGCTGCCCATCCCTGAAGGTACGGAAGGCATCCCGCCGGAGTTTGTACTGGTGCCGGTCGAAATCGGCCTTTCGGACTCGACCAACACCGAAATTTACTGGGGCATCGAGGAAGGCACGACCGTCTATCTGGCAGGGCCGCAGGATCTGTACGCCGATATGGGCATGGACAGCGGCGTCATGGTCGGATAAGGAGGGCGCGATGTTCAAGAAAAAAGCGCCCAAGCAATCGGTGCAGCCAGTCGAGGCGGCGCCGCAGGCAGAAGAACAGCTGACCGACGAAGGACGCGCCGAACTGCTGGTCGATGTACAGCAAATGAGCAAAATATATCACGAAGGTCAGGAAAACGAGGTACGCGCGCTGGACGACATTTCGCTCGAGATCGCATGGGGAGAATTTGTGTGCATCCTCGGTCAGTCCGGCTCGGGCAAGTCTACGCTGATGAACATCCTCGGCTGTCTGGATATCCCAACCTACGGTACTTATTTTCTCAACGGGCAGCCAGTCAGCGAGCTCAAGCCGTCGGTGCTGGCCGGGATACGGAACCGCGAGATCGGGTTTATCTTTCAAGGGTTTAACCTGATCCCCGCCCTGACCGCGCTGGAAAACGTCGAACTGCCACTCATCTACCGCAGCATGGGTCGGGAAGAGCGACGCCGTTTGGCTGTCGACGCGCTGACATCCGTCGGGTTGGAAAACCGCATGGAGCACCGTCCGGGCGAAATGTCGGGCGGCCAGCAGCAGCGCGTTGCCATCGCACGTGCGGTGGCGGCCAAGCCGCCCATCATCATGGCCGACGAACCAACCGGCAATCTAGATTCGGCTTCCGGACTGGAAATCATGCAATTGCTGCAGCAGCTCAACGAACAGGGCACGTCCATCATCCTGATCACCCATGACAACCATCTGGCGCGCATGGCAAAGCGTATCGTGACCATTCAGGATGGACATATCCTGTCTGACGAACCCGTGCAGGAAGGGGTGAACGCATGAACTGGCTGCAAACCATCCGCATGGCATGCAAATCCATTATGAATAACAAGGTGCGCTCGATTTTGACCATGCTGGGCATCATCATCGGCGTGGCGTCGGTCATTGCGATCGTAGCGTACTTTCAGGGCGGCAACAAGCTGCAGCGCCTGCAATATGAGGCGATGGGCGTCAACCGCATCGATTTATACGGCTACGGCGCAAAAAGCCGCGACTGGGAGGATTTCGAGGACTACTTGGATACCGAACTGGCGGATCAGGTGGCGGCGTGGTCGTCGCAAAGCCAGTACTATGACTGGCAGAGCAACGGCATTCAGTACCGCAGCCAAAAGCTGACAAACGAAAACAGCTATACCTATATGTACTTCGGCAATCAGGATTACGGCGAGGTAACCAGCCGCACAATCTCCATTGGCCGCGATATTTCCAAGAGCGACTGCGACAACCGCGCACGCGTCTGCGTGATCGGTGAGACGATCCAGAAATATTTTTTCGGCGCCATGAGCCCGCTGGGTCAAAAGCTGCGCATCGGCGGCAAGAGCTATGAAGTGATCGGCGTCTATGCCGGCAAATACGGCGGCAAGATCAACACCGAAGACCAGCTGATCGTATTCCCCTACACGCTGCAAAACAGCATGATGAGCATAAGCGGCATGTCAGACAAGCAGTATGTCATTAAAGCGGCATCCAAGGAGGATATTGCCGAGCTGACCGACACTCTGCTGCCCGGATTTATGCAAAGCCGGTGTGAGGCAGGCGGCGGCTACTTCAGCGCTTATTCCAACAGCCAGTGGCAGGAGCAGTCGGAGGCGTCAGCCAACATGTACGCCATGCTGGGCGGCGGTATCGCAGGTATTTCGCTGCTGGTCGGCGGCATCGGCATTATGAATATCATGCTGGTGTCGGTCACCGAGCGCACGCGTGAGATCGGCATCCGTATGGCGATCGGCGCACGCAAGCGCGATATCATCGGACAGTTCTTGGTGGAAGCGGCCGTCGTCAGCTGCTTTGGCGGATTGATCGGTATTGTGCTGGGCTGTTTCCTGTCGGCAATTTTAGGCAACCTGCTGCTGATGCAGCAGATGCAGAACAGCTATATGCCGAGCGTCGAGCAGTTTACCGTGCTGCCGTCGTTTAGCCTGATTGTCGGTGCATTCCTGTTTTCCGCACTGCTGGGCATCATTTTCGGTCTGTATCCCGCCAACAAGGCTTCCAATTTGCAGCCGGTCGACGCGCTGCGCACGCAATGACATGAGGTAGGAATGATGAAAAAACGCTTTTTGAGTATGATTTTGCTGCTGACGCTGGTAATCACGCCGGTATCAGCCGCGTTTTCCGATATTTCGGACAGCCGCTTGGAGCAAACGGCTTCCGTATTGGATGCGCTTGGCATCATGGAGGGCATGGGCAACAACCGCTTTTCCCCGGACACCGCGCTGACCCGTGCGCAGTTCTGCAAACTGGCGGTGACCGCCATGGGGTTTGCCGATGTGACCGCCTATGGCAGTTACACCATCTTCCCGGATGTCAAGAATACGCACTGGGCGGCGCAATATATCAATGCCGCAGTGCGGCACCCTGACCTGAAGGAGCAGGCAATCATCCGCGGCTATGCTGACGGTACCTTCGGGCCGGACAAGCCGGTCAATTTTGGCGAGGTCTGCACCATGCTGCTCCGTATGCTGGGCTACACCGAGCAGGATGTCGGCCCATTCTGGCCGGCTGACTACATTGCGCGGGCGCAGTCGCTCGGACTGACGGATGATGTCGCTCTGACAGACGCGAAGGCGACGGTTACGCGCGCCGACGCGGCGACGCTGCTGCTCAATACGCTGGGCACCCCGCTCAAGGGCGGCGACGACAGCACGGGCGGCAAGCTGTTGGATAAGGTGGCCTCCGCAACGGTGGAGAATTGCATCCTGTTGGCGACCAGCGATACAGACGCATCGCTTTTGGCCAACGAAGCGATTTTCTACGAAAACGGTGCAGTTGACGCAACGCCGCGCAAGACGGCAGGCACGCTGGACCAGAGCCTGATCGGCACCCGCGGCACGCTGGTGATCGGCAAGGAAGATAAAGCCGCCGTCGGCATCGTACCGGATGACGGTGAAACAGAGACCTATACGGTGACCTCGGTCGAGCCCGGCCGCGTCCGGACAGAAGGCCGGTCGATCTTTCCCGACCGCAGCACAAAGGTGTTTATCGCGCGGGACGGCTGGAAGCTCGGCGCCTTCTCCGAGGTTTGGGCAAATATCCATTCCGGCGACAAACTGACCTGTTACTATGATGATTACGGCACGCTGGAGCTGATGGCCGTACTGCCGACGGCGACCGCGTCGGGCAGCCACTCGTTCGTGTACGGCGTGGCGACGGCGGTCAGCATTCCGGAAAGCTATACGATTGTGAAAAACGGCGCGGTGGTCGACGCGACCAAGCTGAAAAAATACGATGTTGTCACGTTGGATGCCGCAAACCGGCAGGCATTGGTGACCGATGCCCGCATCACCGGCCATTACCAGAGCGGTACGCCGACCATCAGTTATCCGCAGTCGATCACGATGTATGGTATGACTTTTGCCATTTCGGATACGGCGGCGCTCAGCTTTGCCGATCTGGAATTGGATCATGAAATCACGCTGCTGTTCAACACCGAGGGCACCGTCATTGCGGCCTTCCCCAAGAACAAGGTCAGTGCGGAAATGCAGGGTGTTGTGACGGCGCTCAAGGATGGCAAGGCAACGATCACGCTGTTCAGCGGCTTGACCCTGCGCGATATCAAGGTGGATGGCATCGATCTGGGCAGCATGATGGGCCGGGCGGTCACCATCGCTTCGGCCAAGGATGGTACTGCGCGCCTGTCCAAGCGCAGCATGGGCACCAAGATCTCCGGCGACTGGACGATTGCGGACGGCCAACTGGGCAGCCGTCTGGTCTCGCCGCAGGTGAAAGTATATGAGGAAGTGCTGTCCGGCGCCCCGCTGTGTGCGATTGAAAAAGCGAATATCGTGCAGGCGACCATACCGTCCAAGCAGATCCGTTACACCGTTACCGACAGCGCGGGCACGATCACCAATATCGTGCTGGGCGATGTGACCGGCGACAGCTGGGTATATGGTTTGGCCTATACGGAAAAACGCGGCAGCGATGAGGATATTACCTATTATGTCCGCGTCAAGTACTGGAACGGTTCGGCCATGGAGCAAATGGTGTATCAGGTCGACGACCTTTTCGATACGGTCGGCGGCATCCCCGTCGGTATCCCCAAGGGCTATTCCACGACCGAAGGCGTGATCAACAGCGGCTTTGCCACGCAAAAGCTCAAGCTGGTCGATACGGTTGATGTAGAAGCGTTTGACGGCGCGGGCGGCGTGCAGACCGACGACGGCTATTATGCGCTCGCTGACGATATCGGTGCGTATGTTGAATCAAGGGATGAATTTATCCCCTTACAAAGTGCAAAATCCAATTATTCTTCCTTCCGTCTGTATGCAAATACCTCTGCTACGGACGGCAGCAGGATTCGTATGATCGTCGTTTCCTGATGACAGCAACAGCAGCGCCGCAGACTTGGTTCTGCGGCGCTGCTGTATTTCTGCCCTTCCATTATTCTTTTCACTGTATTTGCAGCAATCCCCTCCCCTGCCGCGTCAAATGGTCAGAAAGGATGTGATGCCGTGGCAACGAACGACAATCAGGCGCCCTCGTATCTGCAGGACGGGGACGGCTTTGCGCGTCTGCTCGACGACTGGGGCGACCGCCTGCTACGGCTGTGCACGCTCTATCTGAAAGACGTGCACCTCGCCGAGGACGCGGTGCAGGAGACGCTCCTCAAAGCGTGGCGCAACGCCGACCGGTTCCATGGACAAAGCAGCGAAATCACTTGGATCACCCGCATTGCCATCAACGTGTGCAAAAGCTACCTTCGCTCGCCGTGGAAGCGCCGCCGCGCGCCCGCCGAGGAGCTGGAGCAGCTTTTCGCCCCGTCGGACGACCCGGCTGTCGACGACACGCTTCCCCATGCGATCATGGCGCTGTCCCGCCCATACCGCGAGGTCATCCTGCTGTACTATTATCAGGAGCTCAAGGCACGCGAGATCGCTGACATCCTCGGCGTGGATGTATCGACCGTCACTGCACGCCTGTCCCGTGCCCGCAAGCAGCTGCGCGAAGCGCTGAAAGGATGGTATTACGATGAATAAACGCAATATGAGGAGGGTTTTGGATATGAAACTGCAACATATTACACTCTCGCCCGCGCGCCGCGCGGCAATCCTGCAGCAGGCGCAGATGCGCCGCAGGCCGTTGCGCCGGACTGCCGCCCGCGTGCTGCTGGCTGCGGTGCTCGCGGTGCTGCTGACCTTTTCCGCGCTCGCCGCTGCCGTACCTGCATTGCGCGAAGCGCTGAAAAACGCGCTTGGCGGCTTTGCCGAACAGAGCCAACCGATCACCGGCATCACCATCGAGGATAACGGCATCGAAGTGCGGCCAGTCGCCGCGCTGTCGAGCAGCAATCTGGTGCGCGTCTGGGTCGAGGTGCAGGACAAAACCGGCGACCGCCTCAGCGAAGATATGCGGGCCGACGGCTGGCTTGATTATGAACAGGACGAAAACGCCCCTGTTGTCAATGGCTGGACTGGCGGCGCAAAGGTGGCCTACTATGACGGGGACAGCCGCACCGCGCTCATCGAGATTAAAAGTATCGGCCGCCCGGTCGCAGACGGTACCGAGGTCGATGTATCCTTCAGCAGCTTCCAGCCTTCTGCGCGCGCGGAAGAAACGGTCGATTTCCCGCGCGAAATGCTGTCCGCCACCGGGCTGAAAAACCTGCCGATGGAAGATGTCTCATGGATGATTTACGAAATCCTGCCGCTGGTTCCCGAACAAACGCCCCACGAACTGGAAGGCACAAACCATGCGCGGCTGTCCTCTGTCGGCTTTGGCGAAGACGGCAAACTGCATATCCAAACGGTCTTTGCCGATGGCGCAGACCACTGGTCAGGATTTCACAGCGAAGCTACCGATTCCCGTGACCCGGACGCTATCCTGATGCTGGGTGGACACAGCTTCCAATACAACGATACTTGGTATTACGAAGCCGTTTATGACGTAACCCCAGACGACCTCCCCTATCTGACGTTCAGCGACCTAACGCGCAGCTATTATGTCAATGCCGCAGTTGAAGGCGTCTGGCATTTCACCATCGCGGTGGAAACTGCTGACGAAGTGGTCTATCACCCGAATGTGCAGGTCGGCGGCGCACTGGTCAAGGAAATCCGCGTTTCTGAAATCGGCGTTTCGGCGCGCTCTGCCAGCGAAGGCACGATTTTGGGGCACCGCCCCACCTACGCCATGACCAAAAGCGGCGAAAAGCTGTACCTGACCGACAACTGCATCGACGGCGGCTGGAGCGTAGACGACATGGAGAAGCCAGGCAGTGGGGGACACGCCCACGACCAATGGATGTTTGACGAACCGCTCGACCCATCCGAAATTGTCCTGCTGAACTTCGACGGCGTAGACGTCCCATTGCAATAAGCATCCAAAGCCGAAATCCCCTCCATCAAGGAGGGGATTTTTCCGCGCCGCCTTGCAGGAACATCTGTTCGGTGTTATAATGGTGCTATCAAAAAAAGGAGGTGCGCGGCATGGAGCAGCAAACATTATTCGGTGGGGACGGTACGCGCCCGCTTGCGGCACGGCTGCGCCCGCGCGACCTGTCCGAATTTGTCGGGCAGGCACATCTGTTGGACGAGGGCAAAGTGCTGCGCCGCCTGATCGAACACGATCAAGTGTCCTCGATGATTTTCTGGGGACCGCCCGGCGTGGGCAAAACGACGCTCGCGCGCATCATTGCGAACCGCACCAAAGCAACCTTCATCGACTTTTCGGCTGTCACCAGCGGCATCAAAGAGATCAAGCAGGTCATGCAGCAGGCCGAGGACAACCGCCGCTTTGGCGAGCGCACGATCGTGTTTGTGGACGAAATCCATCGCTTCAACAAGGCACAACAGGACGCCTTCCTGCCCTTTGTCGAAAAGGGCAGCATCATTTTAATCGGCGCGACGACCGAAAACCCGTCCTTCGAGGTCAACGGCGCGCTGCTGTCGCGCTGCAAAGTGTTCGTATTACAGGCGCTGACCACCGCCGACCTTACTTCCCTGCTCTCCCGCGCGCTGACCGACCCGCGCGGCTTCGGCGGGCAGAAAATCGAGATCGAGCCGGACATGCTCGAGGCGATTGCGAATTTCGCCAACGGCGACGCGCGCGCCGCGCTGTCCACGCTTGAGATGCTCGTGCTAAACAGCGACACGGACGGCAAAACCGTCCGTGTCACGCGCGAAACGCTCGAACAGTGCACCTCGAAAAAGTCGCTGCTGTACGACAAGACCGGCGAAGAGCACTACAACCTGATCTCCGCGCTGCACAAGTCGATGCGCAACTCCGACCCGGACGCCGCGGTCTATTGGCTCGCGCGCATGCTCGAGGCGGGCGAAGACCCGCTCTACATCGCGCGGCGCGTCACGCGCTTTGCCAGCGAGGACGTCGGCATGGCCGACTCGCGCGCGCTCGAGGTCGCGGTTGCAGCCTATCAGGCCTGCCACTTCATCGGCATGCCCGAGTGCACCGTGCACCTGACGCACGCGGTCGTATATCTGTCGCTCGCGCCCAAGTCCAACGCGCTGTACATTGCCTACGAACACGCAAAAAAGGACGCGCTGACCCAGCTCGCCGAGCCGGTGCCGCTCGGCATCCGCAACGCGCCAACCCGGCTGATGCAGGAGCTGGACTACGGCAAGGGCTACCAGTACGCACACGACACGGCCGACAAACTGACCGATATGCAGTGTTTGCCCGACTCGCTCGAAGGCACGGAGTACTACCGCCCGACCGAGCAGGGGCTGGAAGCCAAGTACAAGGCGCGGCTCGAGCAGATCAAGGCATGGAAGGCGCAGCACCGGCAGCAAAAATAGTGCCGGCTGCTACTTGCCGCCCGCTGCGCCCACCGCCGCATCAGTCGGTTCACTTCCGCGTGTGACATGCGGGTGCTTTTTGCGGTACTCCATCGGGCTGATGCCTTCCAGACGGCGAAAGCTCTGCGAAAAATAGCTGAGGGACGAAAAACCTAAAATCTGAGAGATTTGGGACAGGGTATAATCCGTATTGGTGAGCAGCAACCGGCTTTCCTGAATGCGCCGTGAAATCTGATAGCTGATGGGTGATGTGTTGTACTCCTTCCGGAAGGTATGTACCAGATAATATTTATTGATATGCGCCAATTCCGCCAGCTGGTCGAGCGTGAGGTTTTCCTTGAAGTGGTCGTCGATATACCGGCGCACCAAAATACATTCCCGGCTGCTTTTGCGGTCTGCTGCTGTGGTCGTGAGCGCCAGATTTCCCTGCCGGAGCAATTGCAGTACGATGATTTCCAGCAGGTGCTGGCAAACCAGCTGATGCCCCGGTTTACCGCTGCGCGCTTCCTGCAGCATCAGGCGCAGATACCCTTCGATTTCCTTCCAACCGGTGTCAAAATGGGACAAGGTGTAACCCGTGGCCTCGGCCAGCACCTCCAAGCTGTCCACCCCAAGCACAATATATTCCATCGGGCTGCCCGCCTGACTCAGTTCGGCATGCGGCACACCGGAATTGATCACCACCAAGTCCTGCTTGGCCACCGGATACCGCTGCTGCTGTAGCTGAAAAATGCCCTGTCCGCCGATCACAAAAAACAGCTCTGCATGCTGATGGGTATGCAATGTGGAGTTCCACTCCCGGCTGTACTGGGCCCAGGACAGGTTGAGCAGCTTAACTTGCGGCACAGCCAGGGCGGCTGTTTCCTCCTGATGGATGCTGTAATATTGATTGCTCAAAGTAACACCTCATTTACTGCGCATCCGCACCCTATGTCTCACCCGGAAAGTGGAACCGGCTCCCCGTGCCGAAATACCGCTGCTTGAGCTGCGCCGCCTCATCCGGATGCAGCCTTTTACACCGTTCGAGCACCAACTGGGTAAAAAACTCCCGATAACGCTCGCGCAGGCCGGTTTTGCGCGCCAGCACCGCCTGCTGGATTTTGGTGGCCTCGTCAAATTTCTTTTCCTGCTTGACGTGATCCAGATAGCCATCATACAGCGCCATGTACGACTGGTCGTCCATAGCTTCGATGCGCTGGATCTGCGGCAGCACGGCAAACAAATCCAAATCCATCCGGTTTTCCGCAAACATACTGAACACCACGTTATACAGCGTGTTGTTCGCGTGCGGCTGGTAGGTGCGGCTCATATGCTGGGCATCGGGCGACAGGATTTTATTGAACGCGGCCTCCTTGTCGATGCCGTGCAGCACGCGCTGCTGGTTCTCGTCCAGCGTGATAATAAAGTTCTCGCCCTTGGTGTCAAAATTGCACAGCAGCCAGTCGGTGGTATGCTCGCGCAAAATCTGCGGCCCGAGCTGCTCCACCGCGCGGATGGTATCCTGTGTGGCCAGTTCGGGGTGCTTGGAGAACTTGAACAGGTCTAGCTTATCCGGTCCGGATTCCACATTGCTTAACCGCCGCTGGAAGGAAACGTCGCCATGCTTTTTGGTGCGGCCGACAAATGCGTCCACCGCCGTTTCCGGATGCACAATCTTTTGCAGGTTGGCGCCCGCCTCGGTCAGTAATGCGCCGCTGATTTTGTAATAGCCCATGCAGTTGACCGCCTGCTTGGCCAGCCATTGACTGCCGTCCGCCGCGATGTATTCGCTCATCGGCTTGGTGCCGCCCAAAAAGATTTCGTGGTCGCTGGACATACGCAATTCTATGGTCTGCTGCGCCATCTGCTCTGTAAGCGCCTGTGCATCGGCAATAGACGCGCGCAGACGTTCGATGCGCTGTTGCACACGCTCCCGGTATGCCTGATCGGCAATCTCATGCAGATTGACCTGCGACAAGGGGACCTGCACCACACGCTGTTCCTCTTTGGCCTTTTGGAACTTGCTGGCTATTTTTTTGAAGCCCATCACCACGGTTTTGGAAAAGTCATAGAGCGCATGGCGGCGCTTATAGCTCTTTTCATCCTTCTCGTCGGCTTCACGCGCGCGCCGCGTCAGTTCCTCGATGTTGCCCAACCGGTTTTCTTCGCGCTGCCGCCGCTCCGCCTGCAGCTGCTCCGCGGTTTCGCCCTGAAAAATAAAGACGCCGCCATCCGCCGAGCCGAAATACCGCTCGCGCAGCGCGCGCTGCTCCTCTGGCGGCACGTGGGCACAGCGCTCCTCGACCAGCTGGGTGAAAAAGTCGCGGTACTCGATGCGCAGGTTTCGTTTGCGCGCTAAAATGCTGTCGCGCACCTGTTCAAACTTCTGCGGGGTCTTTGCAAATTCCCTCTGCTTTTCGGCCAGAAAATCGCGGAAAATATCCATATATTCCGCGTCGCTCATGGCTTCTACCCGCTCGATCTGCGTTGTGACCGTCTGCAAATCCAAATCCATGCTGCCGTCGGCAAATTTCTGGAACAGACGGTTGTACACCGTGTTCTGGTCGAACCGCTGGTAATCCTTGCTCATGTGCTGCGCACCCGGGTCGTTAATGGCGCGGAACGAGGCTTCCTTGTCGATGCCGTACACACGGTCCGGGCCGGTGCCATCGTTGGCGATGATGAAATTCTCACCCTTGGTATCAAAATTGCACAGCAGCCAGTCGGTCGTGTGCTCACGCAGCAGCTGTGGCGACAATTCCTGCACGCGGCGTAGTTCGGCATCGGTCATCGCCTCGGGTGTACGCGAAAACTTGAACAGGTCGACATCCTGCTTGACGCCCTGCACCATGCGCTGATAGGAAACCACGCCGCGGCCAATGCTTTGCCCGCGGAAGGCCTCGATCGCTGTGTCCGGATTGACCAGCTTTTGCACTTTATAGCCCGCTTCGGTGACGATAGCGGCAAACGGGTCGTTGATGCCGATACACGACACCGATTCCTTGACCAGCCACTTGCTGCCGTTCTCGGCATACTGCACCGCAGCCGGCTTGGTGCCGCCTACCACATTGGCACGCTGCTGCACACCGAACCGCATCGGCATCTGCCGCTCCAGCATCAGGGCATCCAACGCGCGCTCGTATGCCTGTTGGTCAAATACGCCGTTGTTTTCCCGCAGCACCTGCTCCCTGGCATCCTTCCGCGCCTGTGCAGACGCCTGCGTCACCTGCATGTAATAGTCGCCGTGCTTGGCGTAGAATTCGTCCAATTCGCCGTTTAGTTCCGCCTGCAGCCACATGGCGTACATTTCCTGATCTGCATCGCGCAGGCTGCGCATATACGGGGTGTTCTCCCGCACATTGCGCTGCTCGCGCAGCTGGCCGGTCACCGATTTCCATCCGGTAACGACCCCCTTGACGACAGAGTAAAACCCGTGCCGCATTTTATCCACCTGCACCGTGCGGCGGTCGCGCCGCTCGGCTTGCAGGCGGCGGCGCTCCCGCAGCCGTTCCAGCTGTTCGGGTGTTTTCTCCGCGCTCTTTGCGCCGCGGTTACGGTGCACCTGCTCTGGCGCTGCATGCTCCACCTCGGCAAACATCCGCTGCATGGCATCGGCGATGTCCTCGTCCTGCTGCTCCATCATCTGCTGCTCCTGCGCGGCGAATAATTGCTGCATCGCATGGGCGAGATAAGCATCCTGCTGCGTTTCCATCTGCTGCTCTGGCTCTGCGAACTGCTGCCGCATTGCACGGATGTACTTCTCATCCTGCCGTAATACCTGTTCAGGATTCATTCTGCTTCCCTCTCATCTTCATTCATCCGTTCTCGCCTATGGCATAGGCGGCATACAGGTGCTGTGTGACCTCATAGGTCGGGCACAGCTTATCCAGCAGCTGCTCCGCGCTTTTGCCCGTCACGGTCATAGAGACCTGCTCGTCGTTGGTTTTTTGCAGCATGTGCTGCATCGAACCGGCCAATGCGCCCATAGCCAGCGCGCCGCAGCCCGCTTCGGCGTACAGAAGCCGCAGGTTGAGCCCGTCGGCATCCTCAGCTGCCAAGCTGACTGCTTTGATCTGTCCATCCGCCTTGCCGCAGCAGCTGAGTTCCTGATAAAACCCCGACTCACCCTGCCGTAGCTCGGCTGCAACCACCGGAAAAACCGATTCAATGCGGTCGCATAACGCCGCAATGCTCTTTTTCGACTGGTCAAACAATGGCTGCACGGCATCCGCCGTCCTTTTGCCGAGACGCGCGGCCGCCTTGCCGACCGCCTCACGAGGGATCTGCGCGACAAAGCCGCGCCGCCGCGCAATCGCCATTTCAGGCTGCGCGGCCAGCCAACAGTATACGGCATCCCGCTGTCCAGCGGCGGCAAACGGTACCACCACCTGCCAGTGCTGCCGTCCGGCCAGCAGCAACAGACCGCGCAGCATATGCCTGCCCACGCCGCAGCGCCGCCACGCAGGCGCGACCTCGACCCGCTCGATCTGGCATGTCCGGCTGCGCACGGAAAACAGCAGCACACCGATGCAAAGACCTTCTGCATACACCGCCATACCCTGCAAGCCGCCCCGTCCGACCAGTTGCCGCTGCTCGGATACTGTTAACAGATGCCCAACCTCGGACAAGGACTCTATGCCGATCTTTTTTATTGTATACTCCGGCATATCACGCCTCCACGCGATCCAATTCTGCAATCAGCTTTTGTGCCAGCGTCTCCCCGGTGCCAATCATGCCCAGCAGACCGTCTCCATAATGGTCGACCACAGTCAGGCCGACGGCCAAGCTGTCCTCCAGCTGCTTGGGCGTCGGCACGCCGCCCGGACAGTCAAAGTCCGTCTTATACTGTACCGAGCCATCGTCATAATTGAACTCAAAATTGCCGCGCGGCAGACCCAGATTGGCACGGTGCAGATACTCGCCTACCTGCGCGCGCACCGCAGGCGCGACATCCACCGGCAGCGCGGTATAGCACAGGAAACCCTCCTCCTGCACCTGATAGACCACCATGGCGCTGCCCAGATGGCAGCTCAGGTCAGCCTCGACTGCGATCGTGCCATGCACCATATCCGCATCATAAATCCAGCCCTGCTCGGTCAAATATGCCATGATGGCATTTGCAATCTGATCAGAATATTGCATATCGCTTGCTCCTTTTGATTCCTTTTATCCGTTTGCAGATGTACGCATATATCGGGGGCAGCGCCTCTCCCCTGCTGCGGCCAACGTTTTGCGCGCCGAGAAATTTTCTATTTCCGCCATTATACCATGGATCGGGCGCATCCTGTCTAAAGCCTTTCTAAAATTAACGCCTGCTGCACCAAACCTGTCCCTGCATGCGAATGGGACAAAAGCCCGTGAGGACGCCCAACCAAGCGCCCGCACAGGCTTCCCCTTTCTGCTATATTACGGTGTCACACCTGTGCAGCATGCACTGCTCAGCCGCGCCACTCCGCAAACATGGCTTCTGCATCGGTCGCGCTCGGCGCTGCGACCAGCTTGTCGGCCAGTTCCTTGCACTCGGCGTAAGTATGCGCCGCCAGATCCGCCTTGGCCGCCAGCATCGCAGATGCCGACATGGACAGATTGGTCACGCCCAAGCCGCACAGGACAGGCGCCATGCCCGGCGTACCGGCCATCTCGCCGCATACGCCAACCTCAATGCCGTTCTCGTTGGCTGCCTTGGCCGTCATGCCGATCAGACGCAGCACGCCCGGATGCAGCGGCCGGTAGAGGTAGGAAATCTTCTCGTTGATGCGGTCGACTGCGCAGGAGTACTGGATCAGGTCGTTGGTGCCAATCGAGAAGAAATCGACTTCCTTGGCCAGCACGTCCGCGCAAACCGCAGCAACCGGGATCTCGATCATAATACCGACCTTGACATTCGGATTGAACTCCGCCCCCTCGGCCTTGAGCAGATCCTTGGCCTGCTCGAGCACCTTCTTGGCGTTGCGGATCTCTTCAATCGACGAGATCATCGGGAACATGATGCGCAGGTCGCCATACTTGGCGGCACGCAGCAGCGCGCGCAGCTGGGTCAGGAACAAATCGGTCTTGTTCAGGCAGATACGGATCGCGCGGTAGCCGAGGAACGGGTTCTGCTCCTTCTCCAGCTCGAGCGCGGGTACTTCCTTATCGCCGCCGATATCCAGCGTGCGGATGATGACCGGCTTGCCCGCCATGATCTCGCAGGCCTTCTTGTACGCTTCGTACTGCTCCTCTTCGCTCGGCAGGTCGTCACGATCCATAAACAGGAACTCGGAGCGGAACAGGCCGACACCCTCGCCGCCCAGGTCGGCAACGCGCATCGCGTCGTCCGGCGTGCCGATATTGCCCTCAATGACAATACGGCGGCCGTCGCTCGTGCCGCCCTGCTTGTCCTTGAACTGCGCCAGCATGGCCTTGCGGGCATCCTCGGCCTTTTTCTTCTGCTCAAACTGCGCCAGCGTCTCGGCATCCGGGTCGACAACCACTTCGCCAGCCGAGCCGTCAAGCAGCAGTTCGGAGCCGTCCTCCACGCCGTCTACCTTGTCGCCCGCGCCCGCGATCGCCGGGATGCCGAGCGAGCGCGCCATAATGGCCGAATGGCTCGTACGGCCGCCGATGCGGGTGATAAAGCCCGCGACCGGCTTGGTGCCGATCTTGGCGGTATCCGACGGGGTCAGGTCGTTGGCGATGATGATACACGGTTCGGTGATCGAATCGATCGCGTTGTCCGCCACGCCCTTCAGGTTCTTCAGGATGCGCTGGGAGATGTCGCCGACGTCGGCTGCGCGCGCCTGCATGTACTCGCTGTCCAGCGCCCGGAACATCGCCTGGAAATTCTCACAGTTGACAAAGCAGGCGTACTCCGCACACACCTTATCCTCCGCTACCAGATTGGTCATGCCTTCCACAAAATCCGGGTCGTCGAGCATCAGCATGTGCGCGTCAAAAATCTCTGCTTCGGCTGCGCCAACGTTCTTTTCGGCTTCGTCACGCAGCGTTTTGATCTGCTGCTTTGCTTTGGCTACCGCATCGGTCACACGCGCCTGTTCGGCTGCAACATCGGTGATGCTGTCTTTGACAACCGTCAGGTCCGCCTCCTTAATGACCAACGCTTTGGCGTGCGCCAAGCCCTCCGACACGCCAATCGCCTTGAACTTAACCATACGCTGTCTCCTCCTATTTCTCATATTTTATACAAAAACCTCGTGCATTTTCTAAATTACATTGTATAATATTTACGCTCTTTCGTCAAGGGCGCGGCGCAGTTTTCACAAAACTTGTGCGATTTGAAAAAATCCCGTGCCGCAGCGGTGTTTTTCTGCTATACTGAAAGCGTTCCAAACATGATACCACACAGGAGGAATGACAAATCATGGCAAACCGCTGCACCCATATCCCCACCATCCTGCTGCCCCGCGCGGGCGCGGATCTGTCCAAATGGGCGGTCATCGCCTGCGACCAATACACATCCCAACCCGAATACTGGGCCGAAACCGACCGCACCGTCGGCAGCGCCCCCTCCACCCTGCGGCTGACGCTGCCCGAGGTCTATCTGGAGGAGACGGATGTCGCCGACCGCACCGACGCGATCCATCGCACCATGCGCCGTTATCTGGAGGACGGCACGCTGCGCGCGCTGCCCGCAGGCGTCATCCTGACCGAGCGCTGGTCTGGCGGCAGCTGCCCACGCCGCGGCATCGTGCTTGCGGTCGATCTGGAAGCCTATGAATACACCCCCGGCTCGGCCTCGCTCATCCGCCCGACCGAAAAGACCGTCGTCGAGCGCATCCCACCGCGCCTGAAAGTCCGTCAGGGCGCTTGCATGGAGCTGCCGCACATCATGATCCTGATCGACGACCCCGACCGCACCATCATCGAGCCACTGTTTGCCGAGACAGACAAGCTCGAAAAGGTTTATGATACCGACCTGATGCAGGGCGGCGGCCATATCAACGGCTGGTTCATCCCCAAGGGCGAAACGACCGACCGGATCGAAGCCGGTCTGGAAGCGCTGTGCGACCGCGAGACCTTCAACCGCAAGTACGGCTGCACCGACGCACAGGCACTGCTGCCCTACGCCGTAGGCGACGGCAACCATTCGATGGCGACCGCCAAAGCCTACTGGGAAGACATCAAGGTCGGTCTTTCCACCGAGGAGCGGCAAAACCACCCCGCGCGCTACGCGCTGGTCGAGGTGGTCAATATCCACGATGAAAGCCTGATCATCGAGCCCATCCACCGCATCCTGTTCGACGTAGACGCAGACGACCTGCTCGGCAGCCTGACCGCTTTCTATCAGGCACAGGACTGCAAGTCGTATGTCGCTGATGCCGCCCCGGCCGGCACGGACGCCCATGTATTCCCGTTCTGCGCGGCGGACAAATCCGGCGTGCTGGTGGTCGAAAATCCCAAGTGGGCCATCCCGATCGCCACCATGCAGACCGGTCTGGACGCCTATCTGGAAACGCATCCGTCCGCGCGCATCGACTACATCCACGGTGAGGACGTGGTACGCTCGCTGGGCACCAAGCCGGGCAATCTCGGTTTCCTGCTGCCGGATATCGCCAAGAACGACCTGTTCCGCGGCGTCGTATTCGACGGCGTACTGCCCCGCAAGACCTTCTCGATGGGCGAGGCGCACGAAAAGCGCTACTACATGGAAGCCAAGATGATCGTCAAATAATCTCTTCCGTCCCTTTGGGCGCAGCCATACCGGCTGCGCCCTTTTTCGTCCAGTCGAGTACGGCCTGCCCTTCTTCCACCCGGCACAGTACAAACGCGGACGCGAGGGCAAACGGCTGGTCAGGCGCAAATGTGCAGCGCAGGCGCACGCCTTCCCCCAGCCGCTCTGCATGCACCGTCCCCTCACGCAGCAAGGCATCCAGCACCGCATCGCCGGTCTGAAGAGCCTCGTCCAGCTCTACTCCCGCCCCCGGCGGACTGGACGGCGCAGCCTGCCGCGGCTGTCCTGCCAGATAAAAAAACGACGGCGGCTGTGATGCACAGCCCGCCCCCTTGAGCGTTTCGCGCGACAAATGCCGCCGCAGCCGCAGGCGGCCGCCCTCGGGCGCGGGCAGGCCGACCAGCAGCGGCGCGCCGCCTGTCTGCCCCCAGCAGCGCAGCAGCGGCGGCGCGCCATCCGGTATGGCGCAATCCACTGTGACCTGCACGCCATAGGGGTCGGGCTGCCAGTCTAGCCAGCCAACCGTCCCCTCTGCATACTGCACCGTCGCCCGCACAGCCGCACCTCCCCATGAAAAAACGCGTATCCCGTTACAGGATACGCGTTTCATGTTACTGTTATGCCCTCAGCCCTGCACCGAGCCCAAACCAAAGCTGACCGCCAGCGCTTCGTCCACATGGCGCATCGCCTTTTCATCGAGCGACCCCATCTTTTCGCGCAGACGGCGCTTATCGAGCGTGCGGATCTGCTCGGTCAGGATGATGGAGTCCTTGGTCAGACCATACTTGGGCGCGCCGAGCGTGATATGCGTCGGCATCTTGGCCTTGTTGATCTGCGATGTAATGGCGGCGGCGATCACGGTAGGGCTGTACCGGTTGCCCACATTGTTCTGCACGATCAGCACGGGGCGCACCCCGCCCTGCTCGCTGCCGACCACCGGACTGAGGTCGGCATAGAAGATATCTCCCCGTTTGATACTGCTGTCCACGTTGGTTCACACTCCGATGAAATAGATTTGCGGTTTGTCCGCAAACCTATTTTCCCCACGGTGCGCAAAAATATAACCGCAATCCGGGTTTTCACGCCCGCGCAGATGGGAATTTCTTCCCGTTTCATCTTATGCCGCAGGCAGTGCGGGTGTCAATCCTGATAAAAGCGCGGCACGCGGCTGCTGGCGGCGCAGATCACCTCGTACGAGATCGTGCCCGCGGCGGCGGCCACATCCTCCGCCGTCCAGACCGCAGGGCCAAAGATGGTGACCTCATCGCCGCGGCGCACCTGCGCGCCGTCCGGCACGCGCGCCATACACATATCCATGCAGATGCGGCCGAGTATGGGCGCCTTCTGGCCGGCCAGCACAACATGCGCCTTGCCCGAGCCGGTGCGCAGGTATCCGTCCGCATAGCCGATGGACACGACCGCCACACGGGTGGGCTTGTCCGTTTCGTAAGTACGGCCATAGCTGACCGTGGTATGCGCCGGGATGTCGCGCACCTGCACGACGCGCGCTTTGACCGTCATCGCCGGACACAGGTCGAGCATGGGCGGCACAGAGGCATCCGGGCGGTAGCCGTACAGGATAATGCCCGCGCGCGTCATGGTGCAGTGCATTTGCTCATAGTGCTGGATCGCGCCGCTGTTGGCACAGTGCCGCAGCGGCAGGTCGACACCGCGCGCGGCCAGATCGCCGCACACATCGGCAAAGCGTTGGTACTGCAAATGGGTATAGCCCTTGCCCTCAGGCACATCCGCGACCGCAAAATGCGTGAAAAGGCCTTCGCTACGCAGGCCGGGCAGCGAGGCGCATGCCGCGATCTGGTCGACCGTCTGCGCGCGCTCCCACGCGGGAAAGCCCAGGCGGGTCATGCCGGTGTCCAGCTTGTAGTGGACGGTCAGCGTCTCGCCCGTGCGCACCGCAGCCTCGCTCAACAGCTGTGCGGTTTCTACGTCGTACACCGGCGCGGTGATGTGCTGGCGCGCGATGGTGTCCATATCGGCCTCATCCACATAGCCCAAAATCAAAATCGGCTTGGTAATGCCGTGCTCACGCAGCTCAACCGCCTCCGGTACGGTCGCCGCCGCAAAATACGGCGCGCCCAATGCTTGCAGGCGCTGGGCGACCGGCACAGCGCCGTGGCCGTAAGCGTCCGCCTTGACCACGCACAGCACGGGCGATTTGGCCTGCTGACAGATCACACGGTAATTGTGTTCGATCGCGCCCAGATCGACCTCGGCCCAGGCGCGGTGCTTGCTCGGTTTCATATCGTTTTCATCCCCAGATTTATGTTTGCCGGTAATCGGTCACCAGAATCTTGAGCACGCGCGTGCCGTCCGCATAGAATTCGGCGCACACCGGCTGCAAGCCGTCCTCGGTGAGCCAGACCTGCTTTTCGACCTTGCCGTCCGCATCCTGCTGCTCATACCACAGCACCAGCAGCGACGCGCCATCCGCGCGCTCGGTCCATAGCTGCGCCGGCTCGGCCGTACGCAGGTCATTAAGCAGGCAGAACAATGCGTCCGCAGGCGTCAGCCCGGTGCGCTGCGGCATCGCGTCGTCGAGCGCGAGACCGTCATACTGCAACGTGAACGAGGCGTTATCCGTGCCCGCGATCGTGCCGCCGATCCCGGCAAGGCTTTCGGGCGCAGTGATGGCGAAGGTGTCGTTATCTTCCCTATTATAAACGTAATCGACTTGATATTCCAGAGTAGATTGCCCAAGATCGGACAAAATTTTCAGTTCCGCCTCAAATCCGGCGAGCGTGTCAAAGTGCTCGCGCACCGCCTGCCCGTCGGCCGGGACGCCGCCGCAGCCAGCCAACGCCAGCAGCAAGACGCCCATATAAAATATCCGTTTCAGGTCACCACTCCCTCGTATTGTATCGGTGCAGCAGCCGGGACAGCTCGCACAACATGTCACCCGGCGTCATGCCGTATTCGCTCAGGCGGTTTGCCGCCATGTCGCCCGCGCGGCCATGCAGCCACGCCGCGGCGCAGGCCGCGCGCGCCGGGTCAATCCCCTGCCCACACAGCGACACCAGCATGCCCGCCAGCACGTCGCCGCTGCCGCCCTTGGCCATGCCGGGGTTGCCGGAATGATTGCGGTACGCCATGCCGTCCGGCGTAAAAATGCGCGTGCGGTGCCCCTTATGGAGCAGGATACAGCGGTTGTCCCGCGCGAAAGCCGCAAGCGCCGTGTCGTCCGGCTGCCGGATGCCCGAAAGCCGCCCAAACTCAGCAGCGTGCGGCGTCAGCGCGACCGGCTGCGCCGCCTGCCGCAATACATCTTTATGCGCGGCGAGCGCATTTATACCGTCCGCATCCACGACGACCGGGCAGCGCGCGCTTTGCACCAGCGCGCACACGATTTCCCCGACCGCGTCCGACCGCCCCAGCCCGCAGCCGATGAGCAATGCGTCCGCTCGCCCGGTCAGGGAAAGCAGCACAGGCAGCGCTTCGCGCGAGAGCAGGCCGTCCCCGTCGCATGGCATCGGCCGCACGACGGGCTCATTCAGCTTGACCGCAAGCACCGGCCATGCCTTTTCGGGCGTGGCCAGCGTGACGACGCCGCTGCCCATACGCACCGCGCCCTGCGCGGCAAAATACGCCGCTCCCGTGTATCCCGCCGAACCGCATACGCACAGCACGCGGCCGAATGCGTTTTTATCCGCATCCGGGTCGCGGCACGGCAAGATGCCGTCGACAAATTCCTGATCGATCTCCCGAAAAACTGTTTTTTCCATGCTTGCGGCCATATCCTATCCCTCCATCGCGCTGCTTTATCCGCTACCAGCATAACACTGCACAGGGCACGGGTCAAGATGCCGCCTGCTCCCGTATCCTGCCCGCATTCTGCCGCATAGGCTGGAATGAGGAGGTGATACTTTGCCTATCCGTATTTTCATCGACGCGGGCCACAACCCCACCGGCCCGAACACCGGCGCAGAGGGGAACGGCCTGCGTGAGCAGGACGTCAACTACGCTGTCAGCCAGTATCTGGCCGATATGCTGCGCGCCGACCCACGGTTCGCCGTGCGCGTCAGCCGCAACAGCCCGAGCGAAATCCTTGGCACGAGCAACGCGACCAGCCTTGCCATGCGCGTGAATATGGCTAACAGCTGGCCTGCCGACTATTTCATCAGCATCCACTGCAACGCAAACGTCAACCCGGCGATCAACGGCACCGAGGTCTACGTCTACCAGCAGAACACCCAGCCCTACTGGCTGGCACAGCATGTGCTGCAAGGTATTGTCAACCGGGTCGGCACCCGTGACAACGGCGTGCGGCTCAATCCCGGCCTGTATGTGCTGCGGCGCACGCGCATGCCTGCCATTCTGGTCGAACTGGCCTATCTGACCAACGAATCCGACGCGCAAAAGCTGGCAAGCGACCCCTACGGCTTTGCGCAGGGCATATATAACGGCATGCTGAGCTACTTCGGCTTCGAGCCGCTGTGACCCCCTATCCGTTTCCTTTCTTACCGCACCTGCAGGCGGACACATGCTGTCTGCCTGCGACTTGCGGTGCATGCCGCGCACCGCACAACACCGCCTGCACCCGCATGATTTCCGGACAAGCCCGGTTCCCACCCTATATTTTGCGTATAGATCGCGTAAAACAGCAAAATCCTGTTGCGCAAATGGGAAAAACGCGGTACAATGAAAGGCAGAAAGGCAGGTGCCCAATCCCATGGCATTCACAGGCTTTCACGCTGCGGGCATCGACCTGCTGCAGCTAAACCGCCTGCAAAACAGCAAGGACTTTTACGAAGCACATAAAGATGACATCAAGCGGCTGGTCATCCAGCCGTTCCATGAACTGATCGAAATGATGACGCCCGACATGCTCGGGATCGACCCGCAGTTTGTCGTCGTCCCGTCGCGCATGGTGTCGCGCGTGCGGCGCGATACGCGCTATACCAAGGACAAGACGCTTTACCGCGCGAATATGTGGATGTTTTTCCGCCGGCCGCGGCAGGAGCACGAGTCCGTCCCCTGTTATTACTTTGAAATCCATCCGGAGTTCTGGGGCTTCGGCTGCTGGGGTGCTTGGGGACGCGGCGAAATGGAAGCATTACGCGATATGGTTTTACACGAAGACCAGCTGTTCCTCGCCGCGCGCGACGCGGTGCAGGCCTGCCCGCAAATGCAGCTGGCCGGGGAACAATACAAACGTCCCAAATTTCCCGATGCCAAGTCGGCATATCAGGATTGGCTGAACCGCAAGGAGATCGGTGTCGACTTCCGGGAAAGCGGGGACTTCTCCCCCGTGCTCGACGGCTCGTTTGCACAGCCGATGCTGGAAACCATGCAGCGGCTCGCGCCGTTTTACCGGTTCCTGCTCGCCGCCAAGGAGCGCGCGGACGCCGCGCGGCGGGAGGCGGTCCAATGAGGTACATCGCACTGGATTTTGAGACCGGCAACGCCTCGCGCCTGAGCGCGTGTGCGCTGGGCGTCAGCATTTTCGAAGATCAAACACCGGCAGGCGAGCTGGTCACGCTGATCAAACCGCCTGCGCAGGTGGGCAAGTTCCATTGGGGCAACGTGCGTGTCAACCATATCAAGGAGTCCATGGTCGTGGATGCGCCGACATTCGACCTCGTTTGGCGCGAAATCACCGACCAGGTCGATGGCAGCATGCTGGTCTGCCACAACGCTATGTTCGATACGGCCGTTCTGTGCGCGTGTCTCGCGCACTACCATATACCTGTGCCTGATTGCCGGTATGTCTGCACGGTCAAGGTCGCGCAGCGGGTCTGGCCGGAGCTGGCCAACCATAAACTGGATACCGTTGCCGGTGCGCTCGGTATCGCGCTCAACCACCATGAAGCAGGCTCGGACGCACGCGCGGCCGGCCTGATCCTACAAGCCGCGCTTCGGGAAACCGGGAGCGTGGACGCGGACGACCTCGCATGCCGTATCGGCATGCGGCTTGGCCGCATTTCCTGCATGGGCACTGTGCCATGCAGCATCGCCAAGGCAACCCGGGACGGAAAAGCCGCCCGTTGATCTGACAGAAGCATATAAAGGAGAGTGCAAAGCAATGAAAAACTATCTGGAAAACATCGACCGTGAGGCCCTGCGTGCGCGTGCGGAGCAGATGCTGCGCTATGCAGACGATGCGCGCAGCCATGCCGGCCGCTGGACCGAATATGCGGTCTCCCGTGCACAGGGCTTTTCCATCCTGGATTTTGCCGTATTCAAGGTCTGCCTGCTGACGCTGGGCATGTGGCTGGGCGCCTGCTTTGCCCGCGCGCTCAAAAAGTTCCGCGGCGTGCTGTTTGTCGCGTTTGCGGCAAGCTGGATGTATCTGGTCTGGCGGGTATTCTTTGACTGCGACGACGAATAAGCACTGAACGATCTGCGTGCCGGGCGTACCCCGGCAGGAGAGGAGCATGTCCGTGGAGGACCCAAGCCAGCAAAACAAATCTACCTTCCAAAAGCACCCGCACTATTTCCAGTGGGGTCTGACGGCGTTCTGCGTGATCGTATCCAGCGCAGTGGTCGTATTCCTGTTGCAATGGCTGCCCGGCATTGTTACCATGCTCGGCAAGCTGGTGAGCATTCTCAGCCCGTTCATCTATGGGTTTGTTATGGCCTACCTGCTGATGCCGGTATTCAATGCACTGTATCGACGTGTCCAGCCACGGCTGGCGCAGCGCCTGAAAAACGGCACGCGCATTGCCAAAGGCCTGTGCAGCATCCTGACCCTGCTGATCGGCATTGCCGTGGTCGGCATCCAGCTGTGGCTCGTGCTGCCGCAGCTGGTCGTGAGTATCTTTTCCCTGCTTGAATCGATGGACGACTATCTGGACGAGATCTCCAGCTGGGTTGCCGCACTGCTCAAGGACAATCCGGTCATTGAGCGCAATTTCCTGCAAATTTATGATGAGTTTTCCCAGCAGATCATCGACTGGGTACAGAACATCGCGCTGCCGCAGCTGGTCGAACTGATGACTGGCGTGGTCACCACGGTTTCCGTGCTGTTCGATGTCCTGATCGGTATCATCATTGCGCTCTATATCCTCAACAGCAAGGATACCTTTTGCGCGCAAGCCAAAAAGATGACGTACAGCCTGTTTTCGATCGACCGTGCCAACCGCATCATGGGACGCGTGGCCTATGTGCACCGTGTGTTTGGCGGCTTCATCACCGGCAAGCTGATCGACTCGCTGATCATCGGCCTGCTATGTTTCTTTGGGCTACGCCTGTTTATCGGCTTTGGCCTGATGACAATGGATCAATCGTTTGCGCTGCTGATCTCGGTTATCATCGGCGTGACCAACATCATCCCCTTTTTCGGACCGTTCATCGGCGCCATCCCGAGCACTATCCTGATTATGGTCATCAGTCCAGTGCAGGCGATTTATTTCGCTTTGTTCGTGCTCGCTTTGCAGCAGTTTGACGGCAACATCCTCGGCCCCAAAATTCTGGGCAACTCGACCGGCCTGTCCAGTTTCTGGGTCATGTTCGCCATCCTGCTGTTTGGCGGCGTATTTGGGTTTGTCGGCATGGCCGTCGGTGTACCGCTGTTTGCAGTGCTGTACAGCGCGGTGACCGAAGTTGTCTGCACGCTGCTGCAAAAACGCGGCCTGCCAGTCGACACCAACGACTACCGCGGCCCCAAGCGGCTCGACCCCGTCACAGGGGAATTTGTAGAAATCACCGAGGACCGGCCGCCAGTTTCTGCTAAGGAACGCCGCCGCGCGGCAGAAAAAGCGCGTGAAGCACAAAAAAAGCAGCAAGAACAGAACAAAAAGGGCTGACCCACAAGGCACATCCCGATAAGAAAACATCGTGGGGCAAGAGAGAAACGGTATAGCTTCGGCTATGCCGTTTTTCTCATTCTTGCCTTG
>NZ_CALWUN010000001.1 GCF_944384735.1 uncultured Agathobaculum sp. | reverse complement strand
GGCGAGGTGTTCTTCTACGTCGACGGTGTCAAGCACTCCTGCCGCCTCGAGCGTATCCACTTCGAGGAGGACGCAGGCAAGCTGCTGCACGACGAGATCGACGGCACGGTCGTCGACTTCAACCGCTGCGGCGTGCCGCTGATCGAGATGGTCACCAAGCCCGACCTGCATTCCTCGGCGGAAGCTAAGGAATTCCTTGAAATGATCAAGACCACGCTGTCCTACCTCGACATCTGCGACTGCAAGATGGAGGAGGGCTCGATCCGCTGCGACGTCAACGTGTCCATCCGTCCGGAGGGCTCGGAGGAGTTCGGCACGCGCGTCGAGATGAAGAACATCAACACGTTTTCGGGCGCGGTGCGCGCGATCGACTATGAGATCGCCCGCCAGATCGAGGTCGTCGAGAACGGCGGCGAGATCCAGCAGGAGACCCGCCGCTGGGACGACGTCAAGCTCAAGAACACAGTCATGCGCACCAAGGAGGACGCGCAGGACTATCGGTATTTCCCCGATCCCGACCTGATCGCGGTCGAGATCGACGACGAGTGGATGCGCAAGATCGAGAGTGAAATTCCCGAGCTGCCGATCTCGCGCTATGAGCGCTATCTGAACGAATACGGAATGACCGCGATGGAAGCGCGCCTGATCTCGGACAACTTTGCCAAGGCCGAGCTGCTCGACGCGGCGGCAAAGCAGGTCAAGCCCAAGGCGGCGGCCAACTGGATTTTGTCCGACATTTCCAAGTACCTCAACGACAAGGCGGTCGAGCTGCCGGACACCAAGCTGACAGCAGACAAGCTGGTCGACCTGATCAAGCTGATCGAGGCGGGCACGATCTCGGGCAACGCGGGTAAGAAGGTGCTGCCGAGCATGTTCGAGACCGACGAGACGGTCGAGACGATCGTCGAGCGCATGGGTCTCAAGCAGGTGTCCGACGAGGGCGCAATCCTCGCCATCGTGCAGGACGTAATCGCGAAGAATGAAAAGGCGGTCGCGGACTTCAAGGCGGGCAAGAATGTCACCGGTTTCCTCGTAGGCCAGTGCATGAAGGCTTCCAAGGGTCAGGGCAACCCGCAGATCATCAACAAGCTGATCGCGCAGGAGCTTGCCAAGCTGTAATATCTGTCCAGTCCAGACGGGAAGTGCGGCATCGGGCATGACGTTTGATGCGCGTGATTACCGAGACGGATACAGTATTGTGCCGGCGGCGCCGTATATGCGGCGCCGCCGGCATTATGGCGCAATCGCACGTCGCAGGCTGGCAGTGACGGTGTTTCTGGGAATTTGCGGCGATGGCAGGCAAAAAGTTCCATCAGCATGATAGAGGAGGCGGAGCGATGATACGGCAAGCGGATTTGCACATGCACTCCACAGCTTCGGACGGGCAATATACACCGGCACAGCTGGTGCAAAAGGTCTATGACACCGGGATCGAGGTAATGGCCTTGACAGACCATGATACGATTGACGGTGTCGGTCAAGCGGCGGAAGCAGGCGCAGCCTGCGGGATAACCGTGCTGCGGGGCGTGGAGCTAGGCGCGAAAGAAAACCGTTACCTGCATATCCTTGGTTTGGGGCTGCAAGGGGACAGCGCTTCCATCGAGGCGCTGTGCCGCCGCATGCGCGAGGGGCGCGACGAGCGGAAACACCGGATCGTGCAGTTCCTGGCGGAAAAGGGCGTGCCGGTCTGCTTGGAAGAGGTGGAGGCCGTGGCCGGCGGCGCGGTGATCGCCCGTCCGCATTTTGCACAGGTGTTGCTGCGGCACGGCTATGTGTCGTCCATCCGGGAGGCGTTCGACCGTTATCTGGATACCGATGAATACCAGCGTATCGAGCGCTTTAAGGTAGATGCGCCAACCTGTATACAAGCGGTCCACCAGTCGGGCGGCAAGGCGGTGCTGGCGCATCCCTATCAGCTCGGCATGACGGAGGACGGGTTGGAGCAATTGGTGTGCACGCTGAAAGAAGCGGGGCTGGATGGGATCGAGTGCCATTACCCGCGGCACACGCCGGAGATGACAGGGCAGTATTTGACGCTGGCCGCGCGGTACGGCCTGCATGTATCGGGCGGCAGCGATTTTCACGGCGAGGCCGTGCGGCCCGATACCATCCTGCGGCCGCTCGCGCTGGAGCTGGACTGGCTGCTTTGCTGAATGACGCGGTATTACGCTAAAAACGCATAAACGAACCGGAGGGGACGGTAGCTGATGCTGCCGTCCCCTCCGGGTTTTGTATCAGGTCAGGACGAGATTGGCGTACGGTTCAAAGTCGGCACGGGTGAATACCTTGCCGGTCTTGACAAATTCGTACCGGATCGCCTGCAGATAGTGCTTCATGTGCACATCGCCGTCGCTTTCCGGGTCGGCCGCGGCGAGGAACGCCGCGTTGAGGATACAGTTTTTGATGTTACCGCCGACGAACTCAAAGCGTTCCGCGAGGAAACGGATATCGACGTCCTCGGCCAGCGGCGTACCCTTGGGGATGGTGGTTTTCCACAGCATTTCGCGGGTATCCGGGTCGGGGAACTGGAATTCAACGATAAATTTCATACGGCGGAAGAACGCGGGGTCGATGTTGTGTTTGTAGTTGGTGGCAAGGACGGAAACGCCGTCATATGCCTCGACCTCCTGCAGCAGCAGCGCGGTCTTGTTGTTGTTGGAGGACTGGTTGGAGCCGCCGTCGTCCGAACGCTTGGCAAACAGCGTGTCGCATTCGTCGAAGAACAGCACGACGTTGCACTTTTTGGCCTCGCGGAAAATCATCGAGATCGACTTTTCCGTCTCACCGACGTACTTGTCGACGACCTTGGACAGGTCGACGCGGTACAGCTCCAGGTTGAGTGCGTTGGCGATGACCTGCGCGCACATGGATTTACCGGTACCGGGCGCGCCGAACAGCAGTACAGACAGGCCGCGGCCGTACTGATACTTTTTCAGGTAGTTCCAGTCTTCGTAGACCTGCTTGCGGTAGGTCATCTGGTCGACCGCATGCTGCAGCGCCTCGCGCTGGTCTTTGTTCATGACGATATCGTCCCACGTGAAGTTCGCCGGGATGCGCGTCGCCTTCTGGGTCAGCTCGTGGCTCATCTGCGCATTGCAGGCCTTGAACAGCTTGTCGCGCGAGATCAGAATTTCCTTGTCCATCGAAGCGAGGCTGCGGCCCTGATGCAGCGCGTTTTTGATCTTGCCGCCGGTGAACAGGAATTTGGTGGCAAGCTCGGTCAGGTCGACGTCCTCGCCCAGCGCATAGCCCTCGGCGTAGTGTTGCCAGAGTGCAATGCGTTCGCGGTTGTCCGGTGTGATCAGTTCAAGGTGCGCAAAGTCGAGCTGCGTCATCTCGCGCAGCGGCAGCTTGTCGCGGCTGTGTGTGAACACGGCGATGCCGCGGTCGGACAGGCGCTCAAAGCACAGATCCATGTAGCCGAAAAAGCGCTCCTTGTCCTCCTCACGATAGGAAAGGTTGGTCAGGCAGCAGCAGGCTTCGGTCAGCAGGCACTCGCGCGCGACCGCCCACAGCGCCTGTTGGACAAAGCTGAAATCATAGCCGAACAGCTTGGCGCCATCGACCGTAATGCAGCGCAGTCCCTTCTGCGCGCAGAAATGGCGGATGGTGAAGCGGCGTCCCGAACCCTCGTCGCCATAGATGGAGAACAGGCGCACGCCGTCGTCGTAGGCGATGGTCAGCGCGTCAAGCACCTTCTGGTTGGCAAGGAAGGGGTCGAGTTTGTCATCGTTTGTCAGCATCGAGAAAAAGCGCTTATAGTTCTGGTCGATGCGCAGCGGCTCGGTGCCGAACAGGAAGTCGATCAACCGTTTGTCCGGGGAAACAATGGTCGAGAAGGGGAGCGCGTTGTTGATCTTCAGGTCAAACACGGGCGCCAGCTGCTCCAGCGCGCGTGACATTTCGCCGTAGGCGGCGGTGATGGTAAAATGCCGGCCGTAGTAGACGCGCGCGGCGGACTCAATGCTGGGCGCGACCAGGTTGCCGTTCTGGCCGATGACTTGGAAGATCGAGGCATAGTTGGTCTGCGTCGAAGACAGCATGGCGCAGGCGAAGCAGAATAGGGAAAAATCGCTCAGGTGCAGCGTTTCCGCCAGCTGGTGCAGCGGCAGCGGCACCCCGGTGGCCGCGGCGCGCTGGCGCAGCACGGACAGCATGGCGGTGATGTCCGGTTCCGGGTCGGAATCAGACGAAAAGTCCCCCACATCGTTGGCGAAATCAGCAAACAGGTCGTCGAATTCACTGCCCATAGGCTCATCTTGGCCGTCTGGAGCGGAAAGGCCGAGGTCGGTGTCGCCAGCGGTCTCCGGCCGGGACTGCTCGAGCAGGAAATCGCTGACGTGCTTTTCGCACAGGGTATTGGCGATCTCAAGGTCGGGATACAACACATTTTTTACGCTGCCGTTTTCCGATATGAACGAGTCCATCAGCTGGTTGACATACTGGCGCAGCAGCAGGTCGACGCAGGCAAACAGGTAGCTGGAATATTGGGTGTAGCTTTCAAACGGCGTCTGCGCGGAAGAAGGGTCGAAAAGCTGTTGGATGTTCATAACAGGTTTCCTCCGTTGATGGGAACGGGTTGGGCGGCGTTATGGGGTGCGCTGTTGAAAATATAGCCCGCGCCGCGTACCGTCTGGATGATGCCGGTATGGTTGGGGTCTACCTTTTTGCGCAGGTTGGAGATATGTACCATAACCGTGCGGGTATCGCCCGCGCTGTCCGCTTTCCAGATATGCTGGTAAAGATCGTTATATAGCAGCAGCGTGTTGGGATGGTCGGCAAAATAGAGCAGCAGCTCATATTCGATGGAGGATAGCGCGACCGGCTGTTCCTGCCCTGCCAGCAGCACGCAATGGTGGTCGGTATCGATAGAAAAGCCCGGATATTCCCGCAGGCCGGGCTGTGGGAGAGATGGTGCGGTGCGGTGCCGGCGCAGGATGGCCTCGATGCGCGCGAGCATTTCGTCGAAATTGATGGGCTTTACCATATAATCATCCCCGCCCGATTGCAGGGCATGGATGATGGTCTGGCTGTCGTCCAGACAGCTGGTGAAAATGATCGGGCACGGGGACTTGGCGCGGACAATGGTGCACAGCTCGGTGCCCTGCTGGTCGGGCAGGACGATATCCAGAATAATCAGGTCAAAAGATTCAGCCGCAAGGCGTTCCAGCGCTTCCGCGCAGGTAAACGCGGTGGTTGGGACGTATCCGGCACGCTTGAGGTGCAAACGGATGATGTTGGACAGGTCTGGTTCATCTTCCACCACTAAAATCTTAATCATAGTGCGAAAAATCCTCCTCGTAACTCAGGGAAAATTTTGTGTGTCGTGGCGCAGCGCCATAAAACAGAAAAAACCCTATCCTAAGGTGATACGCTGTCCCGGCCCGGGTGGTGTGGTGGAATGCGGCCGGTTAGCTGTGCGCCGCCGACTGACCCGCTGGAGCAGCCGGTGCATGCAATATCACGTTACTTCCTATCATAGCATGCCTTGTTTTTTTCTGTCAATTGAATCATCAGATAAATCATCGTTTGCGATAAAAATTTTGGGCGGTGCAATAGAATAACGATTGCGAAGCACGCAGAAAAACGGTATACTAAAATGGAAGAACATCCCCGCAGGGATTTTCAATACCTTGCGATGCATCCGGCGCGGCCGGATGCGGCAGCGCCGGATCAGGTGACAGGATTCAAAAGCGGGTTTGTGCAAAATCCAGCATGCATGCAGCGAGGGGGAGCCGCGGATTGGCGGCGTTGCGGCAATCAGAATGATACAGACAGGTGAAGGGCTATGACAGAGCGGGTAAAAAACAGGGGACTATATGTTGCAGGCGGGTGTGCCATTGCGATAGAAGTTCTGCTGTGCATTTTGGGCGGTATGCAGCTGCTCAGCGGATGGGTGGTACTGGCTGGCGCGCTGGTCTGCGGCGTGATTGCGGTTTATGCCTATCAGCTGCACATGAGCACTAAGCATGCGGATGCGCTGCTGGCACAGCTGGCATGGGAGCAGGAGCAACTGCAATACCTGCGCGAGCAGATCGAGCAGGAGCGGAAGGCAGCGGCGGCGCAGCTGGAGGAAGAACGGGCATCGGCGCGCCGGGAGAGGGCGGCTTTGGAGCAGGCCTGTGAACAACGCAATGAGGCGTTCCTCAGCCATGTATCCCATGAGCTGCGCCTGCCAATCTCGGTGGCGGTCGGATATGCTGAACTGCTACGCGATGGTATGGTGGAAGAGCAGGACGAACAACGGGAATATCTGGCCAAAATCGCCGAGCGGCTGCATTTGATCAACGAAATGCTCAGCCGCAGCCTGTGTGAGGTACGAAACGAAGAGGAAGAGATCACCGCGCGGCTGAAAAAGGTGCCGTTTGATTTGGTCGACTTGCTGCAGAAGGGTCTGGTGGATTTCTGCGCGCTGACGCAGGAAAAGGAGATCGACTGCCAGATGGTCACGCTGGCGCCGTCCATCCCGGTGGTGGCCGACCCGGTCCTGCTGCAGCATGTGTTTGATAATCTGGTGGAAAATGCAATGAAATACATGGGGCGTCCGGGCACGGTCACCTTTGTGCTGGCCTGTGAGCAGGACGCCGTCGTGCTGACCTGCCGGGACGACGGTTTCGGTATGGACAGCAAGCAGGCGGCGCGTATTTTTGACAATGGGTTCCGCGGCGCCAACACCCATGGACAGAGCGGCAGCGGGCATGGCCTGCATTTGGTCGACATCATTGTGCGTGCCCACGGCGGTACCTGTACAGCGGAAAGCGCGCCCGGCAGAGGCATGCGCATCGTGCTGCGGCTGCCGATCCAGGATAAAGACCCTGCATAAGGGGACGCTTGAGTAAAGCATATATTTTGTGCGTACTGCACAAAATATATGCTTTTTTATTTACCAATTTGTCAAAAAACGGCGGGAAATAAACAGTTTTAGACAATCTTTAGTTTTGTTGGCGGAATTTATGCTATAATATGTGCAATGTGTATGGTAGGCGGCAGTGCGTGATGTGGGGACAGCCGCCGGATGCAGTGGTCAAACAGTCCGCGCGGGGAGGAATGTGGCGCCCCCGGCGGTGAAAAGAAAATGGGGTGCTTGCTTTGAACAACAAACAGCTTTTTCCGTTTGAGCGGAACCGGTACTATGTCGGGAAACTGCTGACCTCAGCGGATTTCCAGGCCGAGCAGACCTATGCGGGGAACAAACGGCGGTTCCTTAACGAAATGCTTTTTGGCGCGGGCGTGGTCTGCGGTCTGGGCGTGTATGCGCTCGACGACGTGTCCCTGATGATCGAATCCGGTGTTGCGCTGGACAGCTGGGGACGCGAGCTGGTGCTGGATAATTCGCTGGTGCGCAAGCTGAGTACGATCGAGGGGTTTGAGTCGGTCGAAAGCGACCGCGTCAGCCTGTGCCTGCGCTACGATGAAAAGCCCGAGCAGCCGGTGTATACGGTCAACCGCCGCGATCAGGAGGAATATGAGATGAACCGCCTGCGCGAGGGCGTGACGCTCATGCTGATCGATGCGGACAAGACCGTCATGCCTGAGCCGCCGGAAAACGAATTTTTCAGCCGCATGTCGCTGTTTCAGGACGATGATTACGCGGTCGAACTGAGCATCCCTGCGTTTATCCCCTGCGGCAGTCGCGTACAGATGACAATCACGGTGACCAAGCTGTCCGACCGGGCGCTGCCGTTTTCCATGGAATGCACCCTCCAGTCGCCCGCGCTGACCGCGCAGGACGGCTCGCACGAAACCAAGATTTCGATTGCAGATGTTACGCCCATGCAGAACGAACAGATCGTGCGCGAGGTGTGGCTGGTCGCACAGGAGCGCCCCGCGCCGGACTCCATGGTCATTGCCGAGCCGGGCCGCGTGGACATCCGTCTGGCAGGCCAGCGCGTGCTGATTTCGGAGAAGATGACCGCGCGCGCGGTGGTCGAGCCGACCGACGCCGAGTCCATTATCGAGCGCGAGCTGGCGCGCGTCAGTCTGGAGAGCCGCGAGATGGCCGCCGGCGAGGCATATATCTGTCTGGCGGAGCTGAAGCTGCAGCGCACGCAGAATAACTGCATGATCGAATCCATCCGCGAAAACGGCGTCAAGCAGTATGTGCGCACCAGCGTCGGCGAGGCGCAGCGCCGTCTGCTGCGCACCTGCTACGAGGAGAAGGAAGGCGCGCCCAAGCCGGTGCGGCCGGCCGTCCCGGCGGCGCCGGGCGAAAATGTGCCGCTGGTGCCGCGCGACCCGCTGTTCGCTACCGGACAGTGCGAGATCCCGCTGGGGCATGGCACGCGGGCAGGCCGGGTATTCTATTCGGATGAGATCATGCACGGCCTGGGCAAGGGGGACGTGTATGTCAGCCTTGGCTTTGAGTATTTGTCCGAAGACCCCAAGACCGGCCAGATGGCGCGCAGCGTCATCTATGGCAGCAGCGAGCTGTTCCCCAATGAGCAGGCGCCGATACCGCGGGCGGAACTTGCGGTCAAGGTGATGAACGACCGCGGCAGCTTTATGGTCGCGGCGCGCATGCAGGAGGAGACCAACAACGCGCTGCTGGTGCTGCGCTGGATGGCCTATAAGATCCCGGCGGCGGGCGATAAGCTGGAAAGCGACATCAAGGGCAAGCGCATCGCCGCGATGCCGCCCACGATCGTGATGGGCACGCGCGACAGCCGCTACTTCAACGTGCGCTTCCACAATATGGAGCCGTGCACGCTGACCTATACGCTGACCGAGAAGGGCTCGGGCGAGATCACGACCGACGGCGTGTACACCGCGCCGGCGCGTGAGGGCGTGTATGAAATCCATATCGCCTGCACGGATGACCCGCTCATCAGCACCTATGCTTACGCGGTGGTCAAAAAGATCAACGACATCGAACCGGAAAAGGCCGGGGAAGAATAACGCGGCGCTGCGGGCCGCACACGGAAGGGATGGGTTTGCTTGATATACTGCACAGAAAATATGCTGCTCGAGCCCATCCATGAGGTGCTGCGCGGGACGCAGAACGACGTGCTGATCTGCCGCGACCGCAATTCACCCATCGACGCCAAGTATACCCTGTGGGTGGTGCACGACCGCGGCTGTATCCGGGTGCTGCTCGACCTGTTTGAAAATGCGCCGCGCGACCTGCTGGAAGGGGAATCCCCCTATGTGGCCCGCTTTGCGGAAGGGGAGGACCTGTGTTTCCTGTTTGACTACCGTCCGCAGCGGCCGTTGATGCGTTTTGCGCCCGGACAGGCGGAAACCGTGCAGCAGCGTGAGCGCATCAGCATTGACTTGGTGATGGCGTGTCTGGCCAGCCCGATGCCGTTCGCCATCCTCTGTGTGCTGCTGGAACAAAACTGCATCAGCATTGCGCAGGACGGGTCGATCTACTTTACATATGAAGCCGATTTGTCCCAGCTGAACCCTGCCGACGACGAGGGCGTGTGCACCGACCTGTGCGTGACCGCCGTGCTCGCCTTGCAGGAGGAGAACGCCAAGCTGAAGAGCATGAAGCTGCTGCATATGAAGCTGGAAAAATCCGCGTACCAGAGTCTGGCGGAACTGTACCGCGATATCCGGCTGACGCTTGTGCCCGCGCGCAAGCCGCCGCTGCGCAAGCGGCTCAAGGCGCTTTGGAAGCGCAACAAGGATCGCTGGTTCCGCTGGCTGCTGCGCATTTCGGTCGTGATCGTGGTTATTACGCTGATCGTGCTGCTGTCCCAGCTGTTTTTCGGCGATGTGCCACTGTTCCGGCTGTTCGAGCACGCCATGGATGTGGTCGGCACCGAGCATCTGGACGGAGGCGCATAACATCACCCGCCCGCTGGCGGAATAGAGGGGAGCAACCACAATGAGAATCAAGTGGCTTGTGTCAGGGCTGCTTTGGGTGCTGGCGTGTCTGTGCGCCTTGTTCTTACCGGTCGATCTGCTGCCGCTGGATGAAATGTCGCAGGAGATCACGCTGGGCACAGACGGCGATGTGTACATGGCGGTCAACCACGAGACATATTCCCGGATTGTCGCGGCGGATCAGGACGGCGTGGTGCAGTATTGTTATGAAGAATCAAGCCGCGGGCAGGACCGCACTTCGGCGGTCGGCCCGATGGCGGTGACGGATGGGCAAATCTATTTTATCCGCTGGTTCGGCAACGGCCAGCTGGTCAAGTTCGGCGGCTGGGAACTGGTCCGGCTGGATCAGGCAACCGGCGCGTCGGAGCTGTTGTATGTGGACAGCTCGGGCAGCATGCAGGTGACCGACCTCTCGGTCGCCGAGCAGATGGTTTATATTTCCGGCATCAGCCAGACCAACCGGGCGGGCGAGTCGGTGGACACCATCGAGCTGTACCGGTTGAACCTGGAAGAGCCGGAGCCGCAGATGCTGCAGCTGACGGCTGGCGAGGTACCGTCCGGTGTGACGGCAGTTACGGCGGTGCACGGCGGCGGCAGCACACTTTGCGCGCTGTTGTCCGACGGTTCACTGGTCAGTACGAGCGGCAACTTGGTGGAAGCGGTTTCCGTGCCGGAAGAGTGCCTGCCGCTGAGCGGCCTGAATGCGACGGCGGGTTACCTGTGGGCGCGCGGCGCGGTGGACGGGGAGTTCCTGACGGGCACCGCCTATCGCCTGCGGGCACGGGAAGTTAACCAGACGCTGTTGTCCGGTGCGTCGACCTCCAACATGCTGGCGCTGCGCGTGTATACGGAAAGCGGCCGGGTCGCGCTGGCCCGCGCCGAGGGCGACGATGTGCGCCTGATCGAGCAATTGCAGATCCCGCTGGCAGTCCGGCTGCAGCTGCGCTGGAAGCTGGTGGCGCTGGTCGCGGTCGCGGCGCTGGCCGCATTGCTGCTGATCTGGCTGGTCATCCGTTTTATCTGCGGCCACCGGCTGCGCAGCCGGATGACGGCCGCGATCGTCGGCCTGTCGGCGGTGTTCTTTGCGGCGGTGGTCCTGCTAGCGGCAGGGTCGATCCTGCAAACACGGTATGAGCGCACCGAGCAGACCGCCGCGTGGTATGCGCAGAACCTGTCCTCTACATTAACCTATGGCTCGCTTTCCGGCGGCGGGGAGGGGCAGCCGATCGATTCGCTGCTGGCCGTGTCGGAAGAAGCGGATATTTTGGTGGCCTGCGCGGTCTATGACATGCGGGGGGAGACTGAAACCCCGGTGTACTTATCGCGCGACGGGCTCACCGCGAACGCGGATGTGATACGCAGTGTCCGGGAGACCGGCGAACGCGGCTTTTTGACCAGCCGGCATACCCTGCTCGACGGCCGGAGCACCAGCCTGTGCGCGGTGCCGGTGCGGCAGGCGGGGGAAATGACCTCCGTGCTGGTGGTGTTGGTCAGTGAGGCGGCACAGTCTTGGATGGATACCGGCATGCTCGGCCTGTTTATCGTGCTGGCCGTTGGCCTGTTCCTGCTGTGCGCGGTGACGATGGCGCTGGTCGTCCGGCGGCATCTGCGGCCGCTGGTCCCGATGGTGGCGCAGATGGACCGGCTGTCCATTGGAGACACCAATCTGGACGACGTTCCCTGTGCAAACGACGAACTGGGCAAGCTCTGGCAGGCGATCAAGGAATTGTCAGTCGGTATGGCCATCCGGGATTACGAACTGAATATGACGCTGGAGTCGTGCAGGCGCTTTGTGCCCAACAGCATGGAGCAGCTGCTGGAACGAGGCACAGTGACCGAAATCGCCGCGGGCGACCTGGTGGCCTCGGACGGTTCGCTGGGGCTGATCACCTTCGGCCACAGCGAGCGCATGCGCAGCGTGCTCAACGACCGCGAATTTATGGATTATGTCAACCGCTGCTTTGTCAGCGTCAGCCAGAGCATCCGCCCCGAGGGCGGCGTGCTGCTGACCGGCGGCTTTGACCTTTCTGCGGTGCGTGTGCTGTTCGCACAATCGCCCGACCGCGGCGTCCATGCCATGCTCAGCCTGATCGGTGAAACGGTCGGTGCGAAAAACGGGACGGACTGCTGTGTGCTGCTGCACCATGCGCACTTCCTGTACGGCATCGCCGGCACGCAGGACGAAGCGTTCCCGTACCTTGCCTCGTCCGAAGTCAGCTTTTTCAGCAGCAAGCTGGCCGATATGGCTGAAACCGGCTGCCGGCTGGTTGTGACCGAACAGTTCCTGCGCACGCTGAGCGAGTCGTTCAGCACCCGCTATATCGGCTATTTTGCCGCGGCGGACGGAAGGACTTCCTATAAGCTGTACGAGGTGCTGGACTGCTACGGCGAGCTGGAGCGCACGCAGCGCGAGCAGTATGATGCCCGGCTGCAGGAAGCCATCCGCTGTTTCTATCAAAACGATTTTTATCTGGCCAGAAACCTGTTCCTGGCGATCCTGCGGCTTTGCCCGCAGGACGGCGTGGCGCGCTGGTATCTGTTTGCCTGTGAACATTACTTCAATGCCGGCGTCGGCGAGGAAGCACGCTACGATCTGTTCGGCATTGTCCATTGATCCTGTTACACCATCTGCATCGCGGCTGAAAGGAGGCCGACAGCTTTTTGAACCGGTTGTTTAATACGCTGATTTCGGCATTCCGTGCCAAGGCAGTCAGTTTCTGGAACAAATTCCGCCTGCTGCTGACGCCCTCGTTCTGGCAGACGCGCGTCATCTCCAAGCTGCGGCAGGCGTTCAGCCGGATGTTCGACGTCCGCCCGCGGGACAAGAAGGATTATTATCCCATGTTCCGCTGGCTCGTCAGCAAACGGCTGGCCTACGCGATTGTGATTTCGCTTTTCGTGATCTGTTTGATCGTGCTCTGGCAGATCGGCTCAGGCTGGATGGCGCAGGGCGGTACGGGCGACCCGACCTACCGCTATAACTCCCTTGTGCTCAAGTTTTATTCCGGCCGGGCGCGGGTGACCGCGCGCGATGGCTACGTCGCCTACGTCGGCAATGTGGAGGACGGCGTGGCAGAGGGGAGCGGCGCGCTGTATAATGCCAACAGCGACCTGGTCTATGAAGGCGCGTTTTCCGGCAGCAAGTACAACGGCACGGGCACGCTTTATTATCCCGGCGAGGGCGTGCGCTACACCGGGGAATTTGTCGACAACCTATACGATGGTATGGGTAAGGAATACCGCATCAGCGGTGTGATTGAGTACGACGGCGAATACTCCCGCGGCAAACGCATGGGTACCGGCAAGCTGTACAATGCCAGCGGCAGCGCGATTTACGCAGGTACCTTCCGCAACGGCGAGATCGTCTATGACGAACTGCTCGGCAAGACCATGTCCGAGGCCGCGCAGATGTACACCGGTGAGCAGATGCTGTATTCCTCGGATGATGAATCCTGTATCGACATGGAGGAAATCGGCATCATCTGCGAGCTGAAAAACGGCGCGGATTCGCTCGAACCCGAGTGGACGGTGGGCGCGGTGTTCATCCCGTCGGACGAGATCCTGATCGACGGCGTTAGCTGCATTTCGGTCAGTGAGGTCGCCGCGCAGCTGGGCATCACCGAATACGAAGGCCAGAGCCCGGTGCTGCTGTCCGAAGCGGTGACGATCAACAGTTTGCAGGATGACGGCGCGCTGCGATTTGAAAAAGTCGAGATGCAGACCGAAAGTACGTTTGAGGAAGTGACGAACGTGCTCGGGTATGACCAGACCTATCTGGCATATATCCATTCGTTTGCGCGCGACGGCCTGCTTTATACCTTTTATACCAGTGAGGAAAACGGGGAACGGTTTGATTTCTATTCCATTTCCCTTGCATCATAAACGATTGAAACCATGTGATACCGGCGGGAAAGGAGGCGGACGATGAAGCGGCATACCCTGTGGCGCCGGATAACCGGCGCAGCGCTGGCGGCAGCGCTGCTGACAGCGGCCGCCTGTCCGGTCGGCGCCGGCGCGGCGGACAAAACCCTGCTGCAAGCGCAGGCGCAAATGCAGGCGATCGCCAACAGCGCGGATATTTCCAAGCAGACCAATGAGATCACCCTGCAAAAGATGAAATATGTCGAGGCGGTCGACGCGATCAAGGCCAAGGTCAAAAACCTGACGTCGTTCCGCTGGACACCGCTGCTCAGTTTCAAATTCCCGGAAAAGCTCGACATGACCGAGGAATACGATATGCAGATCAAGCCGATCACGCTGCAGGCGGATATCACCACCATGCAGCATGAGCTGGACGACCTGCGGTACGCGGCGCTGCTCGAGGTCAACACGGCCTATCTGGAAGCCTATGTGCTACAGGAAAAGATCGCGTTCACCGAGGAGCGGCTGGAAACCGCACAGACCGAACTGGAGCGCAACCAGCTGCGGCTGCGGACAGGCGACGCCACACAGGCCGATATCGACAAAATGCAGAAATCGGTCGATACGCTGGAGACCGAGCTGACCACGCAAAAACGAAATTTTGAAACGGCAAAAACCAACCTTTCCGATATCATCGGCATGGATGTGACCACCGGCTACACCTTTGCCGACAGCATGTTCACCGCCGCCATCCCGCGTGAGGTGCTGGAAGACATCACGACTTATACGCTGGACAACGACCACGGCTACTACGCGGCAAAAATGTCTGCTTCGACCGCGCTGCTCAACCTGAACGCATACGAAAGCCTGATGCGCGACCAATATGGCGGCAAGATCAACCGGATCATGTCGTTTGTCAACGCGGCAAAAAACGGGCAGGATATCGACTACGCGGCGTTCCAGATCGCCTATAAGGAGATGCTGACCGACTTGGACAAGCCGTGGGCGGGTAAATTCCGCATCCTGTTCTTCTCGTTCACCAAGGAATGGCTCAAGGGTGAGATATCGGGCACGCGCTATATCGAAAACGAGATGTACGCGCTCTACACTGCCTGCATGGAATATGCCAACGCCAAAACCGAGCAGGAAAGCACCGAGGATGCGCTGCGCAAGGAAGTCGCCACGCAGTATGAGAATATTGTTTCGGCGGAGAACGCCTACCGCGCCATGCAGCAAAGCGCCAGCGAGCTCAAGAGCGATTACGACCAGCTGCTCGCGCTCAACCAATTGGGCAAGGCCACTTATGAGGAGGTCAGCGATAAGCTGGAGGAATATCAGGCCGCGCAGATCGAAACGATCGACCTGCTCAGCGATTACAACGAGCTGCTGTATTCGTTCGACCGGCTGACCTGCGGCGCGGTGACCAAGTATTTCAAGGGCGAATCGCTGACGACCGACAGCGGCTCGGCGGCAGACAGCTTCGCCGAGATCGATACGCCGGACGGCGCATATTATCACCTGTACACGTCGGTGGAGGACATGGTGTTTACCTTCGGCGTTGAAATACCGGACGGCTACACGCCCGAGGTCACGCAGTTCGAACTGTGGTATGAGGACCAGCAGATCGGCGAACGCACGCCGATCACGCAGGAGATCCGCCATCTGGCGCTCGACTACGGCGAGACCTCGACCCTGACGCTTCGCCTGTATGACGGCGACACGTTTGTCGGCGAGTGCGAGATCGACGCGCGCGTACCGCGCGATACCATCGACTTTTTCCAAGGCGGGCAGACCGAAGAACAGGAAGAAAAGATCGGTACCTACACCATGTCGGCGGCGTCGGTCGGCGGCATGACGATGACCGAGCTCAAGCTTTCGATCGACGCGGCGGTGGGCGCGGCATATTTCCTCGTCACCTATGACGACGGCAAGGCGGTCGGCTCGTCCGAACCGACCGCGCTGGACGGTTCGCTGCGTTACATGACCATGCTGGCGGCAAGCGTCGAGGATATCCGCATCGTGCTGTACGACAGCAGCCGCAACGAGATATGCACCTCTTATCTGAAGGAAGCCGGGCAGACCGTATGGCGCAGCACCGGGGAATGAGACCAAGGAGGAACACATGATGCGACACAGACGATGGATCGGCTCCGCCGCGGCGGCAGCCGTGCTGATCGGCCTGATGGCTTGGGTGGTTTCCGGCGCGGTGTGGGATGAAACCAGAGCTGTGCAGTTTACGGCCGCCAAATATGACAGCATCGAGGACTCTACGCTGCTCATCGGCACTCACCTGATCCATCTGAGCGCGCTGAACGACTCGATCTACGAGGTCGCGCAGGCTTCGGCGGAGGAGTCCGGCCAGAACCGGATCTACTACAAATCCGAGTTGGCGGACGGCGCGTGGTTCGATATCACGACTGCATCCAGCCTGGCGGACATTACCACGGCGGGTACGCCGGCGACAACCGATTCGCTGACTGGGCTGTACCTGACGCACCACACCAAATCGGACGGCAAGACCTATGACCTGCGCACCGGGCAGGAGGTCAGCCTGCAGGACATCCATGACCCCTACGATCTGGAAGGGCTGGAAGAGCTGTTCCCGCTGAAAAATCAATACGATATGATGCAGGAGCAGCAGAGCGGCAGCGCCGCCGGCAAGGAAAAAATGGCGCGTATTGAAGAGATTTACGGGCTGAATGTCCATAATGCGACGACGGACGACGCGGATGCCGCGCTCGAGGCCTTGCAGCGTTATTATGACGTGCTGGCTGAAAATGACGGCGGCGCGGATGAAATGGACTGCGTGCAGCAGGTGATGAACGCGGTAGATGCCGCCCGCCGCGCCGAGGTATTCACCATTGTGGAGGCTGAGCTCAAAGTTTATACCGAGGAGCTGACCCACATGGCCGATACCGAGGGCGAGGAAGGCGAGATCGTCGCCGCCGACGGCACGGACAGCGCGCTGCAAACCGCAGCGAACGACAGCTATACCAATGTTTCCACCTCGCTGATTGAATATCAGGGCAAGATGCTCGACCCCGGGACGACGGTGGCGAGCGAGGAGAAATACAACCTCAGCCAGCAGTTGATTTCGCAGGCCGAGGCTAACAACCACAGCGGCTGTGATGAGACGGTTGCGCGCATGCTGGCGCTCGACCATATCCAGAATGCCGTGGTGGCCGATCAGCAGATCGAGCTGGACGAACTCAACTCGGCGCTGCTGCCCAAGGCAACGTCGGTCTATCAGGCCAAGTTGGCGGCCGGCGAAAGCGCGGATTATAAAAAGCAGAAAAACGCCAACGCGGCGCAGGCGCTGCTGAGCAGTCTGGCGCGGCAGGGGGCGAGCGAAGCCAATACCGCACGCACCGAACTGGAAGCCTATATCACTGCCAAATGCCTGCGCCTGACCAACGACGAAGGCATCCAATTCATCGACCAGCGGCTGGAGCAGGCGCTCGGCTTTTACGACAGCGTGCAGGACGATGATTTTGCCGAAGGGCTCAATGGCACGGTAGACGACCACATCGCATTTTTGCAGCAGAAAAGGCGCGAACTGGAGCTGAATGCAGGCGGCAATGAGATCGACAAGCTGCTGGCGGAAAAAAGTGCGCTGCAAATGGAAATGATGAGCAAGCTGGACAAAAACGACCTGACCGGCGCGCAGCAGATCGAAAACCAGATCGCGGCGCTGGATGACGAGCTGGCAGGCTTGCAGGCCGAGCAGAACAGCGCCTTGGCCGACTTACAGCAGCAGCGCACCGACCTGCAAAACCGCATCAACAATGCAGGCGCGGGGACGGATACTTCGGCGCTGCAAAAGCAGCTCAACGCGCTCAATGCGGATATCGAGGGCATGATGGCCGATATGGCGGAAGGCTCGGCCGGCAGCCTGATCGGTACGCTGCATCAGGAGTGCGCGGACATCATCGGCGCGGACGGCAACGACGCTTCGTCCATCGGCCTGCTGGAAGATAAGCTCAACACCTTGGGCGGCATGCTCGACAGCAACGCTTCGTCCGTATTCCCGGCACTCAAGGATCTGCATCAAAAAATGGCGATTGAGCGCGATGTCAATGATGACAGCAGCTATAATGACGCCATTGCCCTTGTCGAAGGGTTTATCGTCGACGGCGCTTCCGCTTACGAGGCTGCGCTGAGCGCAGACCGTTCGGCGGACGACCTGACCACACTGATGGATGGGGTCGACCTGTCCTCGCTGAACGGGGACGAGCAGGATGTCGCGCGCATCCTCGCGCTGAGCGGCTATGCCGACCAGACGGGCTCGCAGAATGCCGCGGATGCGGCGGCCGCACTGGCCAATCAGGCGCTGGCAAGCGGCAACCCCTATGCCTTTACCGATGTATCGGACAGCGCGAGCGAATATGTGCCGACCCCGGTACTGGCGGCGCTGTATGGGATGCGCCATGTATGGAGCAACCGCTACCAGTCGGCCACCATCGCGCGCGGGCTGAATTACTATACCTTCAGCGTGTATTCCGATTTGGTGGAGCGCGATACGACGGGGGAAAAGGTCGAATACCTGAGTACTGCAACCAAGTTCCAGGATCATATCTATGTGCCGGAGGATTATACCATCGAGCAGTTTGGCATCCAGTGCTGTCCGGTTACCGGCAACGGGCTGGCGGTTGCATGCAACGAGGAGCTGCAGCTTGCCGCGGACGCGCTGCTCACCGCATTGCTGACCGGCTGAAAGGGGAGGAAAGGAAAACCATGGCGGACTATCCGATCATAGCGGATGTTTCCAACTATATCGTGCGCACACTGCGCGAAAAAATGTGTCCGGAGCCCATCCCTTCGCCCAACAATATCGAGGTTTCCACCCCGGCGGAAAGCGATGTGGACTATATCCTCGGCCTGTACCTGTACGATGTGCGCGAGGAGGGCGAGGTTGCCGTCCCGGCGATGGTCAGCAGCGGCCGCACGCGGCTGCGCCGCCCGTCCCGGCCGTACAGCCTGTACTATATGCTGTTCCTCAACGGCTCGTCCCAGATGGGCCTCAAGGGCGGCGATGTGCAGAAAATCATCGGCCGCGCCGCGCAGATCATCAACGATAGTTCGATGGTCATGCCGCGCACCCTGCAGGCCTGGCTGGAGGACGAGGAGCCGCCCATCATCTTTTCCCCGGCCCGCATGAGTCTGGAGGATAAGGTGCGGGTCTGGTCGGCGATCAACAAACCCTATCAGGTCAGCCTGTTTTATAAGGCGGCGCCGGTGTTCCTGTCCAGCGAAATCTTCGCGGATACGCCGCGCGTCACCGATGCGGAGTTCCGCCTGAACCTGCGGTAAACCGGACGCCTGTGAGTGCGAAGGAGGAATGCTATGGAGCCAACGGTGATTATCCGGCATCGCGCGGGGCTGGTCGTCCGTCTGATCGACACGTCGACCGGACGGGAGGTCGGGCAGGCCGATATCTGTTTCACGCGCAACGGAAAGACCGTCTTTCCCATGCACCGGCCGGACGGCAAGCTGGTGTTTCTGGATTTCCCGCAGGAGGGATGCTCGTTTGCAGTCAAGGCAGGGCGGTTTTACCCCAAAACGGTGGAGCTGACACCGGAACTGCTGGCCAGTCCGATGCCGCTGGCCGAGATCCATCTGGTGCCGGATCAGGATTATGCTGCGCGCTGGCCGTGCGGCACGGTGGAGGGCGTTTGGCCGGGCATCGAGGAAATCGACGCGGTGCGCATGACCGACGCGGCCTGTTTGGCGCAGACCTACGATGAGCGCCGCGGCATCCTGAACTTATTTAATCCGCACCATCTGGCGCTTGACCGCACATATTACGCGGTGGTCAACCCGGATGATTGCAGATATGAGCCGATCGAGATCGTGGAGCGGTGCAGCGACCAGAAATTCCGTCTGGCCGCGCCGCTGAAGCAACCGTTCGGCAACTACTTTCCGGTGGCAAGGCGCATACTGGGCGCGGTGCTCCCGCAGGACCGCTATGCGCTGCGTGTGCCGGAGGACGCGTCAGACCGGAGATGGCTGGTGCGCTGGCGCAGCGACGGCAAGGATTTTTACCAGCTGGTCGATTTTGCACTGCCGGACTCTGTCACACTCCGCTCCCCGCCTGCAGGACAGGCGCAGGACGGAGCGGAACGATGTAAAGGAGGGTGAAAGCTTATGGCAACAGCGGTGGTTTCGGGGGCTTCGGTGCAATGCACGATGGGCATGGCGCCGGGACAGCTTCTCGTCACCTCGCAAACAACGGTATTGGTCGGCGGCGCGCCGGCAGCTACGATTGCGGATGCAGCGCCCACAACCAATGTGACCCCCTGCGGCATGTGCACTTCGATGGCAAACCCGCAGGTCGCGGCTGCGACGGCGGCGGCGCTGGGTGTGCTCACGCCCATGCCGTGCATCCCCGTGCCGGCGGGCATCTGGTCCTGTGCGGGCACGCCGCTGATCGGCGGGAAACCGGCGTTGTCCACCGACGCTACGCTCACCTGTTCCTATGGCGGGTGCATCCGCATCGTGTCCCCCGGACAGACCAAGGTGGTTTATTAGCCTAACGGCCTATGGGCGGTCCTGCACGGTGCCGCCTGCGGCGGTTTGCCGGGGGTTCGGTCAGAATGTTGCGGCGGAGGCCAGCGATACATCCCGTATGCTGCAAAACCGTGCCGCATCCAGACAAAAAATCTGCGCGCAAACCGTTCGCACCGCATCATGCGGTACAACCCTAAAATATGCGTTTCCTAAATTGAAAACATAGAAAGGAGGCTGGTTTTAAGACAGCGTTCTTAAAACCGGACAAATTATGGCTGAATACTTATCTCCCGGTGTGTATGTAGAGGAATATGACTCCACGCCCCGCGCCATTGAGGGCGTCGGCACGTCGACCGCCGGCTTTGTCGGCATGGCCGTCAAAGGCCCGACCATCGGCGCCCCCAGCCTGGTCACCAGCTTTGCCGATTTTACCCGCCAGTTCGGCGGCTACCTGAGCGAGTACTCGCACGGCGAATACCGGTACCTCGCATACAGCGTCGAGCAGTTCTTCGCCAACGGCGGCACGCGCTGCTATGTCGCCCGCGTCATACCGGAAAACGCGACCATCGCTTCTGCTGAGCAGGGCATCCTCAAGCTGACCGCGGCCAATGAGGGCCGCTGGGGCAACCGCATCCGCGTGACCCTGGCCAGCGCCAACCGCCGCAAGATGCAGCTGGTCGCCAAGGAGGACGACACAGTCTATACCGCCAAGTCGGTCGCCGGCTTCGGCGAGGGCGATCTGGTCGAGTTTGCGGGCGAGGTCAACCGCATTGCCGCGGTGTTCGACAATACGGTGACGTTTGAGCGCCCGTTCTCGGGCGACCCGGTTGACATCGGCATCGTACCCAAGACGGTCGTGTACTCGCTCGAACTGGATGTGACCGTCCGCGCGGACGGCGAGGCGGAAAGCTATACCGGCCTGTCGCTCAACCCGCTGTCGAGCAATTATCTGCCGCGCCGCATGGCCAGCAGCCAGATCGTTTCGGTCGAGCTGGCGGACAGCGACGAACTGGTCAATCCGGTTTCTGCGATCATGGGGCCGGAAAAGGCCAGCGGCACGATCATCCTCAGCGGCGGCTCGGACGGCTCGCTGTCCGCGGTCAACGCGGGCGTGTTCATCGGCGTCGACGGCGGCCCGACCAAGCGCACCGGCATTCAGGCGTTTTTGGAAAACCCGATCGTCAGCATCATCGCGGTGCCGGGCGTGACCATCCCGGAGGTGGTCGTATCGCTGGTTACCCATTGCGAGAATGAGAAAAACCGCTTTGCGGTCATCGACATGCCGCAGGAAATGACCAAGACCGAGGATTTGATCGGTTACCGCGAGATGATCGACAGCACCTATGCCGCGATGTACCATCCGTGGATCCAGGTGTACGACCCGGTGGCCAAGAAGCCCGGCTTTGTGCCGCCGTCCGGCGCGGTTTGCGGCGTATATGCGCGCACCGATGTGGCGCGCGGCGTGCATAAGGCGCCGGCCAATGAAACCGTACAGTGCTCCGGCCTGTCGACCTACTATACCACCCGCGAGCAGGATATCCTCAACCCGCGCGGCGTCAACCTCATCCGTGCGCTGCCCGGACAGGGCATCCGCGTCTGGGGCGCGCGCACCGCTTCGAGCAACGCGGCGTTCAAGTATATCAACGTGCGCCGTCTGTTCATCTATGTCGAGCAGTCCATCCGCAACAATACCGGCTGGGTCGTGTTCGAGCCGAACAACTCTTCGCTGTGGGGCCGCGTGCAGATGACGGTATCCTCCTTCCTCGAAACGATGTTCCGCTCGGGCATGCTGGCGGGCGATACGCCGAACGAGGCGTTCTTCGTCAACATCGGCCCGTCGACCATGAGCCAGGACGATATTATGAACGGCCGCCTGATCTGCGAGATCGGCATTGCGCCGAGCCGCCCGGCCGAGTTCGTCATCTTCCGCGTCACGCAGTTCACCGCGGAGTCCGCTGGTGGCGGTGGCGGCGGCGAGGCTGCTGCCGAATAAGGCCGCCCTTTCGCACAGAAGCATTTGACATTACTGATCGGAAAAGGAGAATAATCAATGCCTGTTACGAATTCTTCGGGTATGTACTATCCGTTAACTAAAATGAACTTCATCGTTACGGTCGACTCGGTCAGCGGTTTTGCCGCGTTCAGCGAGGTCACCGGTATCGATGCCACGGTCGATGTGATCGAGTTCCGTCAGGGCAACTCTGGCTCGCTCGCGCCGGTCAAGATCCCGGGTCTGGTCAAGCATGGCAACATCACGCTCAAAATGGGCTACACCCGCGGGCAGGACTTCAAGGAATGGATCACTGAATGTGTATCCGAGCACCGCAAGGAGGATATCCGCCACAACGTCAGCATCGAGCTGATCGACATTGTCACCAAGGACGCCCCCGAGGCGCTGGTGGACGGCAGCGAGGATTCCACGCTGTCGTGGATCCTGCGCGACGCATGGATCTGCAAGTACAACGGCCCCGACCTGAATGCGTCGACCAGCGAGGTCGCCATTGAGTCGGTCGAGATCGCGTACGAGGAACTGGTGATCCCGAACTAAACCCTTTTTCGGCAGGCAGCGCGCGCCGCAGCGGGCAAACCGCGGCGCGCGCCGCACGCCGCTTTCCGCAAGGGGCGGCATAAGCGCCCTGCGGCTGCAACTGTGAGAGGAATGGAACTATGACCACTGTTTATGATTTTGAGCTGCCCAAGGGCTTTGTCGACAAGGCGGGCGAGGTACACCGCCGCGGCAAGATGCGTCTGGCGACGGCCGGGGACGAGATCAACGCGACGCGAGACCCGCGCGTGCTGAGCAACCCGTCTTATCTGACGATCGTTGTGCTGGCCAGCGTGATCACCGAGCTGGAGGGCGTGGAGAGCGTCATGCCGACGACGGTGGAGCGCTTTTTCACGGCGGATCTGGCGTTTTTGCAGGATATGTACCAGCGCATCAACAATGTGGAGCCGCCTAAGATGACGGTCGTCTGCCCGGACTGCGGCAAGGTGTTCGAGGCGCCGGTAAATTTTACACAAGAGGGCTGAGGCTGTATCCGGAAAAGGAGTTGTACCGCGAGATGTCTTTTATCTCGTATTACTTCCATTGGGGCAGCGAGGATGTGATGCGGCTTGACCACAGCAGCCGCAGGCGCTGGTGTGAGGAGATCTCGCAGATCAACAGCAGTCTGACGCCCTCGGACAATAAACCCAAAGAAAAGAGTATTGTGGAACTGGGACGGCGCAGCCGATGAGGAGGAAAGGAGGATGACGCATGGCGGATAACACGGCATACCCCGCGGGGGCGGATGATGCAGCATCCTCTTCGTCACAGAGCTTTGAGGAAATATACGGCGTCGCCTCGAGCGGGAGCCGGAATATCACCACAGGCAATGCGGTTGCGCTGAACGCGGGCATGAGCCCGGTGCCCAGCTATAACTTTATGCTGCGCGTCGAAGGGGTGATGGATTTACCATGCCGGTCGATCCGGGCGTTTTCCAAAGAGGTGGAATTTGAGCTGATCCAGGAGGGCGGCCTGAACGATTATGTGCATATGCGCCGCAAGCCAATCAGCAAACCGTTTTATTTTGAGGTCGAGCGGTATATCGGCGTGGATTATGTCGACCCGTTGCCGCTCGGCGCGGAGCTGCTGCTGCCGGTCATCCTGATGGTCAGCCGCACCCCTGATAGTTTTGGCGCGGCTTCGCGCGTGTACACGTTTACCGGCTGCACCGTGACCAAAAAGGAATATGGGCAGATGGATGCGGAGAAATCCGGCCTGTTCATCGAGACGACGACCATCGCCTACCGCGAACTGCTTTGCGTGGACGCCCCGTGGTCGGAGGCGATCTCCTTGCTGCCGAACGACCCGAACCCCAAACGGTCGAAGATGATGGAGACGGCAAAAACCGAAGCGAAGGAAGCGCAGGCTGCGGCACAGAAGCAGGTGGAGGAAAACGCCAAGCAAGCGGATGCAGACCGGCTGGCGCGTGAGGCGCAGCTGAAAAAAGATCAACAGGCGCTCAACGATGCGATAGGCGACGCTGCGGAGAAGGCGCGTCAGACGGAAGAAGATGCCTTGCGCGCGGAACGCGAGGCACAGGCGGCAATAGACCGGAAGGCGGTCGAAGATCAGACCGGCGAAGCCGCGCAACAGCGGCGTGCGCAGCATGAGGCCGCGTTGGAGGCAGACCGGGAGCGGCAGGCCGAGGCCGACCAGCAGGCGCGTGAGCAGGCGATCGAACAGGCGCTGTCGCAGCCGGATACGGGCGCCGCATCCGGTGAAGGGAGCTAAGCCGTGCTGACATTCAAGGAACCGATCCCGCTGCAAACGGCAGCGGGGCGCATTGCGGTGCAGGATGACTTCAGCGAACGCATCCGACAGAATTACAGCCTGCTTTCCGTGCAGTTTACGCCCAAGGATCTGCTTTTGCTGATGAGCGCGCCGCCGGAGGAAACCGAAGAGCCGCCCGGCATGACCACGCTGGTCACGCAGAACAACGTGTCCATGTATCAGGGTGTGTCGCTTGAGGTGGTCAACAACATTGTCAACCGCATTTTGTTGACGCAAAACACACCGTTTACCTATCAGGACACGGTATATATCTCATCCATGCTGCGCAAGGCGGGCGTGACCGATGTTTCGCTGTTCATGCGGCAGGTGCGGCAGCTGTTTGCGCAGGGCGAAAGCGTTAACCGGCTGACCGCGCTGTACCAGCTTTATCAGAACCGGCAGGCGGGGGACGGGCAGGCTGCGGCAGCAGATAGGCGTCCAGCCGCACCAGCGCCGCAGGCTGAGGGTACGGAGACCGTGCGCGAGCGGTATTTCCTGCACAACGACATTTACCGCCGTTTGCAGACCGCGGATATCTACCAGGAGGTCGGCGCGCTGCTGACCAGCACCATGCATACGACCGAGCGGGTCGGTACGCGCGAGATGCGCCTTGCCGAGCATTTCCGGGCGGGCAGCCAGCTCCGTCTGGCAGAGCTGCGGCAGCATACGGTCGACCGCGGCCATCCGATGACGCTGCAATACCTGCAAAATCATTACGAGCGCGGCGATTTACTGCCCGTGCCGGAAAATGAGGAGCAGGTGTTCGCCCGTCTGTCCGAGGCGGTGCTGTACAACATGGTGGAAAAGACCTTGGCGATCGCGCTGCACCGCGGCATTGTCGAAGGCGGGTTGACCCTTGACCTGCGGCAGGCATTGCAGCAGTCAATCGATAACACAGTGTTCCGCTTTGAAAACTGGTATGCGCAGGCGCCGGCTCATGGCGGCGTCACGCTGCAGCGGGACGAGCGCAGCACGACCCAGCTGACACAGGAATACAACCTGCTGGAGCAGCTGCTCAACCGCAGCGAACAGACACAGCAAACGCAGATCCAGCTGGGCGATATGCTGCTGCAGCAGACGCAGCAGGCGTTGTCGCTGACCATGCTGCCGCCGGAAGGCGGCGGGGGCGGGATGATTGAGCTGCCGGTCGAGGCGCTGCAGGAGACGCTGCGCGAGCAGTTCGACCGGCTGGACCAGACCACGCGCGAAACGCTGGAGCAATATTATCAGCAGCGTGTGCGGGAGGTGCGGCAGCGGTACGGCAGGGTCAGCCAGCTGCAAATGCAGCATATCCTGACCGAAACGCTGCGTACGGCTGAAACAGCCGAGCATACGCAGGAGCAGACCGAACAGACGAATACCGTCAGCGAAAGCAATACGTTGGCGCACCGCGCGCGCGAGGTGCTGGAACACATCCGCCGCATGCGCTCGACCTATCAGAGTGAACGGACAAGCGAGCAGACGCAGCAAACGCAAACCGAGCACACCGAGCAGACCGTGCGGCAGATGGAACTGACCCAACGGCAGACCGAGCAGTCCAGCACGCACACGCTGCGTGAGCAGCTTGACCTGATCGACCAGCGCAACCGGGAAATGCTCGAACGGGTGCAGCGCGCCCGTATCCGGGAACTCCGGCAGCAGCGTAGCGAGACGCGGCAGGCAGACACCGGCCGCGTGATCAACGACGCGCTGCGTGCGCTCGACCATCCGGAACAGGTGTTGGATGAGCTGTTGTCCCAGCCCGCGCCGGAGCAGCCCAAGCTGCAATTATCGCCGGATGCGCGCACGCTGCTCAGTCAGGCGGATGAGCCGACGCGGCGCATGCTCGAAGCGGTGATGCAGTATGAAGCCAATCCCGCCGCAGGGTTGCCCATGCAGCTGCAGGCGGCGACGCCCGCCGCGTTCAACGCTGCGGCGGCTGAGGAGGCGCAGGCATCCGAGGAGCTGGTGCATGCGCAGGTGCCGGATGAAGCCCGGCAGGCGCTGGTGCACGAGGCCGCGCAGGAGGTGGTGCGGCACGCACTGCCGCAGCAGGCCGTGCGGCCGGTGCAGCAGCCGGATACGGCTCCCGCACCGTTGCCGCTCGTGCATAAGACCGAGCAGCGCGCGGTCAGCGAGGAGCTGATCGAGCAGCTCGAGCAGCAGCGGCAGACCGTGCGACAGCTGGAGCAGACCCAGATCACCGAGAAGCAGGAGCACGTAGACACCCGGCAGATCGAGCAGACCCAGCACACAACGGTCGAGCGCATGAGCGAGGATGTGACCGAGCTGATCAACCGCACGCTGGCGCGGCAGCTGGGCACGATTTCGGATAAGGTATACAACCAGATGGAAAAGCGCCTGCGTATGGAGCGCGTCCGGCGCGGACGGTAAGGAAAACGGCAGAGGGGAGCGGACGATATGGGCATCGGGAGCGATCTGGTCAGCAGCATGACCGGCCTGACGGATAAGGCATGCCTGGTCGTGCATGATGTGCGCGAAAAGGGCAAGGCGCTCGAGCTGGAAAAGAAACAATTGAACAGCTTGTCGTCGCTGGACGAAGTGCAGAAGCAGCGGCTGGGCTCGCTGTCGGATACGCTGTCCAAGCTGACTGGCTCCATGGAGTATGCGGCAGGCGAAGCCGCGTCGATGGGCACAGATAAGATTTTTTATGTGCAGTTTAACCCGTCCTCCCTGCAGATGTACTCGGCCAACATGTCGACCCAGCTGCGCGACGTTTGTACGACCAGCGAGCAGCAGAAAACGATCAGCGATCTGGTTTCCGCGCCGCGCGTCGAGCTGACGACCACGCTGATATTCGACCAAATGAACATTTATGATGCGTTCATGTTTGATAAGATGACCACCGGCGCGTCGGCTACGACCGTCACCAATCTGGTCACCATGGCCACGGGCTCGACCTTTACCGTGCAGCCCTATGTCGAGGGCCTGCTGAGTGCCTTACGCAACCCTTATACCCAGTCCATGACCTTCCAGTGGGCGGATTTTTCGTTTACCGGGCGCCTGCGGCAGCTGCAGGCCACCTATAAGATGTTTTCGGTATCCGGCCGGCCGATCCGCGCCGAGGTGCAGATGCGCCTGCGGCAGGACTTGGACACGACCGATATGCAGCGGTGGAAGGCGCAGTTTGAAACCATGCTGACGCAAAAGCATCCGCTGGCTTCGGCAGGGCAGAAGGTGAGCAACCTGTTGAATCTGAGCTTGTGAGGAAGGGGGTACCGTCATGTCGGTGATGAGCACATTGTCGGGCATCGGAAGCAGCCTGACCGGGAATATCCAGAAAGCGGTGTTGATTTTTGGCACAGGCGGTTCTTCCTCGACTTCTGCTGGCTCGTCGGGCGGGACGAGCATCGCGACCATGACCGCGAACATGCTCAACCGCAGTGGATTGACCAACGAAAGCCTGCTCGATACGACAGGTTCCCGTTATCTGGAGGTGCAGTACAACCCATCCTCCATCCGTTTTTCGGCAAGCGTAGACGCCGTCCAGATGCGCGGCCTGCAGAATACGCTCGAGGAAGGCGTGCTCAACCAGAGCTGCCGCGGGCCGTCGATCGTGATGACGGTCGATCTGGTTTTCAACGATGTGAATGTCAAGGATGCATTTATGGCGGACAAGTTCCGCGTGTCGGCGAACGACCTGGTGACCGACACCGCTTCGGTGGTCAACGCGCTGCGGGGCGGGTATACGGTGCAGCCGCAGGGCAACGGCCTGATCGCGTCGACGGTGGGGGAGGCCTACCGCTTTGTCACCTTTCAGTGGGCGGATATGTCCTTCTCGGGCGAGTTGACGGATGTTAATGTGCAGTATGGCATGTTTTCGGTATCGGGCAAGCCGATCCACAGCGTCGTTACGCTGCGCATTACCCAGCAGCTGTCCAATTCGGCGGAGGACACCAAATGGAATATGAGCAAGTTTAACGAATGCTTCGATGATAACCAGAAGAGCAGCATCGGGCAGAAGGTGGGGAATTTGCTGAATATCACCGGCTTCTGACCGCGGGAGGGCAGGCATGAGCTTATTATCCAGCGTTACCTCCGCGCTTTCGGGCGCGGTAGGCAGCATGTCGGGCGTGGCCAACAAGCTGACGTTTGACACGCTGAAAAAAACCTATATGGAGTTTGAATCGCCGCAGGCGGCTATCTTTTTTGCCGGCTCGGCGTTCCAAAATAAAAACAACTATGTGATAGACGACATCCATGTGGAGGTCACGAGCGATTTTGAAGCGTCCGTGGCGAGTTTCCGCATTTACAATAGCTACGACCAGGGCGCCTCGTCCTTCCAGTACAGCGAGATCAAGCAGCAGGTTTGCATCGGCAATACGCTGGATATCGTGCTGGGCTATCTGGGTGTGGGAGAGACGGTGTTCCACGGCTTTGTTGCCGGGCTGGATTTCCATTATGACGCGGGCGGGCTGCCCTATATCGAGGTGACCGGCATGGACATCAAGGGCGTGATGATGGCCAGCTGCTATTCGCAGCAGATCTCCGCCGCCTCGTACAGCGCAGCGGTCGAGCAGATTTTTGCGCGCAGCGTCTATTCCAGCCTGATGCAGGACATGTCGCTCAAGGTGACGGCCACGCCGGACGCCGGTGCGTCGGGCAGTGCGTTGGGCGGTTTAGGCGGCAGCATCGGCGGCGGGATGCTGGGCGGCATGTCCGGCGGGCAGTCCGCGTCGGCCACCACGATCGAAATGGTGGCGGAAAGCGACTATGAATTTGTCGTCAAGGCGGCAAAACGCTTTAATTATGAATTTTTCGCAGACAGGAATACGGTTTACTTCCGCCCGGCCAAGGCGGATACGTCCGTGCAGGCCGAGTTAGCGGTCGGCGCGGGCATCATTGAGTTTAACATCGGGTACAGCGTCAGCGGGCTTGTGGGCGAGATCGAGACGCGCTCGGTCGACGCGGGAACGGGCAAGCTGGTCAAGGCGAGCAAAAAACTCTCGCAGGATGCGGCCATTGAAAGCAAGGCGCGCGCGCTGGTGAGCAAGGCGCAAAAGGTATATATCGATGCGTCCATTCAGTCCCAACAGGACGCGGATGCGCGCGTGGCGTCGCTGTTTGAAAAAATGCGTTACCGGCTCGGTTCGTTCGAAGCGACCTGCGTCGGCATCCCAGACCTGGTCCCCGGCCGGTTTCTGGATGTCAAGGGCATGGGCGAGCCTGCGGATAACAGCTTTTATATCACGACCGTGACCCATCAGTTCAGCAGCATGAACGGATATACCACTCGGCTGGTCGGCAAGACCGCCAAATATGGCGCATCGCTCAGCGGCGCATCTTCGCTCACCGGCAGTTTGGGAGGATTGTTATGAGCCTTTATGATATCATCGACGATATAACGCAAAAGCAGGTGACCAAAACCGAGACCGGCGACGAGCGGGTGTTCGGCGTGATGATCGGTACGGTCACACGCAACTATGACCAGAGTATGGGCGGCCGTGTCTGCGTCAGCATCCCGACGCGGGATGAAAGCGCGGACGAGCTGCATTGGGCGCGGCTGGTGCAGCCTGCGTCCGGCAAGGAATGGGGCTACTACTTCCTGCCGGAGATCGGCGACCAGGTGCTGCTCGCTTTTGAAAACGGCAATATTGAAAAACCCTATGTCCTCGGCGGCGTGCCGCTGGACAACAATAAATTCCTGACCGGCTCGGTCGACTCCAAAAACAAGATCAAGCGCATTGTGACCAAGCACGGCAGCACCATTGTGTTTGAGGACAACGCGCAGGATGAGCAGGGCGGGCAGGACAAGATCACCGTGCAGACGGCGGGCAAGGAACACACCATTGAAATGGATAACGGCGGCGACAAAATTATGGTCAAGGACAAGGATGGCAAAAACTCCATCGTGATCTCGACGGTAAGTGGACAGGGCAGCATCACCATCAAGGCGGAGAGCCGCCTGACGATCAAGGTCGGGGACACGATCAAGCTGGATATGGCGGGCGAGAGCGGCACGGTCAAGCTGTCGGCCAACGATTTCAAGGTCGAGGCCAGCAAGATGGCGTCCATCAAGACCGACGGCTCCCTCAAGCTGGAGGGCAGCACGGTGACGGAAAAGGCGTCGTCCGTTTTGAAACTGGAAAGCAGCGGCGCTGCCACGATTTCAGGCAGCCCGATCAAGGTTGGATAATCACGCAGGCGGAAGGAGAGCGGCATGGCAAACGAGCGGTTTTTGGGCAGCGGGATGAAGTTCCCGCCGCAGATCGATAAAAGCACGGGGCGTTTTGTCATTTCCGCCGGGGAGCAGAGTGTCAAGGAGTCGATCTACCTGATCCTGATGACCCAGCGCGGCGAGCGTTGGCTGGAGCCGCAGTTCGGCGCGCGCCTGCTCGGCTATTCCTTTATGGATACCTCGCCGACCATGCTGGGCCTGATGAAAAACGACCTGACCAGCGTGCTGCTCGAGCAGGAGCCGCGGCTGTCGGATGTGACGGTCTCCATCGACCCGACGGTGCGCAACGGCTGTCTGCTGATCAACATCAGCTATGTCATCGCGCAGACCAACCAGCGGGATAATCTGGTGTTCCCGTTTTACCTGAATGTACAGCCCGAGGAGGAGAGCGATGAGCAAGAAACGTGACTTCCGGATCGACCCGCGCACGGAAAGCGACCTGCGGGAGCAGATTGCACGTCTGGCGCAGTCGTACACGCCAGAATGGGCGTTCCATCCGGAAAACCCGGACATCGGTTCGGTCATCGGGCTGCTGTTCGCCTCACAGCTTGCGGGCAACATCCGGCGGCTTAACCAGATCGTGGAAAAATACCATACGGAGTTTATCAACCTGCTCGACCTGTCGCTGCAGGCGGCGTTCCCGGCGGTGGGCGTGGCGGTGTTCGACATGATCCCCGACACGGTTTCGGGCGTGCTGGTGCCGCGCGGCGTCAAGCTGCTGGCTGAGAGCGGGGATGAGTCGCGCGTTGTCTTTGAAACGCAGAACGAGGTGTTTGTCACCGGCGCGGTGCTGACCGACATTGTCGGCGTGTCCGGCACGCACGGCTGCATCCGGCCGCTGCGAGGCGGCTGGCAGGCTGAGCCGCTGCTGCCCGAGGCGCTGTTGCGCAACCCTATGCTGGAGGAGGAAGCCGCGCCCGAAGCGCCCGTTATCCCCATGCTGGAGGAACTGGCGGAGGAAGAGAGCCTGCCGGTGGAAAAGCCGATCAGCCTGTTTGACTACTCGGAAGGAAATATCGCGCGCAGCGCGCTCGTGCTGTACCATAACAGCCTGTTTGATACGGCTGAGGGCGTGTCGATCATGGTATACGCCTATGACCCGGTCACGGGCGACAGCCTGGCAGACCGATTGAGCGACCCGGCCTGCTTCCGTTGGAGCTATCTGGCTGAGGACGGCCTGCAGCCGATCGACGCCCGCGTGGGCGAGGATGGCGGGGTCGTGCTGACGCGCGGCGCGGAGAACCGGCATGTGCAGATTGCCGGGGAGGAATACGCGGTGCTATGCGCGGGGGCGTGCAGCGTGCCGCGGAACGGTGTCGATTTTGGCAGGCTGGAGGTCAGCTCGTCCTGCGAGCCGACCCCGCCGGAGGGCATCATCCATAACGACGAACAGCTCGACAGCGGCAGCTGCCTGCCGTTCGGGCAGACGGCGTCGATTTTTGACGAATGCTACATCAGCCACGACCGCATATTCCGCCAGCAGGGCGCCGAGGTGGAGCTGACCTTTACGCTCGATTACGAGGATAAGCTGGTCGACCTGCTGCCCGCGCAGGAGGAGGAGGCGCTCAAGGTCATCAAGCGCCGCCCACGGCCGACCCAGATCGGGCGTGCGGATACGCGCGTGCAGCGCATGGCGATCGAATATTTCAATGGCCGCGGCTGGTACCGCCTGCCGGTTTCGGCCGACTGGCAGACGCTGTTTGACGGTTCGCGGGATGGCGATGTCGTCATCCGCTTTGACTGCCCGGACGATTGGCAGCCCAGCGTCATCGGCGGTATTGAGGGGCGTATGATCCGCCTGCGTGTGATGCAGGCCGACAACTGCTTCCTGCAGCCCTGTCTGCACCACATGCCGCGCATGCAGCATGTGCGGCTGCGCTACCGGTATACCGGCTTCCGCCGCCTGCCGCAGCGGGTCGAGCGCATTTGCGGCACACTGCGCGAGGACGTGACCCGTCTGGTGCACAGCCGGCAGACGTTTACCGCATTTGCGGCGCTGCCGTATTATGATAATTCGCTGCTGCTCGGGTTTGACCGGCCGTTTGGCGGGTCGCCCGTCAGCCTGTTTTTCGATATCGAAGAAAACGTACATTTTGAGAGCGAGCCGATCCAGTTTTATTACTCCACGGCGGCGGGCTTCAAGCGCCTGCGCGTGGTGGACGGCACGCGCGCCATGCGGCAGGCGGGCATCGTGCAGTTTTATCCGCCGCATGATTTCGCTCCGATCCCGGTCGAGGGGCACCGCCGGTTCTGGCTGCGCCTGACCGATGAAACCGGTGCGTTCGACCGGGAAGACCGCTACCGGGCGGTTATCCGCAGCCTGCTGACCAACGCGGTCGAGGTGCGCAATATCGAGACGCTGCCCGAAAAGCAGTTTTATATCGAGCACGCCGTGCCCAATATGGCTTTTTCGCTTGAATCGGACAATATCCTGTCGGCAGAGGTGTTTGTCAACGAGTTTGGCTCGCTGACACAGCTTGAAATGCGCGACATGCTTGCCGCACAGCCCGAGAACGTGCGCGTGGAATACAACCTGATCGGTGAGATCAGCGCGTTTTTTGTGCGCTGGACCGAGGTCGACAGCTTCGACGGCTCCACGCCGGAGGACCGCCACTACCTGATCGACCGCATGCTCGGCCTGCTGCGCTTTGGCGACGGCGTGCGGGTGCGTATCCCGCGCGCGCAGGACGACGTTGCCGTGACCGCGCGCGTCATGCGCTGCGAGGGCATGCAGGGCAATCTGCCGGCGGGCGCGGTCAACCGCACCTATGGCAACATGATGTACATTGACCGGGTGTATAACCCGGTGGCGACGAGCGCGGGCAGCAACATCGAAAGTGTGGAGAGCGCCCGGCTGCGCGGCACCAATTTGATCAGCGCGCAAAACCGTCTGGTCAGCCCGCTGGATTTCCAACGCGCGGTGCAGGCCTATTCGGCGGTCATCGCCAAGGTCAAGTGCATTTCGGGCTGCGCGCCCAGCGGACGGCGCGACGGCAGGCTGGTGTCGGTCGTGGTGATGATGCAGGACTATCAGGCCGGCTCCTATTCGTTTAACAACCTCAAAAAGCCGCTCGGCGCGTTTTTGCTGTCGCATTGCGAGGCGACGGTCGCGCCGGACGACTTGTACCTGACCGAGCCGATGTATATCGAGCTTTCGATCGACGCTTGGGTCGAGACGACCCATCAGGATATGGCTTTCCAGATCCAGCGCACGCTGACCGCGCGTATCCGGGAGCTGCTGGACCCGCTCGGCACGCCGGGCTGGGACATCGGTGAACTGCCGGACGAGCGCTGGATCGGTATGCAGCTGCGCACAGCAAAGATCGACGGGGTCATCCGCCGGTTTTGCGTCAGTGCGCGCCGCGTGGAGCACGACGGCGTGCATGCGTGCAGCCTGTCCGAGCTGCCGCGCACACCCTTTATGATCGGCGTCAACGGCCAGCACCGGGTACACGTCACCTTTGTCGGCTGACGGCCCGCATTTAGACCACCATTTCGCGCAGACGGAGGTATCCCATGCTGCACAGTATCAAACTCAACGATCAGGATTATGAGCAGCTGCTCAGCGAGGCGCTGACCCGTATCCCGCTGTATACCAACGAGTGGACGAATTTCAATGTCTCCGACCCGGGCATTACGATCTTGCAAAACCTGTCTTCCTTTTCCCTGCTGCAGCAAAGCCTGCTGGATGAGGTGACGGATGAACTGCGGGAAAAGCTGCTCGGCCTGCTGGGGTTCTTTCCGTCCACGCTCCGTGCGGCGCGCCTGCTGGTTTCCCCTGAGGATGGCGGCGGACGCACGCTGCCCGCGCAGGAAAAGCTACTGCTCGGCAGCCTGTGCTTTGAGCCGGAACAGCAGACGACGCTGGTGCCGTGGTCGATCGCAGCGGTATTCCGCCGCTGCGGGGAGGAAACGCGCGATATCACCTATCCGCTGCAATACGCGGCGCATGCCGCGGTGCAGGTGTTTGGGGCGGCGCCGCAGGCGGGGTGCGAGCTGTATTTTGTGCTGTCCGGCCCCATCGAGGCAGGGATGACGCTGCATTTTTATGTCGGCATCCAGAACGAGGGGTGGCGGAACCCCTTTGCTGCGGAGGACGACCTTTCCTTTGCGCGCATGCGCTGGGAATATTACACGGGGGACGGCTGGGCGGCAGCGGATTGCACCGACGAGACGCACGGCTTTCTGATCAGCGGCGGCCTGCACCTGACGCTCGGCGCGGCGCAGCCCGCCGTGTGGGACGGCCTGGCGGTGCATGGAACGGCTGTGCGCTGCGTGTTGGAGCAGGCGGAGTACGATATCGCGCCGCGGGTGACGCAGATGGTGGGAGGCCTGTTCGAGGTCACGCAGCGCGATACCCATGCCGCGTCGTTCCGGTTTGCCGGTGCGGACGAGATCCGCATCCGCAGCGCAATGACGCGCTTTGAAAACCTGTTTGTTTTTTGCCGCGAGCAGCCGGACGGCCCATACTTCCGGTATGAGCAGGGCGACGGCACACTGGAAGGCCGCTTCTTTCTGCGGCAGGACGAGCCGGATGGCACGGTCGTGCTGCGCTTCGACCGTGATTTCTTCCGGTTTGGCCCGGATGATGGCGCGGATGCGGTCTGTGCGGTGTGCTATGACCTGAATACGCTGCATCGCCGCCTGATCGGCACCGCTTTTGGATATGAGGACCAGCAGATCGAGATGGACGATTTGCGGCCGCTGCTGCCGGAGGGGTTCAGCGTGCTGGCCGAGATGCAGCTACCCGACGGGCAGACCGGCTACTACCGCATCGAGCCGGACGACCGGCGCGAGGACAGCCTGCGTTATGAGATCGGCGCGGCAGATGGCATGCTGCGCATCCGGCACAACGGCTTGGGCAGCGCGGTGCGGCTGTACCTGTGCGATGCGGTGACCACTGCGGGCGCAGGGGGCAATCTGCGCAGCGGCGCGCGCCTGAGCGCGGCGCCAGACCCATATTTCCCGGATGAGCCACCCCGCGTGTTTTATACCGCGCCCGGCCATGGTGTTGGCGGGCGTTCTGCAGAGACCACCGAACAGCTGCGCCGCCGTCTGGTCGACGCGCTGCGGCGCCGCGGCAGCGCGGTCAGCGAGGCGGATTATGAACAGGCGGTGCGCACTACGCCCGGGCTGTGCATCCATAAGGTGCGGGCGGTGGCGAATGAGCAGCAAAATCTTGTGCGCATCACCGTAAAGTGCTATACTGAAGATGACAGGCCCGCACTGCCGGCCTGCTACCTGCAACAGATCATGCAGCGGGTGGAGCAATACCGTATGATTTCCACGCGGGTCGAGCTGCGCGAGCCGCAATATGTGCCGGTCGACGTGACGGCGGTGGTGCATGTGCGCAAGTACTATGAAAACGCCCGCACGGAGATCGAGGAGATGCTGCGCCGGGAGCTGGATTACATCACGACCGAGCATACGTTCGGGGAGACCATCCATTTCACCGAGCTGTACCGCAAGCTGGAGACACAGCCCTGCGTTGACGGCGTCTACCTGCTGAGCATGCACCCGGCGCCGGGCGCGGATGCGGTCATGCAGGGCGCGGATATCGTGCTCGGGGAAAGCAGCCTGTGCCATTTGGGCAGGCTGACGCTTGAAATCAACACGTCACTCGCCCATTGACCGGAAAACGGGGGAGAAGCATGGAAAAACTGCTGAAAAAATACCGCATCGGCGCCAGCCGTCTGCGCGGCGGCAGCTGCTATGGGTTTGAGGCCGACGGGCAGGGCGCGATACATACCCTGCCGGAGGAAGGCTACCATGTGCTGTTTCTGCGCGCGCTGGATGCCGGGGTGGAAAACTGCGAATGGGGACGCTTTGTGCTGTCGGCTGAACTGCCGTCTGATATGGTGCTGGTGGTCCGCGCGCTGGCGTCGGACGAAAACCGCATCCTGCGGAACGGGGAGACGGTACAGACCGACGACTTCCTGCGCGACCCCGCGCTGGACGCGCGGCGCAAAATGCGCCTGTTTGAGTTGTCTGACTCCATCCGTCAGGTCGGCGCGAGCGATATCCTGCTCTATGGGCAGCGGGGACGTTACCTGTGGCTGTGCGTAGAACTGATCGGGGCGGGCAGCGCCTGCCTGCACGATCTGCGTGTGTATGCGCCGGGCGATAATTTCTTCCAAACCTTTCCCGAGGTTTACCGCCGCAACGGCGAGTTTATGCACCGGTACCTTTCGGTGTTTTCTTCGCTGTACAACGATTTGCAGGAGGAGATCGACGGGCTGCCCGCCCTGTTTGACCCGGATACCGCACCGGCGGCGTTGCTGCCTGTGTTTGCCGACTGGCTGGGGCTGGAGATCGAGGGCGGCTTCCTCAGCGACCGGCAGTGCCGTCAGCTGATCCGTTCGGGGTTCCGGCTGTTGTCCCGCAAGGGGACGCGCGCGGCCATTGAGGAGATCGTGCACCTGCTGGTCGAAGAGCCGGTGTATATCCTGGAACGCGTCGGGCCGGAGGGCAGCCGCGAGCAGAACGGGGAAGAGCCGTTCGCCTTTACCGTGTTGATCGCGCGGCGCTCGGACGAACAGCTGCATGCCAAGCTGCTGTATTTGATCGACCAGTTCCGGCCGATCCGCACGCGTGTGAGCATCGTGTTCCTAGGGGACTGTGCCGGGATGGACTACCATTGCTACATGGATGTCAATGCGGCGCTGGTGCAGAGCACGGGCGGCAGCCTGAATGGCGGCGCGGCGCTCAATGGGCTGACCTGTCTACAATAGGATATTTTATTGCCATCAAAAGGAGAGTATTGTCATGACGATTCAAACCAACCGGAACGGTACCACCACTACGCTGGAGATCGAGGGCCGTGTGGATACGATGACAAGCACCCAGCTGCAGCAGGCTGTGCTGCAGGCGTTCCAAGGGTCGGAAAAAGTCGTGCTGGATTTTGCCAAGGTCACTTATATCAGCAGCGCAGGGCTGCGCGTCTTGCTGATCGGGCAGAAAACGGCGCAGTCCAAGCATATGTCCATGGTGCTGACCAATGTAGGGGAGACGGTTAAGAACGTGCTGGATATGGTGGGATTCAGTTCGGTCATGACCATTGAATGAGAAAACGGGGGGCGGAAAGAGAAATTTTTCCGGCCCTTTTTCCTTATACCAATATTGAAAAAGATGAAGAGGGGAAGTGTTGCCGATGAGCCAGCGGATTGGACGCATGCTGCGTCTGCTGTCGGTTTGTCTGCTTTGTGCGGCGGCATGCTGCGTGACAGCGGCAGCCGCGCAGACCCGGCGCGCGACGTTGGACTGCACGGAGTTTGAAACATCCATGATCAGCCGGACAGAGGGCTGGTATTGGGATATCAAAACACAGACGCTGACGCTGATGGGTGCGAATATCCAGCCGGAGCGGGAATGGATCATCGAGGACTTTGGCTGGCGGGAGGACCGGACGATCAACGGCGTCGTGCTTCCAGCGGGCGCCAAGCTGGTGCTGCTGGGGGAGAATCAGATTTCAGCGGTGTGCTACGGTATTTACTCCGAAGGTGCGATCACGGTGGAGCAGAAGATTTTGCTCGCGCCGGATGATTTGGCGCAGATCGACAGCGAGGTCAACGGACGGCTGGATATCGAGGGTGACAACTGTGCGGTGGTAAGCGGCGGCGTGACGTTTGAAAACGGCACCATGCAGGCCGGAAGCAGCTGGTATACCGCGCACAATACCACCGCGCCCGGCAAGAGCAAATTTGTGCGCATTGAAATGCCGCCGATGATTGCCATTGATGTCACCGACTGCGGCGCGCAGCTGGCGGAGGATGGTTTCTACCTGATCGAAAACGGTGCGGTCAGCATGCGCTACCCGTCGAGTGGAAACTACATCCTGACCGGCGATTCGACGTGGCCCAGCCACGCGGTCACGGTCATGGCAGGGCAATCGGTTGCGCTGACGCTGGAAAATTTGCAGCTTGACCTGAGTGAAAATCGTTGGAAGTGTCCGTTGCGGATTGAGGCGGACGCGCAGGCCGAGGTGATCTGCAAGGGTGAGAATGTGCTGTGTGCCGGTACGACCTGCGCGGCCATCGAGGTTTGCGAGGGCGCGACGCTGACGTTCAGCGCGGACAGCACAGGCGGCCTGACTGCTACGGGCGGCGCAGGCGGCGCGGGCATCGGCGGCGGCGCAGATGAGGCGTGCGGCACGGTCGTTGTGGAAGGCGGCACGATCGCTGCGACCGGCCTGAGCGGCAGCGCAGGCATCGGGCAGGGTTCGGCCGGTACAGGCGGCCGGTTTGTGGTGTCGGGCGGCCAGCTGCTGCTGACCGGCGGCTATGGCGCTGCGGCGCTGGGCGGCGGCGCAGCTGCATCGGGCGGCGTGGTTCAAGTCACCGGCGGCACGCTGACTGCACGAGGCGGCACCAAGGCGCCCGGTGTGGGCGCGGGTTCTAATGCGGAAAATTTCGTTACTACGATTTCGGGCGGCACGGTTGCGGCAACCGGCGGAAAAGATGCTTCCGGCATTGGCGCTGGCGCAGGCGCGACCGGCTGCACGACGACGATTTCGGGCGGCACAGTGCAGTCCGGCGGCGGCTACGGGGCGGCTGGACTGAGCGCGGGCGGCACCAAGACGGTTGTGACGACAGAGGAAGGCGTAATTCCGGTGCAGCCGGAGGACGGCGACACGGCAGCGGGCTCACCCAACAGCATGACGGTCTCGGGCGGCAGCGTGTCCGCCGCGCCGGGCAGCGGCAGCGGGGTCGCAGCGGTCGACCAGCAGGTCAGTGGCGGCAGCGGGGTGGCACAGATCGCGGCGGTCACCGAACCGGCCTTTGCCATGCCGGAGGACGACAGCGCGCAGACCTATGAAAGCTATCTGGCGACCTTGCCGACCGAGGAGGATGTGCGCGCAGAAAACGGCGGGGAAGAGCCGGGCGATGAGGATCAACCCGACGAGCCGGATCAACCGGACGAACCGGATCAGCCCGACGAACCCGATGAGCCGGATCAGCCGGAGGACTTTACCGGGCTGGCCATGCAGACCTTTGACGATCTGCAAGCGGAGGCGTGGTACATCCCGGCGCTGGACTTTGTCGCGGGCAGGGAACTGATCGATGCGATAGACGGCGCGCGTACCTTCGCACCCGATACCAGCGCGACCCGCGCGGTTGTGGTCGAAGCGCTCTGGCGGCTGGCGGGCCGGCCGGAGGCGGAACAGCAAACGCCGTTTACGGACGTGGCGGCGGATTCCCCGTTTGCGGCTTCGATCGCATGGGCGCAGCTGACCGGCGTGGTTACGGGCGACGGGGACGGCAGCTTCCGTCCGTCGGACAACATCACGCGCGAGGAGATGTGTGCTGTGCTGGCACGGTTTGCATCGTGGCGCGGCGATAAGCTGCAGGCCTCGCTGCAGGGCGATTTTGGCGATGCGGATGATATCAGCGCATGGGCGCGTGAGGCGGTCTACCTGTGCCGCGGCAGCGGTCTGGTAGAGGGCATGGAAGACGGCTGCTTCTATCCGCAGCAGCCGGTAACGCGTGCGGAACTGGCGCAAATGCTGCTGAATCTAGATACCATCCATACGGAACAGTCTGAAAAGACAGGGCAGGGGGTTGCAGAATGAAAGAATTGTGTGTACCGGCTAAATTGGAGCAGCTGGATCCGGTGCTGACGTTTGTCAGCGGCGAGTTGGCAGCGGTAGACTGCGATCCGGCGGTCGAGACGCAGATCATGGTTGCGGTCGAGGAGATTTTCGTCAATATTTTCAGCTATGCCTATCCGCCAAAGGAGGGCATGGCGACCATCCGGATGCGGATCGAAGGGACGCCGGCGGTTGCGCAGATCGAAATGATCGATCAGGGCGTGCCATACGACCCGCTCCAGCGCGAGGACCCGGATATTACGTTGTCCGCGCAGGAGCGCGGCATTGGCGGCCTGGGTATCTTCATGGTCAAGCAGACGATGGATGAGGTTTCATACCGCTATGAGGATCACAGCAACATCCTGACAATCCGCAAAGCGTTAGGCAGGTGACGTCGGTGAATAAAAAGGGCAAAGAAGGCGCGATCCAGCGGAAAATCGTCCGGCTGGTGCTGAGCGTCTCGCTGTTGGCGCTGCTGACCAGTGCATTGGTGTCGTTTGCCAGCATCCAGCTGGCGCGCAGCCGTATGATCGACAGCAGCTCGGATCTGGGCGGCACGGCAGCGACCGACAGCGAACAGGCGCTGATCGAGCAGGCCAAGGAAAACCTGATCACAGAAGCGGCCGCCAAGGCCGACCTGACCAACCAGCGCCTGGAATCGATCAAGACGCGGGTCGAGCTGCTGGCCAGCTATGTCGGTCCGGTGTATGACAGCACGGTCGTTATCGACGACAGCCGCGAAGGACGCGACGGCGATTGGGTGATGCAGTACGGTGCGGTCAGCGGGCTGTCGGAGGAGGAACTGGCCGATGAGATCGCGCGCACCGAGCATGCATTTTATGTGCTCCAGCCGCTGTGCGGGCAAAATCAGGATGAGATTTCCTCGGTCTATTTCGCATCGGATTCCGGTTTTATGCTGTCCTACGATCCGAACAGTGCGGACGAATATCAGCAGCTGTTTGACGACGGCTATGACCCGCGCCAGCGCGATTGGTACATCAATGCGCTGGACGAGGACGATACCGTGTTCACCCAAACGTATCTGGATGTATTCGGCCGCCTGCTGGTCACCTGTGCCACGCCGGTCAAGACGCTTTCAGGGGAAACAGTGGGCGTGCTGGGCATGGATATCCTGATCGAAGACATCAACGAAGCGATCGTCAATGCGCAGGTTGGCGAGGACGGCTACGCTTTCCTGATCGACCAGAACGGCATTATGATCTCCGCGCCCAATCTGAAGGTCGGGCCGGATGGCAACTATAAGCAGGTCGATCTGGGCGAGCAGAAAGGTTTTTCCGTGGTGGTCGAAGAGATGACCGCCGGACAGAGCGGCTTTCTGGAGGCGCAGGCCGACGAGCCGTTGTTTGTCTCCTATGCGCCGGTGCCGGCTACCGGATGGAGCCTGGGCATGGTGCTACCGCGCGAGGAGGTCGTCGCACCGGCTTCGGCGATGTATGACCATATCATGTCCGAAACCGATGAGGTGACAGAGGCGGTCAGCAGCATGACCGCGATCATGCTGGCGTTTTTTGCGGTGGCGATCGTGGCGATCGTGCTGGTGGTCATGGCGGCCACGCGCGTGCAGTCGCGCCGGTTGACCGACCCGATCCGCACGCTGACGCACGGCGCGCAGACCATCGGTGCGGGCAATCTGGATCACGAGATCGACCTGCACACCGGCGACGAATTGGAGATACTGGGGGATACGATCAACCACATGACCGTCTCCCTCAAGGAATACATGAACAATCTGGCGACGATTACCGCCGACCGTGAGCGCATCGCAGCCGAGCTGAACGTCGCGGCAACGATCCAGACCTCCATGCTGCCGTGCATTTTCCCGGCTTTTCCGGAGCGGGAGGAGTTCAATATCTATGCGGATATGCACCCGGCCAAAAAGGTCGGCGGCGACTTCTATGATTTCTTCCTGTCCGACCCGAACCACCTTTGGGTGGTGATCGCAGACGTTTCGGGTAAGGGTGTGCCGGCGGCACTGTTCATGGTCATCACCAAAACGCTGATCAAAAATCAGGCCGGGTTCAGCGGCGATCCGGGCGAGGTGCTGACGGTCGTCAACAACCAGTTGTGTGAGAACAATGACGCGGGCATGTTTGTCACCTGTTTTGTCGGTGTGCTGGATGTGCCGAGCGGCACCTTCACTTACGCCAACGCGGGGCATAACGCGCCGCTGCTGTATCACAGCGGAAAGGAATACCAGTGGCTCAAGGCCAAGCCCGGCTTTGTGCTGGCCGGCCTGGAAGGGATGCAGTTTGCCAGTGAAAAAATCGACCTGCGTCGCGGCGACCGGCTGCTGCTGTACACGGACGGTGTGACCGAAGCGCTCGATCCTGCCGAGGAGCTGTACGGCGAGGATCGCCTGATCGCAACGATGAACCGCGCGGATATCCTGCATGCGCCGATCGAACAGGTGGTGAAGGCCTTGCAGGACGATATCCATGCGTTTGCCAACGGCGCAGAGCAGGCGGACGATATCACTATTCTGCTGCTGGAAATCGCAGGGTGACAAGAAGGGGTTGCTGGATTGGAAATCATATTTCAAAAACCGAGGCTGGGCATGCGGGCCGCTTTTGAGGGATTGGCGCGGCAGGTCGGCACACAGTCCTGTCAGTATGCCTTTGCGGCGGTGTATTGTTTGCAGGGGAAATATGGAACGGAATTGTGCATGACGGATGACGCGGCATTCCTGCGCAGTCTGTCGCGTACACCGGGACGGGTGGACTATTTCGCCCCGCTGTGTGCGGCGGAGCGCTTTGCGGATGCCCTGGCCGCGCTGGAGCGTTTCGCGCAAGCGGATGGCCGACCATATGCGTTTTTTGGACTGACCGGGGCACAGGCATCGGTGCTGGAAGCGCAGGCGCCCGGGCGATACCGCATGACGGCAGACCGGGATTGGGCGGAGTACCTATATGACTCGCAGCCGCTGGCTACGCTGGAGGGGGCGGGACTCAAACAAAAGCGCAAGGAAGCACGCCAGTGCTGGAAAACGCTGGGCGACCGGCTGACGATCGAGCCGCTGTGCGCGGCGCACGCGGATGAGGTGCTGGCGTTCCAGCGCACCTGGATGGCAGCGCACGACGCCGCGGGCGAGGATGCTTCGCTGGCAGGCGAGGATCGTGCGATTGCTGTTGCGCTGGAACACTTTGACGCGCTGGGCCTGTCCGGCATTGTGGCGCGCATTGACGGGGCGGTGGCTGGGTACTCCTATGGCTGCCCGGTCGGCTGCGATACTTATGACATTCTGGTGCAAAAGGCATCGGCACAGCGGTTCCTGTACCGCGTGGTGTTTCAGGAATGCGTATGCCGCTGTGCGCAGGGCTTCCGGTATGTCAATGCCGAGGAGGATATCGGCATTCCGGGCCTGCGGGCGCTCAAGCTGTCCTACCACCCGGCCTTGCTGCTGGAAAAATACCGTGCGGAGGTGATGGACGGGTGAGCAAGCTGGAGGCCAACCTGACCTTGCTTTCGGTGACGTTTTTCTGGGGGGTGCAGTACATCTTCCTCGGAAACATCCCGGATGATATTTCCACCTTTGCCTTTCTTGCCTTGACAAACGGCATCGGGTTTCTCATCCTGACGGCGGTGTTCTTCGACGAGCTGCGCAAGCTGACGCGTAAGATCGTCCGGAACGGCCTGCTGCTTGCCATGCTGCTGTTTGGCGCCAATATGCTGATCACAGCGGGTTCCCGTTCGCTCGACGCTTCGACCGCCTCGTTTTTTGCTGCGGCCAACATCGTCTTTGTGCCGATATTCATGCGTTTTTTCGGCAAAAAAGCGAGCGTCAGCAATCTGGTTGGCGTGGCTATCGTGCTGCTCGGCCTGCTGCTCGCGACCGGCGCGCGGCTGGACGGCATGGGCAACGGCGTGCTCATCATCGCGGCAGCAGATGTGCTGAGCGCGGCATATATCGTTGTGCTGGGGCAGATTATCGGCAGCGTTAACCCGATTCTGACCTCGCTTTGCCAGATGTTTTTCGGCACGCTGTTTGGTCTGGCGGGCTGGCTGATCTTCCAGCCGGAAACGCTGCTGTCGTTGCCGCATGATATGCGGTTCTGGAGCAGCGTGCTGGTGATCGCGGTATTTGTACGCGGCTTTACGACGGTGATGCAGGTGTATGCGCAGCGCTATGTCAGCGCGCTGAACGCTTCGCTGCTGTTTTCGTTCGAGATCGTGTTTACACTGCTGACATCGCTGTTCCTGCCCGCCATGCTGGGCAGCGAACCGGAGACGATCACGCCTTTCAAGCTGGCCGGGTGCGTACTCATTTTGTTAGGCGTGCTGACCTCGGACGGCGCGATCCTGCAATGGCGGAAAAAGGAGGCGGCGCATGAAGCACAGAAGTGAGCCGATGCGTGCGGCGCGGCTGCTGGTCGGGGCGGTGCTGGTCACAGTACTGTTCGACCTGCCGTTCCGCTTGATCGAGCTGTTGGGGCTGATTCCGGCAGCAGGGCCGAAAAACATGTTGCCCGTTCTGTTCGGCCTGCTTTGCGGGCCGGTCGGCGCTGTGGGTGCAGGATTGGGCATGCTGCTGGCCGGTGTGCTGGTACAGGAGGCCGCGCTGGAAGTTTTGGTGGAAGCCGTCGCTGCCGCGGCGGCTGGCATGGCCGCCGGAGCGGTGTGGTACCTGATGCCGGTGCGCACGCGGGTGCGCTGCAAAACGAGAACGGACGTACTGACAGTGGTGCTTTGCATTGCAGCGGCGTCGCTGGCGGCAGCCGCTGTGGTGGCGTGCGTGCCCGGCCCGCTGTGGGCATGCAGCGCGGGTTCGCGTGCGGCGCAGGTCGGTGCCAGCACGACCGTTTGGTCGCTGCTGCTGGGCATTCCCTGCCTGATTACGGCGACATCTATGTTTGGCATCAAACCGGCGGCGCCGCACGGCTGGCTGATGCGGCATGCGGACTGCGATCCGGTCGATCTGGAGCACACAGTGCTCAACAAGACGGATAGCATCGCGGAAATGTGTGATGCGGTCGATATGCTGACGCGCACACGGGGATTGGAACAAAAACAGGGGTACGCGCTGATGAGCTGCGTGGAAGAGTTGAGCTGTCTGATTCTGGCGCAGCTGCCGGAGGACGGCCGGCTGGAAATGCAGCTGACCATCAGCGACAGCCTGATGGTACGCATGCGGTATGCGGGCGCGCGGTATAATCCGCTGGCAATCCGGATGCAGCCGGGCGGGCCGCTGGCGAATATGGATACGCTGGGCATCCTGCTGGTGCGGGAAATGGCGGTTTACGCCAAACACCGTTATGAGCAGGCGGTCAATGAAATCCGCATCATCATATAAGCGGCAAACCGCCGCGGGTATCCTGCGCCGTGTGCCGCATTGACGGCTCGCGGGGCGGGCATATCCGCCTGCAAGGGGGAAAACCGATGCAGAAGAAAATACAGTTGCTGCTGCACAGCCGTCTCCGGCACTGGCAGAAGCGGGGCAGGCTGCTGGCCGTCATCGGGGCGATTGTGGCCGTAGCTGTGCTGGTGTGGGCCGGGGCGGCGCATTGGGTCGGGCATGAATATATCATCACCGACGGGGCGCAGCAGAAAACCGTGCGGCTCTATCCGGGCACGGTGGACGAGGCCTGTCAGGCGGCCGGGTTTGAAGGGAAGATCGTGCGGGAACAGTACGAATCGGAGGGCAAAACCTACCTGACGTTGGGGGATACGCTGTACGCCACCATCGCCTATGATGGACAGACCCAGTCGGTGCCCTTTTCCCCCTGTACGGTGGAAGAGCTGTTGCTGTCCAATGGGATCACGCTGGACGGGAACGAACTGGTCACGCCGGATCTGAACGTCAGGCTGACGCAGGACGCGACGGTCACGGTGGTTTCAGTTACCTATGAAACGGTTACCGAAACGGAAGAAATTGACTACGGCGTGCTGGTCCGGGAAAGCGACGCGCTGGAAAAAGGGGTGCGCAAGCTGGTGCGCTCGGGCGTCAAGGGGGAGAAGCAGGTCACCTACCGCGTGACCTTACAGGACGGCCGGGAACTGGAACGCGTGGCCGTTTCGGAAACCGTCGTGACCGAACCGGTCGATTGCGTGATCGACCATGGCATTGGCATCGCGGCAGACGACACGCCGCAGCAGGAAATGGCATGGGATGAGGGCGTGATTTTCCCCGGACAGCAGGCATCCGGCCAAGCGGCCGGTGCATCCGGCGGTACGGACAGTACGCTGGATGCGGTGAGCGGAACACTGTCGACCGAGGGCAAGGATGAAGTCTGGTCGGCACCGACCGACGTTTCGGTGGATACTGCGGGTAAAAAGATCACCCTGCCGGACAGGACGACACAGTCCTATTCCAGCGTGCTGACGGTCAAGGCGACCGCGTACCATCGTCTGGAAGAGGGCGGGCTGATCACCGCGACGGGCACCACCACCCAATACGGCACGATCGCGGTCGACCCATCGGTGATCCCGCTGGGTTCGCGGGTGTTTGTTGTGGCCGAGGACGGCACAAGCTGGAGCTATGGTCCGGGACTTGCGGAGGATACCGGCGGCCTGATCAAGGGAAACCGCATCGACCTGTTCTTTATGACAGGGACGGAAGCCAATAATTTCGGTGTGCGGACGGCTAAGATATACATCTTATCGGACGGAGGATGACACAATCGAACCAGATCATTCCGCAGGACGCGGCGTGCATGATCGAAATAAAGCGTTGGAGCATAAAAGGGCGCGCTGCCGGCATATCGCCGGCAGCGCGCCCTTTGCGCATGGAAAGCACAAAATACCATGCCTGTCGGTTGCCCTTGCGTTCCGGGTAAGTTGTGATAGAATGGGTATGGCTTGCCCCGAGCGACGCGCCGGGCAAGACAGGTGTGCCGAACGCCGGGACGGGTATCTTGTGCATCGGATGAGGCAGCTGGAACAACAGAAAATCTTAAGAATTTTATGAATAAATTCAACAGAAACCTTTGCTATCATAGAAGCATGGAGGAGGGGGACGCCATGGATAAACTGACGGTACTGGTGGTGGACGACGACAAGGAGATCGTGGAGAGCATTGCCATTTTTCTGCGGGCGGACGGTTACGCGGTCGAAAAGGCCTATAACGGTCTGGAAGCGCTTGACGTGGTGATGACGCGGCCGGTGCACCTGCTGCTGCTTGACATTATGATGCCCGAGATGGATGGCATCAAGACGCTGCTCAAGGTGCGCGAGAGCAAGAATATTCCGGTCATCCTGCTGTCGGCCAAGAGCGAGGACGCGGACAAAATCCTCGGCCTGACGGCGGGTGCGGACGATTATGTCACCAAGCCCTTTAACCCGTCCGAGCTGGTCGCGCGCGTCAAGAGCCAGCTGCGGCGTTACACGCAGCTGGGCGCGATGCAGGTGACCGAAAAGCAGATCGCCATTCGCGGGCTGGTGCTCGATACCGAGAGCAAGTCGGTGACGGTGGACGACGAAGCCGTGCGCCTGACACCATTGGAGTATAAAATCCTTGAGCTGCTGTGCCGTCACCCGGGCAAGGTGTTCTCGACCGAGGAAATCTACCGGCAGGTGTGGAATGAGGAGGCGGTGTCGGACAACGCGATCGCCGTGCATGTGCGGCATATCCGCGAGAAGATCGAGATCAACCCCAAGGAGCCGCGCTACCTGAAAGTGGTCTGGGGCGTGGGCTATAAGATAGAGAGGAGCGAGCAAGTATAATGGCAAAAAAGATTTTCCGGAGTGCGGCAGCGAAGTTAGTTGCGTTTTTGATTGTTGTCGGCTGTACGGTGGGTGCGGTTGCGCAGGCGGAGTTAGGGATCATGGATATGCTCCGTTGGTCGAATAACGGCGAACTGGTTTACCGTCTGGAGGACAAGTTTTCAGATTCCCAACTGCTCTATGGCATGGTTAATTCAATGATGGCGGATTTGGATTATGCACTGCATGAGGGGATAGATCAGGAGGATTTTAACCGAAGGTTTAACGGGGCGGAGTTTATAGGCGATTATTATGCGCGTATGGGTGACCGTGTGCTGAAAAACAGCGATTTGACAGAAGAAGAGGCGGCATCCTCCATGTTCTTTATTGTTGCGCGTGCGGACGGCACTCTGTATTATAGTGGGAATGGTGGCTTCATGCCGTTTAGTTATTCTTATGAAGATCCTGCAACAGGGCTGTATCAGGAGGAGCAAGTGCCGGAAAATAGCGTGATTTTTGTTCAAATCACAGAGGCACAGTCGGCAGAGTATGCCAAGCAATGGTCGGCGCAGCGCAGCGCTTTAATAGGGTTGTTGCAGAACCTTGTCGTTCTGTGCTTGATAGCAGTAGCAGGGTATATTTATCTACTGTTTGTTACTGGACGCGCGGATGGGGATGAAACGGTTCATCTCTTCACCATCGACCGCCTGTTTGTAGAACTGAATCTGCTATTGCTGTTTGGACTGCCGATTGCAGCTGGGGCGTTCAATCTTTATGTGATATTTGAAGGAATGCAGCAGCAGGAAATGGGCGGAATGTGGTGGCTGCTTGCACCGAGCATTATTTTGTTTGCCGGTGCTTTTGCGCTGGCAGTCGAGCTGTCGCTTTCCCTCGTGCGCAACCTGAAAAACCGCACGTTCGTCGAGCGGTCGTTCCTCCTGCGCGCTGTCCGCTGGTGCTGGCGCACGGCAAAGCGCATCTGCCGCTGGGGCATCGACCGCTGCAAGGCGCTGCGGGATGGTGTCAGCCGCGGCAAAGACAACCTGTGGCAAAAGTCATTTCAGAATTATAAGACCCGTAAGGTGCTGATGCTGTTCTTAGGTTATTCGGTCGTGTTAGCCTTTTTAGCGTGGCTTTTGGGTGTTTCGCTGATCTTCGGGCTGTGTTTTCTGATGGGCATCGCATGGGTTTATGCAGCTATCTGGTTTCTTATCCGGCGCATCGACGGCTTTGACCGCGTCGTGGACGCGCTTAAGCGCCTGCGCGGCGGCGACCTGACCTACAAGCTGACCGATATGCCCGCAGGCGTGTTCGCCGCGATGGCGGACGACATCAACTCGCTGGGCGACGGCATGCAGCTTGCGCTGCAAAATGAGGTGCGCGCCGAGCGCATGAAGTCGGAACTCATCACCAACGTCAGCCACGACCTCAAAACACCGCTGACATCGATCCTTAACTACTCCGATCTGCTCTGTCAGGAGCACCTGACGCCCGAGGAGGCCAACGACTACGCCAAGATCATCTATCAGAAGGGGCTGCGGCTCAAAAACCTGACGAGCGACCTGTTTGACATCTCCAAGGTGCAGTCGGGCGCGGAGCAGGTCATCTGCGAGCGGCTGGACGCCTGCACGCTCGTGCGGCAGGCGCTCGGCGAGCAGGATAAGGCCATCGGCGACGGCGGGCTGACGCTCAAGGTCGATATGCCTGACCACGAGGTGCCGGTCTGGGCGGACGGCAAGAAGATGTCCCGCGTGATGGAAAACCTGATCGGCAACTGCGTCAAGTACGCGATGCCCGGTACGCGCGTGTTCCTCTCGGTCGTCGAGCGGGAGGGCAGTGCGGTGCTCGAACTCAAGAACATCGCCAACTACGCGATGGACTTCGACGCAAGTGAGATCACCGAGCGCTTTGTCCGCGGCGACGCGGCGCGCTCGACCGAGGGCAGCGGCCTCGGCCTTGCAATCGCCAAGAGCTATGTCGAGGCCTGCGGCGGCAGCTTTGCGGTCTCGGTCGACGGCGACCTGTTCAAGGTGCAGATCACCTTTGCAATCCAGCCGTAAGAGGGCGGAAAACAGAACATGTGGGGGAACAAAGCCGTCCCAGCAGCATGCTGGGGCGGCTTTTGTCATGCGCGGAAAAAACTTGGTGCAGGGGCTTGACATAGCGTTCATATTGTATATAATGAGTATATACGGTATGGGAGGGGAGAAGCCGGTGGACATTATCCTGTCGAATACAGACGGCACGCCGATCTATGAGCAGATCGCGCGGCAGATCAAGGCCAAGATCGTCGGCGGCGAGCTGCAGCCGGGCGAGGCGCTGCCGTCCATGCGGCTGCTGGCCAAGGATCTGCGCATCAGCGTCATCACGACCAAGCGCGCTTACGAGGAACTCGAGCGCGCGGGTTTTATCACGACCCAAACAGGACGCGGCAGCTTTGTCGCGCCGGTGGGCGTCGAGCTGCTGCGCGAGGAGCAGCTGCGCCGGGTGGAGGAGCACTTAGCCGAGGCCGCGCGCGCCGCGCATCTGGGAGGCCTGACAAAGGAGGAGTTTGCCGCGATCGCGGCAGAGACGTATGAGGAGGGGATCTGACATGGAGAACGCATTGGAAATCCGCGGCCTGTGCAAGCGGTACGACCGGTTTGCACTCGAGGACGTTTCGCTGATGCTGCCGCGCGGCTGCGTGATGGGGCTGGTCGGCGAGAACGGCGCGGGCAAGACGACGACGATCAAAGCGGTACTGAACCTGATTCACCGCGATGCGGGCGAAATTCGCGTGCTCGGCATGGACAACATCGCGGACGAGCGCGCGGTCAAGGAGCGCATTGGCGTGGTGCTCGAGGACGGCTGCTTTCTCAACACCATGCACGCAGGACAGGTCGACGCGCTCATGCGCAAGGCGTACCGGCGCTGGGACTCCGCGCAGTTTTTCGGCTTCCTTGACCGGTTCGGCATCGACCGCGCCAAGAAGATCAAGGACTATTCCAAGGGCATGCGCATGAAGATCAACATTGCGGCGGCGATGTCGCACGGTGCGGAGCTGCTGCTCATGGACGAGCCGACGAGCGGGCTTGACCCGGTCGTGCGCGACGAGGTGCTCGACCTGTTTTATGACTTTATGCAGGACGAGGGACACGCGATCCTGCTGTCCAGCCATATCACGAGCGACCTGGATAAAATCGCGGACTACATCACGTTTATCCACGGCGGGCGCGTGGCGCTCAGCGAGCCGCGCGACGCGCTGCTCGACACCTATGGTGTGCTGCGTTGCACGGCCGACCAGCTGGCCGCCCTCGACCCGGCGGCCGTGCGCGGCAAGCGCGTGGGCACGTTCGGCTGCGAGGCGCTCGTGCGGCGCGACGGCGTGCCGCAGGGCTGGCCGGTCGAGCCGGTCAACATCGAACAGGTGATGCTGTTCCTGATGAGAGGGGAGGAAGCAAGATGAAAGCGATGCTGTATGCCGATTGGCTGAACCTGCGCCAGTCGCTCCGGTCGATGCTGTTTCTTTTGATTGTGTTCGCGTTCGCGGCGTTTATGTGGAGCGGGCCGATGTTCTTCATCACCATCGTCGCCATGCTCAGCATTTTGATGCCTGCAACGCTGTGCGGGTCCGATCAGGCTTACGGCTGGGATAAACTCAGCCTGTCGCTGCCGATTTTGCGGCGCGAGGTGGTCGGCAGCAAGTACCTGATGGGTCTTGTGGTCAATTTTGCGCTGTTTGCGCTGGCGGCGGCAATGACGGTGACATATTCGTTTGTCGACCCGTCGACGTCGCTGCGAGACAACCTGCTTGCCCTGTCCTGCGGGGAGGTCATCTCGCTGCTGCTCATGGGGCTGATGTTTGCCATCACGTTCAAATTCGGCGCAGAGAAGTCGCGGTATATCCTGATCGGGGTGGTATGGGTGCCTATTCTGGCCGTGGCCGCGATCGTCAAGCTGGACATTATGCCCGGCATGGTGGGTGCGTTCGACCGGGGCTTTGCCCGGCTCACGGCCGCACCCGCTGTCCTGCCGATAGCGGCGGTGCTGCTGGTCTGCCTTGCGGTTTACGCGGCCTGCTATGCGCTGAGTGTGCATACCTATCAGCGGAAGGAACTGTAAGGGGAGGGAAAACCCATGCGAGAAATGATTTATGCCCAATGGATGGGTATCGGCATGCCATTTTGGCAGATGGTGGTACGGGTTTGCGCGGCAACCCTGTTCGGTGTGCTATTGGCTGGTCCTGTTATGCTGTGCATGTTGGTCGTGCTGCCTGCGGTGTTTGTGCCGCGCATGTTGTGTGATGCTGCGTTGTCTCCCGGTTGGGAGACATACAGCCTGACGATGCCTGCGGGCCACCGTAACGTGGTGACCAGCCAGTACGTGCTGGTGCTGTGTTGTAATGCCGCGGCGGTAGTGTTGTGTTTCAGCAGCATGGCGATTTGCCGCTTGTTAAGCGATACAGTGACAAAAATCCCTGTCGACAGCGCATGGCTGCTGGTATGCGTTGCGTGGGCGATGGCGGCCAGCGGCCTGATGCTGGCCGTCTCCCATCGCTGGGGTCTGAACCGGGCAAATTATTTGGTTGTAGGCGGCGTGGGTATACTGTATCTGCTGATTGCACTGGTTCGGCGAACAGATGCACTATATCAGATATGGCAGATGTGGGGCGGCAGGCTGATGGTGCTACTGTCCGACCCGTTGGCTGCGGCGCTGTTGCTTGCAGCTGCTGGTTGCGTGGTGTTTTTGCTGTGCAGCCTGTGGAGCGTGCACACCTATCAGCGGAAGGAGTTATGACGATGAAATTCTGTGAATACTGCGGCAAGGCATATGACGACGACCGTGACACCTGTCCGGTCTGCGGCGCCAAGCTGCGCCCCTTACAGGATGGGGAAGATGAGGAAAACGCGCTGACGATTATCGAAATGATGGCGCTCGGCCTGCTGTAACGCGAAAGGATGCATAAAACCGCGCCGCACGGCATATCCTGACCGCAAAGGGAGGGATTGTGTGCTGCCGGTTGGGATTGTTGGATTGGGTCTGCCGCTGGCGGTCGGCGGACTGGCCGCGTGGCTGACCATGGGGAGCATGGCGGTGTACGGGGCGCTGATACAGCCGCCGCTCGCGCCGCCGTCGTGGGTATTTCCGGTCGTTTGGAGTATTTTGTATCTGCTGATGGGCGCGGCCAGCGCGCTGATCTGGAAGTCGGACGTGCCGCAGGCGGAAAAGCAGCGCGCGCTGCGCTTGTATGCGGTGCAATTGGCATGCAACTTTGTCTGGCCGCTGCTGTTTTTCCGTGCGGGATGGTATGGGACAGCGTTTTTGTGGCTGTTGCTGCTGCTGGCGCTCGTTTTGGCTGCCATGAAAGCGTTCCGCCAGATTCGGCCGCTGGCCGGCAATCTGTTGGTTCCCTATGTGCTGTGGCTGCTGTTTGCCGCCTATCTGAATGCGGCGGTCTGGTGGCTCAATGGATAGCGGGATCGAAAAGTAAGTGGACGGGCGGGTGAAACACGCACTTCAGTTTGCCGATAAAGTTGCCGCGCCGCAGGCCGTAGCCCGTGAAACCGCATTTCGCCGCTGTGCGGCGATAAAATGCGGTTTCGCGCATAGTTCAGCCGCTCTGTGAGCGGCATCAAAAAAGCGAGCTTTGCCCGCTTTTTTGATACAACTGATTCGATTGGAAGCGTGGTTTCAATCGATAGCCTCAAAAGGGCGGGTGAAAACCCGCCCTTTTGCCGTTTCAGCACCGTTCGCACAGCCATTGGAACAGCGGCAAGTGGTTGACCCCCGCCACATCTTCACATACGCCGGGCACAAGGCGCTCGGGGTGCCACTGCACGCCCAGCAGCGGGTCAGTGGAATGGACAAGCGCTTCCACGGCGCCGTCCGGTGCATAGGCGGCAGCGGTAAGCGCATCTGCGATACGGTCGACCGTTTGGTGGTGGTAGCTGTTGACCTCGCCCGCCGTGCCGAGCAGATGTGCCGCCAAACCGGTACACCGGATGGGGTGGCAGCAATCGGCATGCCCGGCGGCATGCTGGTGCAGCGTACCGCCCAAAAAGACATTGACCGCTTGCATGCCGCGGCACACGCCGAGCACCGGCTTGCCGCGTGCATGGAACGCCGCAAACAGCTCGTGCTCCTCCCCGTCGCGCACCGTGTCGATGGATAATAGCGCATCGGTTTGGGGCTGCTGGCCATAGAGGGCGGGGTGCAGGTCGCCGCCGCCCGCGAGCAGCAGGCCGTCGCACCGTGCAGCGAGGGTTTTTGTGCTGCCGCCGCCATACAGTACGCCTGCGCTGCCCGCTTGGGAAAGGCATGCCGTGTATAGCTCGGACTGCTGACGTTGTATAGACAAATTTCCAACAAATCTGCCGCTGGAAACGAGGATAAGGGCTTGATGCACAGTTTTCCCCTCCAAAAAGTTTTTTTCCGTTGACAGTACATGTCGAAGACAGTATACTGAAAACTGTATGGGGTACGTAAAAGATATGTAAGAGATGAAACGGAGGCGACCCATGGAATTTAACATGCTGTCCGTCGTGCAGTTGATTGGCGGCCTTGCGCTGTTCATTTACGGCATGACGACGATGGGAAAGGGATTGGAGCGCGCAGCAGGCTCCAAGCTGGAAAAAACACTGGAAAAAATGACGGGGAACGTGTTCAAGGCGTTGCTGATGGGCTTGGTTGTCACCATGGTCATCCAATCCTCGTCGGCGACGACCGTTATGGTGGTCGGCTTTGTCAATGCGGGCATTATGTCGCTGCGGCAGTCGGTCGGCGTGATTTTGGGCGCCAATATCGGCACGACGATCACCGCGCAGATCCTGCGTCTGGACAGTGGCAGCGCGATGGGCGAGAACCTGATCATGCAGATGCTCAAGCCCAAGAATCTGGCCTATGTGATCGTGCTGGTCGGCGTTATCATTATGATGCTGGCCAAGAAGCGCCGCACCCGCGATATTGCGGATATTTTTTCCGGGTTCGGCATTTTGTTTATCGGCATGTCGGTGATGGAAAGCGCGGTCGCGCCGTTGGCGGACTGGCCGCAGTTCGCGCAGCTGTTTGCCACGATCGCAAACCCGGTGCTCGGCGTGCTGGTCGGCGCAGGCGTTACCGCGATCATCCAGTCGTCCTCGGCGTCGGTCGGTATCTTGCAGGCCCTGTCGACAACGGGCGCGATCAGCTATGCCGCAGCAATCCCAATTATCCTCGGCCAGAATATCGGCACCTGTATCACGGCATTCCTGTCCTCGCTGGGCGGCTCGAAAAATGCGCGCCGCACCGCGATGGTTCACTTCTATTTTAATCTGATCGGCTCGATTGTGTTCCTCGTTGCGGTGTATGCGATTGAGTATACCGTGGGCTTCCCGTTCTGGGACAGCGCGATCGACAAGGGCGGCATTGCGAATTTCCACACGTTGTTCAATGTCACCTGCACGATCCTGTTCCTACCGTTTACCGGTGTGCTGGTCAAGCTGGCCACATGGAGCGTGCCGTCCGGCGAAACGCAGGAGGATCCGCTGGCCAAGCTCGAGCCCCGCTTCCTGACCACGCCTTCGCTCGCGCTGGAGCAGGCGCAGCGCTGCATCGCGGATATGGGCGACGCAGCCAAGCAGAATTTCCATCTGGCGGTCGGCCCGTTGTTTGGCGAGGGCGAGCCAAAGGAGGATATTTTCCGCGAGCACGAGAGTTTCCTTGACCGTGCAGAGGTCGAGATCGGGCGCTACCTGACCAATATCCATAATATCCGCTCGGTGGATCAGCGCCGTCAGATGGCGGAGATGATGCACTCGCTTTCGGATTTTGAAAAAATCGGAGACTATGCGCAGAATATCTTTGGTAGAGTGGATGAGTTCCGGCAGGCGGATCTGTGCTTCTCGCCGGCTGCCATGCAGGAGCTGCATGCTATGTGCGGCGCGGTAGGCGAAGCGCTGGATATGACCGTGGAAGGCTATGTGACGCGTTCCGTATCGGTAGCACGGACGGTAGAGCCGATCGAGGAGGTCGTTGATACGCTGAAGGAGCGGCTCAAAAGCCGGCATATCGAACGTCTGAGCCGGAGCGAATGCACTATGCAGACCGGTATCCACTTCCTTGATATCGTGCATGACCTCGAGAAGATCAGCGACCATTGTGCCAATATTGCGATTTATACCATTCAGCTGGGCGAGGGTGCAGAGGAATTTGATACCCATGAGTACGCCAAGAAGGAGTATAAATCGACCGAGCAGTTCAAGGAAAAGCTGGGCTTTTATCAGCAAAAGTACCTGACGCAGATCGAACCTGCTTCCAAGTAAGCATACGAAAAGTGACAGTGCCGTCTCCGGTCAGGAGACGGCGCTGTTTTTGCATCGACGCGGATAAGGGGATGCAGGTCGAGTTTTGCAAAGTATGTAGGATAAAGGTGCAAATTGTTGTTTCTGAATATTGTGTATGTTTTTGGACTGTGGTATAGTAAAAGTGATAACATATTGTTTGTCAAGCGCGCTTGCGCGCCGGTTTGTGATTTGGATAGAAAGGGGAGTGGCACATGCAGCGGCAGGAGGATAAGCGTGTTCGCCGCACAAAAAGACTGCTGCGCCAGGCGCTGACGCGGCTGATGCAGCAGAAGGAATTTAAAAGTATTACTGTGACGGATATCGTGCGCGAGGCGGATATCAACCGCGGGACATTTTATGCGCATTACCGGGATGTTTATGATTTGCGCGAACGGATCGAAGGGGAGATGATCGCGGATTTCCGCAGCATGATCGCAGGCCTGCGGCCAAGCGAGACCGCCTCGCTGCAGCCGGTGCTCAATCGGGCGGTGGATTATCTGGAAGAAAACCGCGAAATTGTTGCAGCGCTGACCCGTGTCAACGCCGGGGATGGGTTCGGCCAAAAGCTGATCGGCGTGTTGGAGGAGTGCCGCCTGGAGGGCATCCCATGCCGCAGTGTGGAAGATGTTTATGTGGCACGGTTTGTGGCGACCGGCTTGGTCGGGATTCTGGAAAAGTGGATCACCGAGCCGCAGCCTATCCCCAAAAAGGAAATGACCGCGCTGATGGCGCGTGTACTGGAACCGCTGTTGGGGTATCCGCCCAAAACAGCATTGCAGCCATAGGATTTATCGGACAATTGCAATATCGTCCGGTCAAGCGGTGCGCTATCCATGGACACCGCCGTGTTCTTGATGGTATGACTGGTGCGTAAGCCGGGTTCTGTCGTGGACGGTCATCTATCTGGGACGCACGTTGCCGCGCGCCTCAAGCCGCCAGTCGGGACGGGCGGGCCGCCCATGGTCCCTGTCGGCGTTGCTGCGGATAGAGTTTACAGGCCCCCCATGTCACCATGGGGCGCGGTGAGCCCTTACCTCGCCTTTCCACCCTTACCGTACCGGCGCATTATGCGCCGGTACGGCGGTATATCTCTGTTGCACTATTCCTGGGGTCGCCCCCGGCGGACGTTATCCGTTATCCTTGCCCTGTGCAGCCCGGACTTTCCTCATGCCGGTTGACACGCGACCGTCAGCACCAGTCACGAAAGACAGTATACCGCAAAAAAACGTCTGCGTCAAACCGGTCTTGCAAATTTGGTGAAAATCCTGTATACTGTAACCTGTGAAGAAGGCGGTGTAACGCAAGTTATGACATCATTAGAACAATATTTGGGCAGCCTGTCGGACAAACGGGTCGGTGTTATCGGCGCGGGCGTGAGCAATATGCCGCTCATCCGTATGCTGCGCGCGGCCGGCGTGCAGGTGACCGTGCATGACCAAAAGGACCCGACCGAACTGGGCGACGGCTATGCCACGCTGGCGACGCTGGGCGTGGATTTTGTGCTGGGCGAGCATTATCTGGACGCCCTCAACGAAGACGTGATTTTCCGCACGCCGGGCGTGCATCCGGGCCTGCTCGAAGCGGCGCGCGCGCTGGGCTCGGAGATCACGAGCGAAATGGAGTTGTTTTTCGCGGCCTGTCCGTGCCCGATCATCGGCATCACCGGGTCGGACGGCAAGACTACCACGACGACGCTGGTCAGCGAGATACTCAAGCATGCGGGCTATACCGTGCACCTCGGCGGCAACATCGGCACGCCGTTGCTGCCGCGCGTCAGTGAAATGAAGGAAAACGACCTTGCGGTCGTCGAGCTGTCCTCGTTCCAGTTGATGGGCATGAAGCATTCGCCCCATATCGCTGCGATCACCAATTTGACGCCCAACCATCTGGACTACCACAAGGATTTCGACGAGTATGTGCAGGCTAAGACCGCGATCTACCGCAATCAGGGCGAAAATGATCGCCTGATCCTCAATTTGGACGACGAGGTCACGCGCTCGCTGCACGCATCGGGCAACCTGTTCTGCACGAGCAAAAAGCAGGAGTTGGCCAACGGTGTATTCCTCAAGGATGAGATCATTTACATCGCGGAGAACGGCGTGCGGCGCGAGCTGATGGCCGCGGGCGATATCCGTATTCCGGGCGCGCACAACGTCTACAACATGATGATGGCGGCGGCCGTCGTGCAGGGCTATGCATCGGACGATGATATCCGTGCGGTTGCGACGACCTTCGGCGGCGTCGAGCACCGCATCGAGTTTGTGCGCGAGAAGGACGGCGTCAAGTATTACAACGATTCGATCGCGTCCAGTCCGACGCGCACGATCGCGGGTCTCGAGTCCTTCCAGCAGAAGGTCATTCTGATCGCGGGCGGCTATGACAAGCATATCCCGTATGACGTGCTGGGCGAGCCGATCTGCCAGCATGTCAAAACGCTGATTGTCACCGGTGCAACCGCGCCCAAGATCCGCGACTGTGTGCTCGCGGTCGGGGGAGAGCATCCGCCCGTATTGGAGGTCGAAAACCTCGAGACCGCAGTGCGCGAGGCGGCGGCGCAGGCGCAGCCGGGGGATATCGTCATTATGAGCCCGGCGAGCGCGTCGTTCGACCGCTTCAAGAACTTCATGGAGCGCGGCAAGCTGTTCAAATCGCTGGTGAACGCGCTGTAAAGAAAACACAAAAGGCTTCCGGATATCCGGAAGCCTTTTTCTTATGCCTGTCTGCCCGCGCGGAACACCCGACAGACGCAGAAGAGCGTCAAGGCAGCCGTCACGGCCTCGACCATAGGGAACGCCGCCCAGACCCCGGTCACGCCCCAGATCGCCGCCAGCGCCAGCAGGACAGGCGGCACGGCGGCAACGCCCCGCACCAGCGAAATGGCAAAGCCCATGCCCGCATGGTTGGACGCGCTGAAAAACGCGGCCGTCGTCAGGTTGAGCCCGGCGCACCAGAAGCCAAGAAAATAGATGCGCAGGCCGGAAACCGCATAGCGGTGCAGAACCGGGTCGCCTGCGCTGTTGAAGGCCGCTGAAATCGGATCGGCAAAGGTGAACACCAACGCATATAGCGCGGTGGCGACGCCAAGCGCGGTGACGATGCCATACCGGAACAGACGGTGCAGCGCAGCATGGTCGCCGGTACCGCTGCTATGGCTGACCAGCGGCTGCACACCGGTGGACAGGCCGGTGAACACAGCCACAGCGACCAGCGCGAGGTTGGCCACGATGCCATAGGCCGCGACGCCCGTGTTGCCGGCCAACCGCAGCAGGATCAGGTTGAACAGCAGCAGCACAACGCCGGAGGACAGCTCGGAGATCAGCGAGGGCAGGCCGGGCGTGCAGAGCGCGGGCAGCAGATGGAGATGCAGCCGCGTGCGCAGCAGGTGAAAGCCGCGCGCGGGCGAGCGCAGGTGTCCGGACAGGATCAGCATGCTGATGATGGGGGATACGCCGGTCGCGAGGGCGGCGCCGAACATGCCCATACCCAACGGGAAAATAAACACATAGTCCATCACCACATTGGAAAGACTGCCGATAATCATGCCGCACATTGCACGGCTGGGACCGCCGTCGTTGCGGACAAAGGCAAGAAGCACGTTATTCATAATGAAGAACGGCCCGAAGCACAGCAGTGTCCGCAGATAGACACTGGTCAGCGGGAAGGTCTCCGCATCCGCGCCGAGCAGCCGTGCGAGCGGACCGGCTGCCAATACACCGAGCAGCAGGAAAAACAGCCCGGCCATGAGGACAAGCCCGGCCGCATGTGTAAAGGCGCGGTCGGCCTCCTTCTGCTGACCCTGCGCACGGCAGATAGTAAAGTGTGTGGCGCTGCCAACGCCGATCATCAGACCGATGCCGTTCATCAGGTTATAGAGCGGCAGCGCAATATTGAGCGCAGCCAGACCGGTCGCCCCTGCGCCGCGTGACACAAAAAACGTATCCGCCAATATGTAGCAGGATATGCCGACCTGTCCCAGAATGCCCGGCGCCGCATACCTGCCAAATGAGCGGAGGCTTGCTTCCTGTTCCAATTGTTTTCCTCCTTTTCAAAACAAAAGAGCGCCCTGCTTCCCATCTTCAAAGGCCTGCGATGGAAAGTATGACGCTCAAATTTTTATCCGGCGATAAAAATCCGGGTTGATGCAATTGACAGGGAATAGTATAGCACGGCGCTTTTTCCCTGTCAAGATACAGGACCGCCCCGTTCGCAATGAACGGGACGGTTTTGCATGCATCAGAACAGCGCAAGGATCTTGGCAATCTCGCCGCGGGTGATCTTGCCCAGCGGCTGCAGCGTGTTATCTTCGTAGCCGCCGATGATGCCGGCGGAGACGCACACCTTAACCTGATCGAGCGCCCACGAGGGTACAGCGGACGCATCCGAGAAGGTCAGCGTCCCTGCCGCATAGCCGCGCGGCAGGCAACGGCCGATAACCGTCATCACCTCGGCGCGGGTCATGTCCGCGTCCGGGTTGAAATACAGTTTGCCGCCGTCGCTCGAACCCTGCATGATGCCCTCGGTTGATACGGCGTAGACCGCGCCGCGTGCCCAGCTGGGGATGGAGGCATCGTCGGCAAAGTCCATGGCGCCGGTGTACGAGGTATTCAGTCCGAGCAGACGCGCGACCGTGACCGCAAATTCCTTGCGGGTCAGGTTACGGTCGGGGCTGAAATAGGCCTGGCCGTCGCTGCCGGTTTCACCCTGCATGATGCCGCGGGCGCTGAGCTGGGCGGCATAGCCGCGTGCCCAGTGACTGGCCGTATCGGCAAAGGTGTTGGCGGCGCTGCCCGCCGTGACCGTAGCCGATACCCGCGTGCGGTTGCCTGCGTCGTCGGAAACATCGACCGTTACGCTGTGCGTACCCGCGGCCAGCGCGCCGGTCATCACGGTGAGCGACGAGCCGCTCATGCTGGCGGCGCCGGATACGGCCTTACCGTCCACCTTGACGGTGATATTGGACGCCCGTGCCGGGTACTTGCCGCTTTCCATCGTGGCCTTGCCGGTCAGGGTGGTCGACGCGCCCGCATCCATGGTGAGCGAGGTGCTGTCCAGCGATACGGCCGGTGCATCGGTGTTCGTGACCGCATGGTCGGCCGAAACGACGATCTGGTCGAGATAGAGCGCGCTTTCCGCGCTGCCTGCCGCACCGCGGTCAAACCGCAGGCCGGTCATCGTCTGCGCGCCGGATGGGATGGCGGCGGTCAGCTGCTTCCAGCTTTCGGTGGTCGCAGTGGACAGCGGGGCGGTCAGTTCATTGCCTTCCGCATCGGTAAAGACGGCGGTCAGCGTGCCTTGTGCACCCGTGCCGCGCGCCCACAGCGTCAGATATGCCATATCGGATACATCGGCCGGGCGGACGGAAACCGTTGCGGTCATGACCTTGGAGCCGTCGTAAACGGCCTTGAGCGAGCCGGTGCCGCGGGCGACTTCGGTGTAGTCAGTGACGCGCGACAGGGTCATGCCGGTGGTCGCGGCGCAGCCGTCCGTGCCGGACTCAAAGTCCGCGACGGTCTGCGCGTCCTGCGGGTCGCCCATGCCGACATTGACCGGGATGGATTTGCTGGTGTTGCCATAGGAGCAGGTCAGCGTGCCGCTGGCCATGGTTTCGCCTGCCGTAAACACGCCGGTGTCGCTGACCGAGCCGATGCCGCTGCTGACGCTCCACTGGAATGCAGTATCAATGGAGGCCATCTTCTGGCCGAGGTGGTAGGCGGTGCCGTCCACGTCGATGCTTTGGCCGGGCTTGACCGAAATGGCGCTGAGCTCCTTGTCCGCGCTGGTCAGCCCGATGGACTGGACGTCGCCCGTGATGCACAGCGACATTGAGCCGCTGACCGCGCCGTTGGAGCCGGTGACTGTCGCAGTGCCGGTGGCATTGCCCGCAGTAAAGGTCTGCCCGTCCACCGTGCCCAGTTCGCCGGAAACGGAATAGGTCAGGTCAGCCGGGGCATCTGCCGGGCCATAGGATGCATCCGCGCCCTTGACCGAGAACCACGTCGAAGCGCCCGGCAGCAGATAGCGGTAGCTCGGCGTCAGCACGGCCTGCGTGGTCACGCCGTCGGCCGGGACGTGATTGATGAAGAAAATATAGTTGGCGCAGGCGCGCTGTGAGCCGTCCGACGGGCTGGTGATCAGCGAAGCGGTGCTGTCGCCCGGCTGGCGCAGTGCCATGGCGGACGAGCCGCCGCCGTCCAGACAGATCGCGCGCACGCAGCCCAGACCGACCAGCTCGTTGCCCAATTCGGCGGCGGTCAGGCCGACGCTGTGTGAGGACTGGTTGCCGTCGACCTCGTACAGCACGACCGTGCCGTCGGCCTTGACGCCAATGGCGCTGCGGGCGCGCTGCGAGGATGCGCCGTCAATGCCGGTAGTCGTTACCGAACTGTTGTCGATCATCAGCTTGCCGCCGACCGCGTATTCGACCTCAGCCCAATTGGCGTCGTTGGCGCCGACCCAGAGCGAGACCTCCTCGCCGACCGGGAAATCGACCCACGATGGGACGTTCGCACCGTCCGACTTGGTCAGGATCATCTGGTTGTCGGCAATGGTCAGCGGGGTATTGCCCGTACCCTTGTCGATGACCTTGAGCTTGAGCGTCTGGTTGACCTGCACTGGGCTGCTGTCCAGCCGTTCGAGCACGATATAGCTGCCGTTGGCGGAAAAGTGCGTCGAGTCGTCGTAGTTGCGGTCGAGCAGGTAGGCGCCTGCCGTGGTACGCGTCTTGTTGAAGTAGGAGACCGTCACCTTGCCGGACGCGCCGGTGACCGTCATATTCATCGTCGGGCGGCCCATGACGGCTGTGCCGTCTGCCTTGAAGCCGACCGCATACTGCCATGCGTCGGACGAGATCAGCTCGCCCTCGTCGATGACAAGGCCGATCGGGATGCCGCTGGACATGACAAAAAAGTCCGCGTTTGTGCCGCCGATGACGGTTTTCCCTTGGTTTTCCAGGTACTTGACAGCGTTCGTGATCGTTGCACTGCTGCCGTAGAGCTGTTCATCGGCATAGACCATGATGGGCTGCACGCCGGTGTTCGGCTGGTAGGTCAGGATATTGGCGCGCTGTACACCGGCGCTGTTCTTGCCCTCGGTGCGGGTATATTGCAGCCCTTGCCCGACGGCATAGGAATAAGAAAATGCGTTATTGAGCGCCGCGCCTGCCACAGCCGACAGCAGCTGTGCCGCTGCCAGCGACAGGGCCAGCGTGCGGCAGAATCGTCTTGCGAAAGGTTTCATAGTTTGCCTCAATTTCTCAAACGACGGTGGAAACGGGCGGCACGCTGCGTGTCCACCTCGCGCGCAGCGTGTGCAAATGTTCTCAAATGCTCTTGACCAGCTTTTCCAACACCTCGGAAATGCGCGGGCTGCGCACGGACACGTCGGACACGCGCCGGTAGGTGCCCTTGCGGGCATTGTACAGGCGGCGGGTCTCGGCCAGTTTGTCCGGCTTGTCCAGCAGCGGGCGGGTCGTGGAAAAGGACAGGTTTTTTACGATGCGGTGATACGGCGTGTCCAGATAGATGAGCAGTCCGGTCTGACGCACCGCATCGACGTTTTCCTGCCGCAGCACCGCGCCGCCGCCGAGCGAGAGCACGATGCCGTCCCGTCCCGACAGCTCGCGGATGTAGGCGGCCTCACGGTCGCGGAAGTACGGTTCGCCCTTCTGGGCAAAGATGTCCGAAATCTTCATGCCCTCCTGCGCTTCGAGGTACTGGTCGGCGTCGACGAATTCCAGCCCGGTCAGGCGGGCGAGCTTGCGGCCGATCGTGGTTTTGCCGCTGCCCATAAAGCCGCACAGCACGATGTTGCGCTTGCCGTACTTGTCGTGCAGCCGCTTGACCGCCATCTTGCCGTAGGTGCGGCGCAGGATGGTCTCGCAGGCCTGCGGCGTAAATTCCACGCCCGACCAGATGGTCTGCGCGTGCGCCGCCTGCATGACCAGCATGAACAGGCCGTCGCGCGCTTTGGTTTTGCGGGGGTTGGCCAGCTTCATCGTCGCTGTGACGGGCGGGTTGTAAATCGCGTCGAACACATATTCGGTCTTGCGTGGAAGGAAGTGCAGCGGCGCCGCCTTTTCCTTGGGGAACATGCCGACCGGCGTCGAGTTTATGACGATCTGGATGTCGCGCGGGATATGGCGGCGGCTGAACACCGAGATATGTGCGCCCGGTACGGCGTCGCACAGCTGCTGCTGCAGCTGTGCGGCCTTGTCAAGATTGCGGCCGGTGATGGTCAGGTATGCGCCCTCCGTGACGCAGTGGTACGCCATAACGGATGCCGCGCCGCCGTAGCCCAGCAGCAGCACTTTTTTGCCGCGCAGACTGACGCCGTCGCGGTCGAGCGACGCGGCAAAGCCGAGAATGTCGGTGTTGTAGCCAATGGCGCGGCCGTCGCGGAAGGCGACGGTGTTGACCGAATGCAGGTCGCGCGCTGCGGTATCGACCTCGTCGAGCAGCGGGATGACCGCTTTTTTGTGCGGGATGGTGCAGTTGATGCCCTTCAGCTTGCGCTTTGCCAGCTCGAAGGCCTCCGGTAGATCCTCGGGCGGCACGGCTACGCCGATGTAGTCCGCGTCCTGTCCGGACGCGGCGAACAGCTGCGCATGCAGTTCCGGGCTCATCGTATGTCCAAGCGGCCAGCCGATCAGCGCGTAGGTTGCTTTTTTTGGCTGGAACGCCCGGAACTCTTCCATATTCAGCAGCATGGTATCAGCCTCCCAGCGATTCGAGCGTACGGAAGAAGTCGGGGTAGGAGATTGCGACGACCTCATGGTCGGCGATGCGGCTGTCACCGTGCGCGGCAAGGCCTAAAACTGCAAGGCTCATCGCAATGCGGTGGTCCTTGTAGGTCTGGAACGAGATGCCGCGCGGCTGCCTGCCGCCGCGGATGACCATGCCGTCCTCGGTTTCCTCGACGTCGACGCCCGCGCGCGCCAATTCGGTCACCATCGCGGCGATGCGGTTGGATTCCTTGACCTTGAGCTCCTGCGCGTCGCGGATGACGGTCTCGCCCTCGGCGTAGGCCGCGGCGACCGCAAGGACGGGCAGCTCGTCGATCAGGCGCGGGATGATCGCGCCGCCGATCTCGACGCCGCGCAATTTGCTGTACCGCACGGTCAGGTCGCAGACCGGCTCGGCCTCGTCGCGGAAGTTCGTTTCGGTGATGTCCGCGCCCATATCGCGCAGCACGTCAAGAATGCCGGTGCGCGTCGGGTTGACGCCGACATTCCGGATGGTCAGCTCGCTGCCCGGCACGATTGAACCCGCAACAAGGAAGAACGCCGCGGACGAAATATCTCCCGGTACGGCGATATCGACCGCGTGCAGGTCTTCGGGCGGGTCGAGCGTGATGACGTTGCCCTCGGTTTCAACCTCGACGCCGAGCGCGCGGAACATGCGCTCGGTGTGGTCGCGCGAGGGGGTGGGTTCGACGACCGTGGTCTGTCCCTCGGCGTACAGGCCGGCGAGCAAAATCGCGCTCTTGAGCTGGGCGGACGCGACCGGCAGGCGGTATTCAATGCCGTGCAGCTCGCTGGGGTAGAGCGTCAGCGGGCAGAAATTGTCGTTTTTGCCCTCGATCGACGCGCCCATCTCGCGCAGCGGCTTGATAATGCGTCCCATCGGACGCTTCTGGATGGAGGCGTCGCCGTTCACGGTCACGGTGAACGGCTGTCCGGCCAAAATGCCGCACAGCAGGCGGGTGGTCGTGCCGCTGTTGCCGGTGTAGAGCGCTTCTTCGGGCGCGCACAGGCCGTGCAGGCCGACGCCCTCGACGACCACCTCGCCGTCCGTGACCTCGATATCGACGCCCATCTTGCGGAAACAGTCGATGGTAGACAGGCAGTCCTCGCCCATCAGGAAGCCGGTGATATGGGTCGTTCCGCTCGCCAGCGCGCCCAGCATGACCGCGCGGTGCGAGATGGATTTGTCGCCCGGCACGGTGATGGAGCCGCGCAGCGGGCCGCAGGGATGGATTTGCATTGGCTTTACTCCTCCGTCGCATCGGCAACCAGATAGCTGCCGATGACTTTGATGTAGGGCAGCTCCTCGTGGAGCTGGTACAGCAGGGCACGCACGGCGTGCTCCTGCATGTTGCCGGTAAAGTCGACATAGAACACATAGCACCACGGGCTGTCCTTGACCGGGCGGGAATAGATGCTGGTCATGTCGATGCCGTAGTGGGTGAATACGTCGAGCACGCGGCCGAGCGAACCGGCCACGTTCGGGATGCGGAAGGCGATCTCGATGCGGTTGTCCGCGGGCAGGCTGGTCAGCTTGCGGCTGACCGCAATAAAACGCGTTTCGTTGTGCTTTAAGTCGTTGATGCCCTCGGCCAGCACGGACAGGCCGTACCGGTCCGCAGCCTCGCGCGAGCAGATCGCGGCGAGGTGTTTGTCGCCCTTCTGCTGCACGTTCTGCGCCGCGATGGCGGTGTTGGCGACCTCGATCGCCTCCAGCCCGTGCTCTGAGATGAACGCATGGCACTGGGGCAGGGCGTGCGGGTGCGAGCAGACGCGCTCGATGTCGGCAAGCGCCGCGCCCGGCACGGCGGCCAGACAGTGCGAAATTTTTTTGATGTAGGATTTGTTGATCGACAGGTCGTACGCGAGCAGCAGGTCGTAGACCTCGCTGACCGTGCCCGCGGTCGTGTTTTCGACCGGCACGACGCCGACGTCGGCCACGCCGTCGCGCACCGACTGGAACACCTGCTCCCACGTCGGCACGCACTGCGGCTCGCACTGCGGGAACAGCGCCCGTGCGGCCAGCTCCTGATAGGCGCCGGGTACACCCTGATAATAGACGGTTTGCGGGGTGATTTCGTTCCCCGACGGGTGCAGCGGGAAGCGCTCGGGGCGCTGGCGCAGCATTTCGCTGTACTGGTATTCTCGGCTGGCGCGGATCATGCTCTGCAAAAGCGCGGTGTACTTGAGCCGCAGCTCGTCGCCCATGCCCGCAGCGCGTTTTTCGATGATCTCGGCCTCGCGGTCGGGCTTATAGATCTTGTCGTCGGTCTCGACCTTGGTCGCCGCGACCTCGAGCGCGAGATCCATGCGCTCAAGGAAGAGCGCGCGGATCTGCTCGTCGACGTGGTTGATGTCCTGCCGGATATCGGATAATTCACGCATAGCCGTTCGCCTCCCGCAGCAGGTCTGCCAGCGCGACCGCGCAGGCCGCTTCGATGACGGGCGCGGCGCGCGTGACAATGCAGGGGTCGTGCCGCCCGTGAATGGACAGCGGCTCGACCTTGCCAGTTTCTATATTGAGCGTATGCTGCATAGCAGAAATGGATGCCGTCGGCTTGATGCAGGCGCGCACGATCAGTGGCATGCCGTTGGTGATGCCGCCGTTGATGCCGCCGTTGTTGTTGGTTTCGGTCTTGACCACACCGCCTTCCTGATACAGCGCGTCGTTCGCGTGCGACCCGCGCAGCGCGGCAAAGGCAAAGCCCGCGCCGAACTCAACGCCCTTGACCGCCGGGACGGCGAACAGCATGGACGATAGGCGGCTCTCGACCGTGTCCATCATCGGGCTGCCGACGCCCGCGGGCAGGCCGACGGCCGCGCACTCGATCACGCCGCCGACCGAGTCCTGCGCCATGCGCGCCTCCTCGATCGCGGCCAGCATGGCCTCCAGCGCGCGCGGGTTGTTGACCGGGTAGTCCGCGTCCCGCAGCGCTTCCAGCTGGGAGACCGGCACGTCGACGTCGTCAAACGGCATATCCTGGATCTGCGCGATCGACTGGATGTGCGAGCCGACGGTCACGCCCTGTGTTCCCAGCCACAGCTTGCAAAGCGCCCCCGCAAACACAAGCGGCGCGGTCAGCCGGCCGGAAAAATGGCCGCCGCCGCGCGGGTCGTTGCAGTGCTGGTAGCGCACCATGCCGGTGTAGTCCGCATGTCCCGGACGGGGCTGCGGCGCGAGCGCAGCATAGTCGCCCGAGCGCTGGTTGGTGTTCTGTATGAGCGCGCAGATGGGCGCGCCCGAAGTCCTGCCATTATAGATACCGGACTGGACAAGCGGCAGGTCGGCTTCCTTGCGCTGGGTGGACTGCTTGTTGCGGCCGGGCGCGCGGCGCTCCATTTCGCGCAGCACAAAGGCCTCGTCATACGGCACGCCCGCCGGGAAGCCGTCGATCACGACGCCGATACCGGCGCCGTGCGACTCCCCGAAAATGGATATTTTGATGGCGTTGCCCCAAGTGGAACCCATTGGGCAAACCTCCTTACAGTTTGAGAATGTATTCGTGCAGCGTCTCGGCCTCGATCGGGGTGATCTCAGCCCGGCCGGGCTCGCGCACGAGGATGAAGTTGACCGTGCCGCCGAACTTCTTCTTGTCCGACAGCAGCGCGCCGTAAATAGCCTCGCGGTCGTAGGTGAGCGCGGTCGGCAGGCCGAGCTGTTGCAGCAGGGAAATGAGCGCCGGTGACAGGTCGGGGTCGCCGCGCATGGCGCCCAGCCGCAGCGCCGCGACCATACCAATCGCGACCGCCTGCCCGTGGGTCAACTCGGTGTAGTTCCCGAGCTTTTCGACCGCGTGGCCGACCGTGTGACCGAAATTGAGGATCATGCGCAGGCCGGTGTCGTGTTCGTCGATCGCGACGACGTCGCGCTTGATCTTGACGCATTCGTAGATGATTTTTTCGATTTCCGCCTTGTAGTCCGGCTGCGAGACCATGTCCAGAATGGCGGGGTTGGCGATGTAGCCGTACTTGACGACCTCGGCCATGCCGTCGGCAAAGGTCGCGTCCGGCAGGGTGGAGAGCACCGCGGGGTCGATCAGCACCAGCCGTGGCTGGTAGAACGCGCCGACGAGGTTTTTGCCCTCGGCAAGGTCGACGCCCGTCTTGCCGCCGACCGAGGAATCGACCTGTGCGAGCAGCGTGGTCGGGATCTGGCAGAGCGACACGCCGCGCAGCAGCGTCGCCGCGGCAAAGCCGGTGATGTCGCCCACCACGCCGCCGCCGAGCGCGATGACAAGGTCCTTGCGCGTAAACCCGGCCGCGAGCATGTCGTGGTAGATGCCCTCGACAGTCGACAGCCGCTTGTGCTCCTCGCCCGCCGGGATGACGCTCGTCGAGACCGGCAGGGTAAACTGCCGCGCGAGCGCGTCCAGATAAAGCGACGCGACGGTCGAGTCGGTCACGATATGCACGCGGGAGGGGGAGAACACCTTGGATATTTCCGCGCCTGCATGTCCGAGCAGGCCGGTTTCGATCAGGATTTCGGACAGGCCGTTCGCGCCCGTCAGGCTCAGCGTCTGCATGGTTCAGGCACCCCTTAAATCTCGCGGCCGACCGCCAGCGCGACCGCGCGCAGGCTGGTCATGGTTTCGTGGAAGGAATCATAGGTCAGCGACTGCGCGCCGTCGGACAACGCGTGCGCCGGGTCGTTGTGCACCTCGATCATCAAGCCGTCCGCGCCCGCGGCGACGGCCGCCTTGGCCAGCGGCTCGACCATCCAGTAGATGCCGCCCGCGTGGGACGGGTCGACGACGACCGGCAGGTGGCTCATGCGCTTGAGCACTGGCACCGCCGAAATGTCGAGCGTATTGCGGGTGTAGGTCTCGTAGGTGCGGATGCCGCGCTCGCACAGGATAACGTTTTCGTTACCGCCCGCCATGATGTACTCGGCGCTCATCAGGAATTCCTCCATCGTGTTGGCAAAGCCGCGCTTTAAGAGGATGGGTTTGTCGGTCGCGCCCAGCTCCTTGAGCAGCTCGAAGTTCTGCATGTTGCGCGCGCCGACCTGAAAGCAGTCGCACTTATCCATGAACAGGTCGATGTGTGCGGGGTTGGTGATCTCGGTTACGACCGGCAGGCCGGTCTCGTTATGCGCCTTGTGCAGCAGCTCGAGACCCTCGGCCTTGAGGCCCTGGAACGAGTACGGGGAGGAACGCGGCTTCCATGCGCCGCCGCGCAGCACGGTTGCGCCCTCGGCCTGCACATGCCGGGCCACGTCGATGATCTGCTCCTCGCTCTCGACCGAGCACGGGCCTGCCATAACGACCAGCTTTTTGCCGCCGACGACGACGCCAGGCGCGATCTCGACCTCGGTGTTGTCCGGGTGGAACTTGCGGTTGGCCAGCTTGAACGGCTCCTGTACTTTGAGGATATTTTCGACCTGCGGGTCGCGCATCAGCGCGTCCTTGTCGACCGCGCCCGTGTCACCGACCAGACCGATGACGGTCGTGCCCTCGCCGTAGATCGGGTTGGCCTTGACGCCCCAGCGCTCGATATGGCGGGACAGTTCCTCTACATGCTCGCGCGTCGCGCCGTGTTTCATAATGATGATCATAGTTGAGTCTCTCCTTTATATGATGAAAATGTGAGTGGTATGCTGTTTGTCCGGCGGAGACAGGCACAAAAAAAGCCTTTCATCCACAAAGAGGGACGAAAGACAAACGGTTCCGCGGTACCACCCACATTCGGCATAAAGCTATGCCGCACTTTTTTCGGATACAAATATATCCTATCCCGGTAACGGAGGAAGTCCGTCGGCGCCTACTGCAATGGGTTTTTCAGCGCCGCAGCTCGAGAGGGAACTTCATTGTGCCGGCGTCTGCGTCCGTTTCCAGTCATGCCGGACACTCCCTGTAAGCCGCACTTGGAACAATTACTTTCCTCTTTCATCGCTTTGTGCAATATTCTCTCTTTATTATAGTACCAATGCGGTATCTTGTCAATGCCCCTTTTGTTACGGTTGTGTTGCAGGTATATCCGGGACAGGCCGGGCATAGAGTAGGGACAGGTGATGCAAATGGAAGTCAAAAGGGACAGGGCGCTGCGGCAGGCGCTTGACTGTCTGCCGCCCGCGCGGGCGGCAGAGCTGCTGACGCTTGAACCGGCGCTGCCGGTCGAGGAAGTCCGCCTGCGGGCGGGGCGGCCGCCGTCCATGCGCACGGCGCTGGGCGAGCAGGAGACCGGCTTTGCGCCGGTGACGGCCTCCGAGCTTCGCGAAACGCTCAGCCGCGCGGCGCGGTATTCGGTACATAGCTACGCCGAGAGCATGCGGCACGGCTTTATCCCGCTCGCGGGCGGGCACCGGCTCGGCCTGTGCGGCACGGTGGCAGAGGAAAACGGACAGGTGGTCGGCGCGCGCGGGCTGTCGTCGGTCAACCTGCGCGTGGCGCGGCAGGTGAATGGGTTGGACGACATGCTGCGGCCATGGGTCGGCGCAGGCGCGCCGGACAGCGTGTTGCTGCTCGCGCCGCCCGGCTTCGGCAAAACGACGCTGCTGCGCGCATGGGTGCGGCTGGTGTCGGACAGGGGATATCCTGTCGCAGTCGCGGACGAGCGCGGCGAGATCGCGGCGCTCGCGGACGGCGTGCCGCAGTTCGACCTCGGCCGGTGTACGGATGTGCTCGAAGGTTGCGCCAAGTCGCGCGCAGCGCTCATGCTGCTCAAAACCATGTCGCCTGCGCTGCTGGCGATGGACGAGGTCACCGCGCCGGAGGATCTGCGGGCGATCGCGGTGTGCGCGCACTGCGGCACAGCGGTACTCGCCAGCGCGCACGCGGCAAACGTGGACGACCTGCGCCGCCGCCCGCTTTACCGCGCGCTGCTGGCGCTTGGCGTGTTTCGGCGTGCCGTCGTGATCGAGCGGCAGGATGGCGTGCGGCGGTACCGGATGGAAGAATTGGAGGGGAACGGATGCTCAAGCTGATGGGGGCGGTATTGGTATTCGGCGCGTGCGCATCGCTCGGCCTGTCCGCCCGGCAGGGGCTGCGTCGCCGCGTCGCGGCGGCGGATGCCATGCTGCTGGCGCTGTCCTTAATAGAAGGGGAGATCGCCAGCCGCCGCACGCCCGTGCCCGAGGTGGCCGGCCAGCTGGCTGAAAGCGATAACGCGGCCATACGCGCGGTGTTCGGCGCGCTGCACCGCCGCCTGATAGCGGCGGACGGCCTTTCGCTCGGTTACCACTGGCGTGCGGCGCTGCGCGAGACGCGCGACGAGGTCGGATTGGACGGGCAGGCGTGTGACATCCTGTGCGAGGCGGCGGCATGGCTCGGCCGGTACGACGCGGGTGAGCAGATTGCCGGGCTGCGGCAGATCGGGCGGCGCCTGCGTGCGGCGCGGGATGCCGCGGCGGATGAACTGCGGGAAAAGGGCAACCTGTACCGCACCTGCGGCGTCGCACTCGGTTTGCTGGTGGTGCTGGTGCTGGTCTGAGGACGGAGGAACAATATGGACGTAGATCTGATTTTCCGCATCGCGGCGGTCGGCATTCTGGTGGCCGTGCTCGGCCAGCTGCTGTCGCGCTCGGGGCGGGAGGAGCAGGCCCTGATGACCACGCTGGCGGGGCTGATCGTCGTGCTCATGCTGATCGTGCAGGAGATCGACCGGCTGTTCACGATGATGAAAAGCGTGTTCGGATTTTGAGCGGGCTGTGGGCGGCCTGCGGCCTGGTGCTGCTGGCACTGGTGCTGTCGGCAACGCTGAAAAAGGATGCGCCGGCTATTGCGCTGCTGCTGACGCTGGCCGCCGGCATTTTGCTCCTGCTGCGGGCGTTTTCGCTGGCGGATGGGGCGTTGGGGCGGCTGACCTCGCTGCTGGAGCAGGGAGGAATGACGCGCGAGTTGTATCTGCCGGTGCTCAAATGCGTAGGCGTGGCGGTTGTGGTGCGCGTGGCGGGCGCGCTGTGCCGGGATAACGGGCAGGGCGCGCTCGCGGCCAAGCTTGAGATCGCGGGCGCAGTGCTGGCGCTGGCGCTCTGCCTGCCGCTTGTCGAGCAGGTGCTGGCGCTCGCGTCTGGCTGGGCAGTATGAAAGGGAACGGACGGATGAAACGATGGATTTTCGCACTGTTGGCGTTGGTGCTGCTGGTCATACCGGCCGCGGCGGCCGGTGTCGACGGCACGGAGGGGGAAGCTCTCCGGGGGGCGGTACCCGGCGACGCGCGCGGCTATCTGGACGGCATCGACGCGGCCTCGGCAGACGAACTGGCCGGCTCGTTTGCCCGGCTGCTGGAAAATACCGCGCAGGACAGCCGCAGCGCGCTTAAAAACGCGGTAAACAGCCTGCTGCGGGTAGCAGTGGTCATCGTGCTGACCGCAGCCGGACGCGGGTTTTCTGCAGCGGCGGGCGGCGCGGCCGACGCATGGATCGACATGGCGGGCGCGTTGGGCTGCGCGGCCGTGCTGCTGCAGGATTTTACCGGTGTGCTGGCGCTCTGCCGTGAAACATTGAACGAAATCAGCGTGTTTTCCGGCGCGCTGCAGCCTGTGCTTGCGACCGTGCTGGCCGCAGGCGGCAATGCCGCGACCGCGACTGCCTTACAGGTCGCCACAATGGTGGTGTTCGATCTGGTCATCCGGCTGGTCAATATGCTGCTCGTGCCTGCGGCCTGCGCGTATCTGGCGGTCTCGGTGGTTGACGCGGCGGCGGGCAGCGGCATGCTGCGCGGCGTGGCCGACGGCATCAAGGGGCTGACCTCGGGTGCGCTCAAGCTGATTTTGACGCTGTTTACTGCCTATCTGACGATCGCGGGCGGCGTATCGAGCAGCGTCGACCGCATTGCGCTCAAAACCGCGAAGTTCGCGGTGTCCGGCGCGGTGCCCGTGGTCGGCGGGGTGATCTCGGACGCGACCGAGACCGTGCTGTCGGGTGCGGCGCTGCTGCGCGGGTCGGTCGGCGTGTTCGGCATGCTGTGCGTGACCGCGATCTGCATGATCCCATTTGTGCGTGTTGGGGCGAGCTACCTGTGTTATAAAGCAGGGGCGGCGGTGTTATCGCCGCTGTGCTCGGGCAGCCTGCGGCAGCTGCTGGACAGCGTGGGCACGGGTTTCGGCCTGCTGCTCGGTATGCTGAGCACCTGCTGCCTGATCCTGTATCTCGAACTGGTGTATGTCGTTGCGATGGTGAAACCAATATGAGCGAGTTGTTTCACACAATCTTATTGCGCGTGACCTTGGCAGGCATCGCGTCGGCGGTCGCGCTGCGCGTGGTGGGGGACGGCGCGCTGCGGGAGATCGTCAGGCTGGCGTCCGGCCTGCTGATGCTGCTGGCGCTGCTGCAGCCGCTGGCCGGGCTGCGGCTGTCCGCTGCGGCGCTGCTGCCCGGCGGCCTGTCCGCTGACGATGTGGCGGCAATCGAACAGCAGAACGCGCAGACCACGATGAGTACGATCGCCGCGAGCATTGCGGACGCGCTGGAGGGCAGCGCGGCAGCGGCCGGGTTTGACTGCGCGGTGCATGTCACGATGGAAAACGATGCGGATGGTATTTTGCAGGTCGGGCGGGTGACCGTGCGTTACCGAAGCGCGGACGCCAAGCGGCTGGATGAACTGAAGGCGATCATCACAGATGGCTGCGGCGTGGATGCGGACAGACAGGAGTGGATTTTGGAATGAAAGAGCAATGGAAAGCGAGGTTGGCAGCGGCGCGCGGCATGCTCGTGCCGCTGGCGGTCAAATACCGCGCGGTGCTGATCGTGCTGCTGGCAGGCGTGCTGCTGCTGGCGTCCGCCGGACACGGCGGGGACACCGATGTGCGTAGCACGGCGCAGACGCAGGACGCGGCGGATTTCGACCTTGTAGCCTTTGAACAGCAGCTTTGCGACCGGCTTGCCGCCGTCGACGGGGTCGGCCGGGTCGAGCTGATGCTGTCGCTCGAGCAGACGGGCGAGGCGGTCTACGCGGTCAACACGCGGCAGACGACGGGCGGCGCGAACAGTGCAAGCTTTGAAAGCGACCTGACCGTGGTCAGCGACAGCAGCTATGGCGAAACGCCGGTGACGGTCAAAAACCTGCTGCCGACCTTCCGCGGCGCGGTTGTGCTGTGCGATGGGGCAGGGGACGCGAATGTGCGGCTGGCTGTGACGCAGGCCGTCAGCACGGTGTGCGGCATCGGCGCGGACAAAGTGACGGTTCTGAAACTGTCCGGTGCGTCATAAAACTAAAGTAACCATATACAGGAGGGCGAGCAGTGATGAAAAAAATCAAGAAACGCGGCGCGGTATACGGGGTCATCGCGCTGCTGCTTTGCGCGGCGGTCTATCTGAACTGGAGCTATGTGGATGCACCGGAGGAGCTGTTGGCGGCGGATGGCGCCAGCCCGGACAGCGCGGATACCGCGGCGGAAGGCGGGGAGGATTATTTCGCGGCCTCGCGGCTGTCGCGCGAGCAGGCGCGGGACGAGGCAGTGAGCACGCTGCGCGAGCTGAGCGAGAGCGAGGATGCCGACCAGACAGCCAAGGACGAGGCGGCCGCCCAGATCTCGGCGCTGGCAGACGACTCGGTCGCTGAGGCCAATATTGAGAGCCTGATCCGCGCCAAGGGATACGCGGATGCAGTTGTCATGATCGGGGACAGCAGCGTTAACGTCGTTGTCGCGCCGCCGGACGGCGGCCTGCAGGCGACCGACGTGACCGTCATCAAGGATATCGTCGTCTCCGAAACCGGCATGACCGCCGGTCAGGTCAAGATCGTCGAAGCGGAATAAGGCGGACGGCTGCTGCGGCAGCATGTATTTTTACTTTGCATTTCGCTGAAACTGTGCTATAATCCGTTGTAAAGGAGAGTGAGCACTATGGCGGATCACAAGGAGTATTGGTCGACCCAGAGCGATCAGGGTTCCATCCGGATCTCCGAGGACGTTGTGGCGTCCATTGCGGCGCTGGCTACGTCGGAGACTGCGGGCGTCAGCGGTCTGTATTCCACGCTGACCAGCGACATTGTCAGCTTTTTGAGCAAGAAAAACCTGTCCAAGGGCGTGCGCATTGAAATCGGGGAAGAGGGCACGGTCAAGATCGAGATTGGGTTCCTCGCCCTGTTTGGTCATAACATCTGCGATGTGGCAAAGCAGGTGCAGCAGAACGTGTGCGCATCGGTCGAGTCGATGACCGGCCTGAAGGTCACCGAGGTCAACGTGCATGTCGGCGGCGTGACGTTCACGCCCGCGCCGGCCGCGGCGGAGGAGCTGCCTGCGGCGGCACAGGAGTAAAACCGCACAAAACGGCAAGGCAAACCGCCTTGCCGTTTTGCTGTCTTTTCGGGCATATTTCCCGAATACCACCTTGCAACTTTGGCGAAAATAGGATAAAATAAGGCGTATCAGACAAATGGGAGGAAGCTGCCGCCGTGAGTGTGATGAGCAGAACAAAAGCAAGGGAGATTGCACTGCACCTTATTTTTGAGATGGGGTTCCAGCAGTTTGAGGAAGAAAATTTAGAGGAGCGGCTGGACGGGTCGATCATGGCCTCGATCAGCGGCGATATCGCGCTGTACGCGGGCAAGCTGTCGCCCGAGCAGACCGACTACATCCGCGCGGTCGTCAAGGGTGTTGCCGCGCAGCGCGCGACGCTCGACGAGACGATCGCCGCCTATTCCAAGGGCTGGAAGATCAGCCGTATGTCGCGCATGACGGTCGCAGTGCTGCGTCTGGCGCTCTATGAGATGCGCTATGTGGACGATGTGCCGGTCGGTGCGGCGATCAACGAGGCGGTCGAGCTGGCCAAGGTATATGATACCGACGAGGCTGCCGCCTTTATCAACGGCGTGCTCGGTGCGGCGGCGCGCGCGGAAGCGCCTGCGGGGCCAGAAGCGGGGAAGGCCGATGCTTGAGCGGTTCCTCGGCATCGACACCTCGAACTACCGCACGTCGGCGGCGGTCTATGACGCTGAAACCGGCGTGTGGCAAAACGAGGGCAGCCTGCTTTCCGTCCCCGAAGGGGCGATTGGCCTGCGCCAGTCGGACGCGCTGTTCCAACATACCGTCCACCTGCATGAGAAGATCGAAGCCCTGCCGCAGGGCGGGGTGCGCGCCGTCGGCGTGAGCACCCGCCCGCGCGCGGTCGAGGGCTCGTATATGCCCTGCTTTCTGGCAGGGGAAAGCGTCGCGCGCAGCGCGGCGCATTTGCTATCTGTGCCCCTTTTTTGCGTGTCGCACCAACAGGGGCATATCGCCGCGGCGGCGCTGTCCGCCGGGCGGCTTGACCTGCTGGACAGGCCGCTGCTCGCGTGGCACCTGTCGGGCGGCACGAGTGAGCTGCTCTATGTCACGCCGGGGGAGGATGGCCTGCCGGACTGCGCCTGCATCGGCGGCACGACCGACCTGGCGGCGGGGCAGCTTATTGACCGCGCGGGCGCGCTGCTCGGGCTGTCGTTCCCGTCGGGCGCCGCGCTCGACGCGCTGGCGCTGGAAGCCGCGCCGGAGCAGGGCTACCGCCTCAAGGTAACAGACTGCCGGTTTTCGCTCTCCGGCATGCAGAACCAGGTGGAAAATAAGTTCAAAACGGCTGAACCCGCCCAGATGGCGCGGTTTACGCTCGAAACGGTTGCCAATGCGGTCGTTAAAGCGACTGAGCAGGCGGTGCAGCAGTATGACTGCCCGATTTTGTGCGCGGGCGGCGTGATGGCCAGCCGTGTGCTGCGCGCGCGCATGGAGCGGGCGTTCGGAGAGCGCGTCTCGTTTGCCGAGCCTGTGCTGTCGGGCGACAACGCGGTCGGCGTGGCGGTGCTCGCCGCGCGGCTTTATGAAAGGGACAGAACGTGAATACGGTTTATTCGGTCACCAGACTCAACAACGAAATCAAGGATCTGCTCGACGCTGTGCCGGGCTACCGCAGCCTGCTCGTGCAGGGCGAGATCTCCAACTACAAGGCGCACTCGTCCGGGCACCACTATATGAGCCTGAAGGACGAGGGCGCGTCGATCAACGCCGTGCTGTTCCGCTCGGACGCGATGCGCTTGAAATTCCGGCTCGAGAACGGCATGAAGGTTATCGTGCGGGCGCGCGTCAGCTCGTTCCCGCGCACCGGGCAGGTGCAGCTCTATATTTCCGAGGTGATTCCGGACGGGGCGGGCGCTTTGAACCTTGCGTTCGAGCAGCTCAAAGCCAAATTGCAGGCCGAGGGGCTGTTTGACGCACAGCACAAAAAGCCCATTCCGCGCATGCCGCTCAAAATCGCGCTCATCACCTCGCCGACCGGCGCGGCGGTACGCGACATGGTGCGCATCCTTGGCAGGCGCTGGCCGCTCGCTTCGGTGACGCTCTATCCCGCGCTTGTTCAGGGGCAGGGAGCGGCGGACAGCATCGCGCGGGCGATCGGACTGGCAAACGCCATCGGCGACGCGGACGTCATTCTGTGCGGCCGTGGCGGTGGGTCGATGGAAGACCTGTGGGCGTTCAATGAGGAAGTGGTCGCACGGGCGATCTTTGCGTCCGAAATTCCGGTCATTTCGGCGGTCGGCCACGAGCCTGACGTCACGATCGCGGACTTTGTCGCCGACCTGCGCGCGCCGACGCCGTCAGGCGCGGCTGAATTAGCCGTCCCTGACCGCGCGGAATATGCGCTTGCCGTGCGCGCGCTGGACACGCGGATGCACGCTGCTGCGCAAAAGCAGGTGCGGCAGCGGCTGCACCAACTGCAAAGCTTGCGGCAGCGGCTGGAGGCGCGCAACCCGACGCGGTATATCGCGGAAAAGCGCCTGCTGCTCGACGGGCTGGTCGACCGTCTGTCGGCGTCGTTTCCGGTATATCTGAAACGTGAGGAACAAAAATTGACCTTGCTGCGCCGCCGCCTGCTTTCGGCAGGCAAGGACGGCGTGCAGCGCCGCCGCCTGCGCTTTGCGCGGTTGGTGGCTACACTGGATGCGATCAGTCCGCTGCGCGTGCTCGCGCGCGGCTACGCGGTCGCGACCAAAGGGGTGCGCGGCGCGGTCGTAACCGACGCAGCGGCGCTCAAGACGGGCGACCGGCTGCATATCCGATTTGCCAAAGGAGCGGCAAACTGCCGCGTGACCGAAATCAGGGAGGAACCAAACAATGGCGGAAAAGACGTTTGAAAGCCAGATGGCGCGGCTCGAGGAGATCGTCCGGCTGCTGGAAAAGGGTGAGGCGCCGCTCGCGGACAGCATCAAGCTGTTCGAGGAGGGCACCAAGCTGTCCGCGGCGCTGGGCAAGCTGCTGGACAAGGCCGAGCAGAAGGTCACGATCCTACAGGAAAATATGCAGGGCGAGCTGACAGAGCAGCCGTTCGATGCGGAGGAGGCGGGCAAATGACATTTGCAGAGCAGTTACAGGCCGATATCGCGGTCATCGAGCCAGCGCTCGAAAAATACCTGTCCCGCGAGACGGGCGAGGGGTACGACCGCATCTTTGAGGCTGCCAAATACTCGGCGATGGCGGGCGGCAAGCGTCTGCGCCCGGTGATTGTTTTGGAATTCTGCCGTCTGTGCGGGGGCGACACGCAAAAGGCGCTGCCGTTTGCGTGCGCGCTCGAGATGATCCACACCTATTCGCTGATCCACGACGACCTGCCGTGCATGGACAACGACGACCTGCGCCGCGGCCGCCCGACCTGTCACAAGGTGTTCAACGAAGCAACCGCTGTGCTTGCGGGCGACGGCCTGCTGACCGCCGCATTCGAGACCGCGTCCGCCGCCGAGGGCGTGTCCGCCGAGACGGTGCTTCACTGTATCCGCATTTTGGGGCAGGCCGCGGGCATGAACGGCATGATCGGCGGGCAGGTGCTCGACATGGGTGCGGAGCACCGCAAAATTTCGCTAGACGAGATGCGATTGCTGCAAAGCCTCAAGACCGGCTGCCTGCTGCGTGCGGCGTGTGAGCTGGGCTGCGTCGCGGCGGGTAAGACCGACGGGGCGACGCTCGACATGGCGCGCACCTACGGCGAAAAGCTCGGCCTTGCCTTCCAGATCCGGGACGACATGCTGGACATCGAGGGCGACACCGCGACGCTCGGCAAAACGGTCGGCAAGGACGAAAAGAGCGAGAAATCGACCTTCCCGTCGCTGCTGGGCATGGATGAGTGCCGCCGGCTGGTCACGGCGCTGACCGACGAGGCCGTGCGGGCCGTTTCGGGCAGCAGCGGAGGCGCGTTTCTGGCGGCGCTGGCGCGCAGCTTGACCGACCGCATGAACTGAACGCGGATTTTTACATGGATTTCTTGAAAATACCGATTTTTTGTGGTAGAATACTTGATAAGTGACGTAGTATCCTAGTCAGCGCATACGGTTCCCAGGACGGGCCTAAAAATCCGTAGAAGGGCATATCGATGAAGTCTCTGGTGTTTGCTTCTTACGCCCAGTTTGGGGTGGATGCTGGAGGTTAAGGCTTGCGGGCGCGCTTCAATGGCATGAAGTACCGACCCGCCTGCCGTGGAGACCCGCGACTGTCGGACACCTATAGCATCCCTTTCGGGGTTGATGGATGTCCAACGGCACGGGATGAAACCTGTATTGCGGTGCGGCGGGACAAGCGCGGCACACGCCGGCCTTTTGGCCGGTGGCCCGCGCCGCGACCAAAACGCTGTGTGCAGTGTAGCCTGCCTTGCGTGGGCATGGTGGATATCGTATCCGCCCGTGCGTTCCCGGCCAGGAAAGCGCGGGAATTGACGGTTGAAACCATGTCTGCAAAAGAGGCTAAGAATCGTGTTGCCTGCAGTGGAAATCACCTAGGCTATTCAGCAATGAGGCAGGCGGAGGATTGCAGTGCGGACTCAGTGGCAATTCGGTCCCGGTGATGGTAACATCCCGGCACGGACTTTAATGGGAAACCCCCACGACGGCGACGCGTGGCAGTCCGCGGGGAAAGCCAACCGAACCTCAAGCCGCAAGATTAACTCAGCCTGCCGTCACTTACTTTTGCATCAAACGGCCCAAGGGCCTTTGGAATAAGGAGCATTGCTTTGCAATCGGATAAACCGAAAAAGAAAAGCCAGCCGCCGCAGAAGCCGCGGCTGATCAATGTCAAGTGGGTGGCGACCATTATGCCGGTCAGCTTTGTGCTGTCGGTCGTGATGAGTTACATCTCCAATGAGGCGCTGAACAGCGCGGGTACGATTTTATCCTTTGTCGTGCTGTTTTTCTTCGTCGCGCTGGGCATCGTATTTGATATGATCGGCATTGCCTCTGCCTCGGCGACCGAGAAGGAGTTCCACTCGATGGCGGCGCACCGCGTGCGCGGCGCAAAGGAAGCCGTCTGGATGACGCGCAATGCCGAAAAGGTGTCGAGCATCTGCAACGACGTCGTCGGCGATATCTGCGGCATCATCTCGGGCGCGACGGGCGCGCTGATCGTGGCCAACATCACATCGGGCATGAGCGGCGTCGGGGTCGTGCTGATCTCGCTGCTGGTCACCGGTCTGGTCTCGGCGATGACGATCGGCGGCAAGGCCGCGGGCAAGGGCGTGGCCATGGCGTTCAGCAGCCGCGTGCTGTCGATCTGCGGGCGCATCCTGAGCGTGCTGCCGGTTTCACTTGACGGCAAGAAATAGAGAAAACTGCTTCCGTGGTGGGAATAACGATATGAAACAATACGGGATTCTGGACAATATCACAAGCCCGGCCGACCTGCGCGGCCTGTCGTACGATACGCTGGGCGTGCTGTGCGTCGCGCTGCGTGAATTTATCGTCGACTCGGTTTCGCGCACGGGCGGGCATCTGGCCTCTAACCTCGGCGTGGTCGAGTTGGCCGTCGCGCTCGAGCGGGAGTTTGACTCCTCGCGCGACCGCATCATTTACGATGTGGGACACCAGAGCTATGTCCATAAAATTCTGACCGGCCGCCGTGACCGCTTTGCTGCATTGCGGCAGTACGGCGGCCTTTCCGGTTTTATGAAGCCGGAGGAAAGCGCCGCCGACCCCTGTGTGACCGGACACGCTTCGAACTCGGTGTCGGTCGCGCTGGGCATGGCGCATGCGCGCACGCTCAAAAACCAGAAATACCATGTGGTCGCGGTCATTGGCGACGGCGCGCTGACCGGCGGCATGGCTTACGAAGCGCTCAGCAGCGCGGGCACGTCGGGCGAGCCGCTGCTCGTCGTGCTCAACGACAACAACATGTCCATTGCGCAGAATGTCGGCGGACTGAGCCGGCATTTGTCGCGTCTGCGCGTCAGCCCGCGATACCTGCACGCCAAGGCGCGTGTCAAGGATCGTCTGGCGCGCATTCCGGGCGGCGGCGCCATTACGCGCGCGATTTCGCGGTGCAAGGCGCGTCTCAAACGCCTGCTGCTGCCGACCTCGCTGTTCGAGCAGATGGGGTTTATCTATCTCGGTCCGGTCGACGGACATGACCTCAAAAGTGTGTGCGAGCTGCTCGCACAGGCGAAAAAGATGAAAAAACCGGTTTTGCTGCATGTGATGACGCAAAAGGGGCGCGGCTATGTGCCCAGCGAACGCGAGCCGGAGAAATACCATGGCGTGTCACCCTTCGACCCGCTGACCGGCGCGTTCCTTTCGGCCTCCAAAGAGGATTTTTCCGCCTGCTTCGGCCGTGAGCTGTGCGCTTTTGCGGAAAAGGATGCGCGCATCTGCGCGATCACGGCGGCGATGCCGTCCGGTACGGGGCTGACGCGGTTTGCCCAGCGCTTTCCCGACCGGTTCTTTGATGTCGGCATCGCTGAGGAGCATGCGGTCGCGATGGCGGCCGGCATGGCGGCGCAGGGGCTGGTGCCGGTTGTGGCGATTTATTCGACCTTTTTGCAGCGCGCTTACGACCAGCTGGTGCATGATGTTGCCATCGAGCACCTGCATGTCGTGTTCTGCGTCGACCGTGCGGGCATTGTCGGCGCGGACGGCGCGACGCACAACGGCGTGCTGGACGTGGCCTACCTGCGCTCGGTGCCGGGGGTCAAGATTTTCTGTCCGGCAAACTTTGCCGAGCTGCGCAGCATGATGTCGCGTGCGCTTTACCATGAGACCGGCCCGGTTGCCATCCGCTATCCGCGCGGGGGCGAGGGCGCGTTCCGCACGGATGCGTCGCAGGGGGCGCTGGTGCGCGTGCGCGAAGCCGCCGGCTACGAGGTTACGCTGATCACATACGGCGTGCTGGTCAACGAAGCGGTGGAAGCAGCAGAGGTGCTGGCGCAAAAGGGCGTGCGGGCGCAGGTCTATAAGGTGAATGAGATCAGCCCAGCACTGGAAGAAACGCTGAAAGCGCAGGCAGCAGAGCTGTCCGGCTGGATGGTCGTTATCGAGGATGTGGTCGACAGCGGCAGCCTGGGCGAGTGGATCGCCGCGCGCCGAGACGGCAAGACTGTGCGGCGCAACACCGGCGACCGCTTTTTGCCGCACGGCAGTGTGGGCGAATTATATCGCCATTGTGGATTGGACGCTGCGGGCATCGCGGCGTTTGTGCTTGACAACCGACAGGGGAAGGGAGACGGCCTTGGCTAAAAAACGTCTGGACGTACTGCTGTTTGAAAAAGGGCTTTGCCCCTCGCGCGAGCGCGCGAAAACCGCCATCATGGAGGGCATCGTCTATATCGCCGGGCAGAAGGCCGGCAAGGCGGGCGACATGGTGGACGAAAACGCCGAACTTGAGGTGCGCGGCAACGAAAACGCCTTTGTCTCGCGCGGAGGCAAGAAGATCGAAAAGGCGCTTGACTATTTCGCGATCGACCCCGCGGGGCTGATCGTCATGGACGTCGGCGCGTCGACCGGCGGCTTTACCGACTGCCTGCTGCGCCGCGGCGCGGCCTATGTCTATTCGATCGACGTAGGCTACGGCCAGCTGGCGTGGAGTCTGCGGCAGGATGCCCGCGTCAAGTGCATGGAGCGCACCAATATCCGCTATGTCACGCCTGATATGCTGGAGGAGACGCCGTCGCTTTGCGTGATCGACGTGTCGTTCATCTCGCTGCGGCTGGTGCTGCCGGTCGTGTCGAACCTGCTGACGGCGGACGGGCGCGTCGCATGTCTGATCAAGCCGCAGTTTGAAGCGGGCAAGGGCAAGGTCGGCAAAAAGGGCGTTGTGCGCGAGCCGTCGCTCCATCTGGAAGTGCTTGAGCAGTTTGTCGAAAACGCGCGCGCAGCGGGATTTGCCGTGCGTGACGTGACCTTCTCGCCCATCAAGGGGCCGGAGGGTAATATTGAGTTTCTGGGCTACCTGTGCAAGCAGGGCGGGGACAGTGTGCCCGACCTAAACGAGGTTGTGCAGCAGGCCCATGACGAATTGGACGGCTGAAGCGGATGAAAACGATTTTTATCTATCCCAATACGCGCAAGGAAGGCGCACGCGCCGTGCTGCCGCAGGTCTGCGGCCTGCTGCGGCGCGAGGGCGTGCGGCTGATGCTGCCGCTGCAGTTCCGCACATCCGTACCCGCGATAGAGGGCGTGGATTATATGGAGACCAGCGACGCGGTGCGTGTTGCCGATCTGGCGGTCGCGCTTGGCGGGGACGGCACGATGCTGCGTCTGGCGCGCGCAGCCGCGCAGCAGGAGCTGCCCATGTTGGGCGTTAACGTCGGCCACGTCGGCTTTATGACCGAGCTGGAACCGGCCGAGCTTACCCAGATGGAAAAGCTGTTTGACGGGGATTACACGATCGACAGCCGCATGATGCTGCATGTGGCGGTACAGCGGCAGGGGCGTGTGGTATATGAAAACGATGCGCTCAACGACATCGTGCTGGCCAAGGGCACAGCGTTCCGCGTGGTGCGCGTGCGCTTTGCCGCAGATGATGAACAGGTGACCGGCTTTAGCGGCGACGGCCTGATCGTTGCTACGCCGACCGGCACAACGGCCTACGGCCTGTCCGCAGGCGGCCCGGTGATCGAGCCGAGCGCGGAAAACATCGCGGTGATCCCGATCTGCGCGCATGCGCTGACGGCCAAGGCGTTTGTCTTTGCGCCCGAGCGGCGTATTTCGCTCAGCGCAGCCTGCGAAGGCGGCAGCGAGGTGTTCCTGTCGGCGGATGGCGGGCAGGGCTTTGCCATCCGGCCGGACGATCGTGTCGAGATCACGCGCTCATCGCTGCGCACCCGCTTGGTGCGCCTCAAGGGACTTAGTTTTTATCAGATTTTACAGCAAAAGCTCTGACGGGGGGCGGAACATGAAATTTCAACGACAGGCAAAAATCCTTGAACTCATCGACCGGTTTGAGATCGAAACGCAGGAGGATCTGACCGACCATCTGCGTGCGCTCGGGTACAACACCACGCAGGCGACGGTGTCGCGCGACATCAAGGAGCTGCGGCTGATCAAGTCGCTGTCGGCTGAGACCGGTAAATATAAATACACAGCCGCGGCTGCGGGCGCGGCGGACAGCTTTACGTCCCGCCTGCGCAACATCTTCCGGGAGTGCGTCACCGAGATCAACGCCGCGCAGAACATGGTGGTCATCAAGACGCTGCCCGGACTTGGGCAGGCGGCCGCGATGGCGATTGATGCGATGCGCGCGTCCGATGTGGTGGGCACGCTGGGCGGCGACGACACGGTGTTCGCTGTTATGCGCGACAACGAGAGCGCCGCGCGCTTCTGCCGGCAGGCGCAGGACATTTTGAAGTGAAAAGGGAGGACGCGGCGATGCTGCAATTACTCCACATTGAAAATATCGCGGTTATTGAGCGGGCGGATATCGAGCTGGAGGACGGACTGACCGTGCTGTCCGGCGAGACCGGCGCGGGCAAGTCGATCGTGATCGACTCGGTCGGCGCGATACTCGGCCGGCGCGTCAGCCGCGATCTGGTGCGCGCGGGCGCGGACAAGGGCTTTGTCAGCGCGGTGTTTTCCGGCCTGTCGAGTGGGCTGACGGCGCTCCTGGATGAGCTTTCGCTTACGGGCGACGAACCGGATACGCTGCACATCCAGCGGCAGATCACGGCGGACGGCAAAAGCACCTGCCGGGTCAATATGAAGCCGGTTTCGGTGTCCGTGCTGCGGCAGCTGGCGCCGTTCCTCATTGATATTCACGGCCAGAACGACGGCCAGAAGCTGCTGGATGAGCAGCACCATATCGACTACCTCGACGGCTATGCCGGGCTGGACGGGCTGCTCGCACAGTACCGTCCGCGGTATCAGGCATTGCTGACTCTGCGGCGCGAGATCACCGCGCTCGAGACCGGAGAACAGGAGCGCTTGCAGCGCATCGACATGCTGTCCTTTCACAAGGAGGAGATCGAACAGGCGGCGCTGCAGCCCGACGAGGACGAAACGCTCGCCCAACGCAAGGTGTATTTCGATCACGCGGGCAAAATTGCGGGCGCGCTGCAACAGGCACGACTGGCGCTTTCCGGCGACGACGAGGTAGGCGGTGCGTGCGCGTTGCTCGATCAGGTGTCGGCGGCGCTCTCCTCGCTGCACGAGGTGTCAGAGGCGTTCGACGCGATGGCCGAACAGGCCGAGGAGGTGCGGCTGCTGGCTGCCGACCTGCGCGACAGTGTGGTCAGCCGCAGCGACAACCTCGATTTTTCCGCTTCCGAGCGCGAATGGGTCGAGCAGCGGCTCGACCTGATCTACCGCCTCAAGCAGAAATACGGCGGCACGATTGCGGAAATTATGGCGTATCACGACCGTATCACAGTCGAGCTGGAAACGCTGGCCGACTCGGACAACCGGCGCGACGCGCTGCGCGAGCAGTACCGCGCGGAACTGGCCGAAGCCAAGCGGCTCGCCGCTGAGATCACCGCCAAGCGGCGCGAGGCAGCAGCAAGGCTCGAGGCCGAGATCGTGCGCGAACTGGCCGGGCTGGATATGGATAAGGTCAAAATGCGCGTGGCGGTGCATACGGGCGCAAAGCTGGCGGCGCATGGCTTTGACACCGTGACCTTTGAAATTTCGGTCAACCCGGGTGAGCCGGAAAAACCGTTATCCAAGGTGGCCTCCGGCGGCGAACTCAGCCGTATCATGCTGGCGCTCAAAAATGTGCTGACGGCAGGGGAAGAGGTCGGTATGCTGATTTTCGACGAGATCGACACCGGCGTTTCCGGCCACGCGGCGCAGCAGATCGCGCGTAAGCTGCATGTGATTGCCAAGAAGAAGCAGACGCTGTGCGTCACGCACCTGCCGCAGATCGCGGCGATGGGCGACCACCACCTGCGCATTGCCAAGTCGGTGCAGGGCGGGCGCAGCTTCACTGCGGTCAGCCCGATGGACCGGATGCACCGGGTCGACGAGATCGCGCGGCTGCTGTCCGGCGAGCAGATTTCGGACGCGGCGCGCCGCAATGCCGAGGAACTCCTCGACGCGGCACGGCAGGAGGGATAGCGTATGGTCATCATTGACGAGCGGTATAAGGAGCGCGCCCCGTGAGCGGGGCGGCGGCAGAACCGGGATAAACTAAAAATTAAAATAGATGCGGGAGTAATCACACATGACACTTTACGATGAACTCAAGGCGCGCGGGCTGATCGCGCAGGTGACTAACGAGCAGGAAATCAGCGAAATGATCAACAACGGTAAGGCGACATTCTACATCGGTTTCGACCCGACGGCGGACAGCCTGCATGTCGGCCACTTCATGGCGCTGTGCCTGATGAAGCGTTTGCAGATGGCGGGCAACAAGCCGATCGCGCTCATTGGCGGCGGCACCGGCATGGTTGGCGACCCGTCCGGCCGCACCGATATGCGCTCGATGATGACGGTCGAAACGATCGAACACAACTGCGCCTGCTTCAAAAAGCAGATGGAGCGGTTCATCGAATTCGGTGAAGGTAAGGCGCAGATGGTCAACAACGCCGACTGGCTGATGAATTTGAATTATATCGAGCTGCTGCGCGAGGTTGGCGCATGCTTTTCGGTCAACAATATGCTGCGCGCCGAGTGCTATAAGCAGCGCATGGAAAAGGGGTTGAGCTTCCTCGAGTTCAACTACATGATCATGCAGTCCTACGACTTCTACTACCTGTTCCAGCACTACGGCTGCAACATGCAGTTCGGCGGCAACGACCAGTGGTCGAACATGCTCGGCGGCACCGAACTGATCCGCCGCAAGCTGGGCAAGGACGCGCACGCGATGACCATTACGTTGCTGCTCAACAGCGAGGGCAAGAAGATGGGCAAGACCGCGGCGGGCGCCGTCTGGCTCGACCCGAACAAGACCTCGCCCTATGACTTCTTCCAGTACTGGCGCAACGTCGACGACGCGGACGTGCTTAAATGTATCCGCATGCTGACCTTCCTGCCGCTCGAGCAGATCGAGGAAATGGACAAGTGGGAGGGCGCGCAGCTGAATAAGGCCAAGGAGATCCTCGCCTACGAGCTGACCGCGCTGGTGCACGGCAAGGAGGAGGCCGACAAGGCGATGGAGGCCGCCAAGAACATCTTTGCGGGCGGCGGCTCGAGCGAAAACATGCCGACGACCACGCTGACCGATGCGGACTTCGCGGACGGCCAGATCGGTGTGCTGACGCTGCTGGTCAAGTGCGGCCTTGCCGCGTCCAACGGAGAGGCACGCAAGCTCGTGCAGGGCGGCGGCGTGTCGATCGACGGCGACAAGGTCTCGGATTTCAAGACCATGCTGGACAAGGATTTCTTCCAGCAGGAACGCATGGTCAAAAAGGGCAAAAAGACTTTCCACAAGGTCGTGCTCGGTTGACCGTATAAACGTGTAAAAGCGCTGTGGCCTTGCGGCCGCAGCGCTTTTGCGTGGGTGTGGGAAAAATAAAAGGGTGGTAGAGTAGAAGGTGTCAAAACATGGAGAGGATCTGTGCCTTGGGCTGCGCGCCCATCGTGCGGTTTACGACCTTGCCTTTTTTCATGACCACAAGCGTCGGGATGCTCATGACCTGGAATGCCCCGGCCAGCTCGGGCTGCTCGTCGACGTTGACCTTGCCGACCTTGATATCGCCCTTTTCGGCGGCGATTTCGTCAATAATGGGGGAAACCATGCGGCAGGGACCGCACCAGCTTGCCCAGAAATCGAGCAGTACAGGCTTATCGCTCTGCAGGACCTGCTCTTCAAAATTGTCTTTCGTGATATGCAGTACAGCCATCTTACATGCTCCTTTGCTATTTTTTTCTTAGTGTCTGTATGATACCACAAGGACGCGGTCCCTTCTGTGACTGAGTCACAAAACGGCGCATCACTAAAGCTGCCCTTGCGCATCGCGTGGCGGTGTATTATAATGAGACAGGACTTTTTGCAATGAGGAGCACGGTATGAAGCGGATTTTTGCGACATTTTTGCTGCTTTTGACACTGACAGCCTGCGCGGCCAAGCCTGCGTCCTACACGGCGGACTTTTTTGCGATGGACACATTTATGTCGGTCACCGTTTGCGGGGAAAGCGAGGACACGGCGCGCGAGGCGGCGTTCGCCTGCGAGCAGACGGTCAACGCGCTCGAGCCTGCGTTGTCGCGCACGCGCGAGGACGGCGACCTGTACCGCCTGAACCACGCGGACGGTACGGTCTGCACGGTCAGCGACGAGACCTATGCCGCAATTGAGGCGGCAGTACAGTATGCAGAACTGACCGGCGGCGCGTTCGACCCGACGATGGCGACGCTGACCGACCTGTGGAGCATTAACACGGAAAACGCGCATGTGCCCGCGCAGGCCGAGATCGAAGCGGCGCTGGCCAAGGTCGGCTATGAGAACATTGTTCTGCTCGGGGACAATCAGGTGCAGCTGAAAAACGGTGCGCAGATCGACCTCGGCGGCATCGGCAAGGGCTTTGCGACCGACGCGGCGGCGGATGTGCTCGCCGCGCAGGACGAGGGCGCGGCCACGGGCGCGCTCGTGCAGCTGGGCGGCAACATCGGCGCGTTCGGCGCAAACCCGGCGCGTGAGGGCGGCGGCTGGACGATCGGCGTGGGCGACCCGGACGACACGGCGGACTACGTTGCGACCGTCGAGGTGCAGGACAAGTCGGTCGTTACCTCGGGCGATTATGAGCGCTATTTTGAACAGGACGGCAAGCGCTACCACCACATTTTTGATCCCGCGACCGGCTATCCGGCAGACACCGGCCTGCGCAGCGTGACTGTGGTCGACGAAAGCTCGACCCGCGCGGACGCGCTGACGACCGCGCTGTTCGTCATGGGGCTGGAGGACGGCATGGCGTTCTGCGCGCAAAACGGCATTGCGGCCATCTTTGTGACCAGCGAAAAGCAGGTGTACACGACCGACGCGGTCGCGTCGGCCTGCATCTACACTTTCCTCGGTGCGGACAAGGGGTACAACGATGCGCAGTAGGCTCAAGTGGGGCGATTTCGTTATCATCGCCGCCGTGCTGGCGCTGGCCACCGCGCTGACGGCGTGGCTGGCGTGGGGCGCGTCGGACGGGCAGCTCTATACCGAGGTCTGGCAGGACGATGTGTTGGTTGAGCGCGTCCTGCTGACTGACGACACCAACCGCACGATCGACCTCGACGGACATAACGTGATCGTGCTCGCGGGCAGGACCGCGCGCGTGGCGTCGGCCGACTGCCACGATCAGGTCTGCGTACGCACAGGCACGCTGACGCACGCGGGGCAGGTCGCGGTCTGCCTGCCCAACCGGGTGATTTTGAAGCTCGTGGGCGAGACGGGCGAGATCGACGCCATCGTATCCTAAGCAAGGGGAGGGGACGAAGATGCAGCCGAAAAAGCTGACGCTGTGCGGCATGCTGACCGCGCTGGCGGTCGTTTTGTCGCTCGTCGAGCGGCTGTTCCCGCTCGACGCCATCGTGCCCGTGCCCGGGGTCAAACTCGGCCTTGCCAACGTCGTGACGTTGTTCGCGTTGACAAGGCTGTCCGCGCGCGACGCGCTCGTTATCGTATTGTGCCGCGTAGCGCTGTCCAGCCTGCTGATGGGCAGCGTGACGGCGTTTTTGTTTTCGCTGTTCGGCGGCCTGCTGGCGCTCGCCGTCATGGGGCTGCTGCTGCGTGCCGAGGGAAAATTCTGCTCGGTGCTCGGCGTCAGCGTCGCGGGCGCGGCAGCGCACAACATCGGGCAAATTATCGCGGCGGTCATCTGGATGCAAACGGGCGCGGTGGTCGCGTACCTGCCGTGGCTGCTCGTGATGAGCGTGCCGCTCGGGCTGGTGACCGGACTAACGGCGGCGGTCGTGCTCGCACATTTGCAAAAAATTGATTTTCGCGTATAATTCCGCACATTCCTCTTATACTATGGGCAAATGCACAAGGAGGAATTGCAATGAAAAGGCTTATCGCGCTTCTGGCCGCGCTGACGCTGGTGTTTGGCTGCGGCTGCGGCAACACGACCGACGAAACCAAGGATAGCGGCACGGACAACAGCATGACCGACAACCAGAACGGCGCACCCGCCGACCAGAACGGCGACGGCGTGGTCGACAATGGTAATACGGTCGGCGACGATATCGAAAACGGTCTGGATGACGCGGGCAACGCCATCAGCGACGGGGTCGACGATGCAGGCAACGCCATCCGTGACGGCGTAGACGACATGACCGGCTCGGACACCGGCACGACAAACGGCACGGCTGACACCGGCGCGAATACCAAGGACAAAACGGTCAATCCGTAACAGCAGGGCAAAAAAGCGGCGCGGCACAGGCCGCGCCGCTTTTTTGCCCTGCGCACTTCAAAAAGCCGCGCGGCGGAAGGCGTCGATTGGTGCGGTTTTTGCCTTGCGTCATGTGTCGTGCTGTGATAAAATATTCCTATCATGGGCGAAAATGCCCTCATCTGGAAGTTGGAGTGAACAACATGGATTACAAGCATCTTGCGGACGTTTTGCTGCCGCATATCCATACCACGCCCGAGGAGATTGAGGCGCGCTACCCGAAGCGCACCCTGCCCGAAGGCGCCAAGGTGACCCGCATGGGCCCGAGTCCGACCGGCTTTATGCATCTGGGCAACCTATACGGCGCGCTGGTCGACGAGCGTCTGGCGCACCAGTCGGGCGGCGTGTTCTACCTGCGCATCGAGGACACCGACAAGAAACGCGAGGTTGAAGGCGGCGTGCAGACCATCATCGAGGCGTTCTCCTCGTTCTGCCTGCCGTTTGACGAGGGCGCGACGCTCGAAGGCGACAACGGCGCCTACGGCCCGTACCGCCAGAGCCAGCGCGCGGAGATCTATCAGACCTTCGCCAAGAGCCTGATCGAGCATGGCATGGCCTATCCCTGCTTCTGCACCGAGGACGAGCTGGCTGCGGCGCACACCGCGCAGGAGCAGAACAAGGAAAACTTCGGCTACTACGGCAAGTACGCCGTCTGGCGTGACCGCCCGATGGAGGATATCGAGGCCGAGCTCGCGAAAGGCACGCCGTACGTCGTGCGCTTCCGCTCGGGGGGAAGCATCGAGCATAAGATCCGCCACGAGGATTTGGTCAAGGGCAAGATGGAGGTCACCGAGAACGATCAGGACGTCGTCATTTTGAAGTCCGACGGTATTCCGACCTACCACTTCGCGCATGTGGTAGACGATCACCTGATGGGCACGACCGTCGTCGTGCGTGGCGAGGAGTGGCTCGCGACGCTGCCGGTGCATCTGCAGCTGTTCCGCGCGATGGGCTGGAAAGCGCCCAAGTACGCGCACACCGCGCAGCTGATGAAACTCGACCCCGAGACCGGCGGCAAGCGCAAGCTGTCCAAGCGCAAGGATCCCGAGCTGGCGCTGACGTTCTACGAGCAGCAGGGCTATCCGGTTCCCGCGGTGCTCGAATACCTGATGACGCTGCTAAACTCCAACTTCGAGGAGTGGCGGCGCGCCAATCCCGACCTGCCGATGAACGATTTTCCGTTCTCGACCAAGAAGATGAGCGGTTCGGGCGCGCTGTTTGACATCGAAAAGCTGCATGACGTGTCCAAAAACGTCATTTCGCGCATGTCGGCCGACACGGTCTACGACCACATCGCCGCGTGGAGCGAAAAGAACGACAAGCCGTTTCACGACCTGCTGACGCGCGACCCGGCCTTCTCCAAGGCATATCTTGCGATCGGCCGCGGCGGCAAAAAGCCGCGCAAGGACCTCGCGCTCTGGTCGGATGCCAAGGGCTACATGGACTTCATGTTCGACGAACTGTTCCAGCCGGACTACACCATGCCCGCGCGCGTGTCTGCCGGGGACGCCAAGGCCATCCTCGCCGATTTCGCGGGCGTGTTCAGCGAGACCGACACGCCGGACGAATTCTTTGAAAAGATGAAGCAGATCGCGGACAAGCACGGCTATGCGTCCGACACCAAGGCCTACAAGGCCAATCCGGCGCAGTACAAGGGCGCGGTCGGCGATGTGTCGATGGTCGTGCGCGTCGCGGTCGCCGGGCGGCAGAACGCGCCCGACCTGCAGACCGTGATGGGTATTCTCGGCCGCGACAAAGTGCTCGAGCGGCTCGACCGCTGCGCCAAGGCGCTTTAATTCGGTATTTGGGGGAAAACAAACGCTATGATGGAAAATGTAAACAACTTTCTGACCGAGATCATCGACGCCGACCTTGCGGCCGGGCTGACCGAAAAAATCCACACCCGTTTCCCGCCTGAGCCGAACGGCTACCTGCACATCGGCTCGGCCAAGGCGATCTTTATCAACTGGTCGATCGCAAAAAAGTACGGCGGCTTTTTTAACCTGCGCTATGACGACACCAACCCGGTCAAGGAGGACACCGAGTATGTCGACTCCATCTGGGAGGACATCAAGTGGCTGACCGGCGAGGAGCCGAACGGCGGCGTGTTCTACGGCTCGGACTATTTTGAGACCTGTTACGACTGCGCGGTCGCCCTCATCAAGGACGGCAAGGCTTATGTCGACGACCTGACGCAGGAGGAGATGCGCGCCTACCGCGGCACGCTGACCGAGCCGGGCAAGGAAAGCCCGTACCGTAACCGTCCGGTCGAGGAGAATTTGCAGCTGTTCGCCGATATGCGCGCGGGCAAGTTTGCCGACGGGTCCAAGACGCTGCGCGCCAAGATCGACATGGCGAGCCCGAACATGAACCTGCGCGACCCGGCGATCTACCGCATCGTGCGCGCGCATCACCACCGCCAGGGCGACCAGTGGTGCATCTATCCGCTCTACGACTTCGCGCACCCGATTCAGGACGCGATCGAGGGCATCACGCACTCGATGTGTTCGATCGAGTTCGAGAACCACCGCCCGCTGTACGAGTGGGTCGTGGACAACTGCCCGCTGCCGCACCACCCCAAGCAGCGCGAGTTCGCGCGCCTGAATGTGACGCACACCGTTATGTCCAAGCGCTACCTGCGTCAGCTGGTATTTGAGAACCACGTCGAGGGCTGGGACGACCCGCGCATGCCCACGCTGTGCGCGCTGCGCCGCCGCGGCTACACGCCGAGCGCCATTCTGGACTTTGTCCAGCGCGCGGGCGTGGCCAAGGCCGACTCGCTCGTCGACATCAAGCTGCTCGAGCACTGCATCCGCGAGGAGCTCAACGAGACCGCGCTGCGCCGCATGGCGGTGACTGAGCCGGTCAAGCTCGTTATCACCAACTACCCCGAGGACAAGTGCGGGGAATTCGACGTGCCGAACAACCCGCGCGATGAAGCTGCGGGTACGCGCAAGGTACCATTCACGCGCGAGCTGTATATCGAAAAGAGCGACTTTGCCGAGGTGCCGCCTCCGAAGTTCCAGCGCTTAAAGCCGGACGGCGAGGTGCGCCTGATGGGCGCCTATATCGTCAAGTGCAACGAGGTCGTCAAGGACGAAAACGGCAAGAT